>NZ_JBBIAA010000018.1:49607-63357 GCF_037482545.1 Pseudokineococcus basanitobsidens | reverse complement strand
CACCACGGTGCGCCTCGAAGACGGCGCAGGGTTGCTGACCTGGGACGACGTCCTCGCCACGGCCCTTCTGCAGGTCGCCTCGCGCCCTCACCCGCCGTCGAGGTCCTTGCCGAAGGTCCGGGTCATCGGGTCGTCGGCCCAGGCGTAGGCGGTGGCCGGCTGCCAGCCCTCGCGCTCGTAGAGGGCGATCGCCTCGGGCTGCAGGGTCCCGGTGACGAGGCGGAGCCCACGGAGCCCGCGGGCGCGGGCCGCCTCCTGCGCCGCCGCGAGCAGCGCCGTCGCGACCCCCCGGCGGCGGGCGGACGCGGGTACGAAGAGCCGCTTCAGCTCGCCGACGCCCGGGCCGGCGGCGAGCAGCGGCGCGACCACCGCGCAGCCCAGCGGCTCCGCGTCGTGCCCCACCGCGAGGAGGTGGACCACGTCGGCGGGCTCCGGCGTCGCGGCGCCCTCGGGCGGCTCGAGCGACCCGTCGCCGTACCGGCGCAGCAGCTCCGCCTCCGCGGCGCGCACCAGGGCCACGTGCCGGGGGTCGCCAGGCGGGACGACGACCACGGCGACGGCCCCTCGAGCGGGAGCGGCCTCAGCCACCGGCGAAGGGCGGCAGCACGTCCACGACGGGCAGCGGCGCCGAGGGGTCCTGCGGGGCCGGGGCGAGCGGCTCGTCGGGCCCCGCCGCCACCTCGTCGACCAGGACGGTGGCCACCTCGAGGACCGGGCCCAGGGCGGGGTGACGGCGCGCGAGCGCGCGGCGGAGGTCGTCGACGACGGGGACGGCCCCGGCCTCGCCGGCCAGCACGTCGACGACGTCCTCCTCCGTCCCGGCGGCGGCCGCGGCGCCCGCGAACAGGCGCACGCGCAGCCGGACGCCGTCACGGACCACCCGGTCCGCGCCGTCCGTCACCACGGCGACGGGGCCGGTCACGTCCACCCTCAGCCGCCGATCGCGCTCATGGAGCGGGACGGACGGGCGAACCCGCTCGTCGTCAGCGGCTCGGCCTCGCCGATGCCGTGCGCGGGGGCCTTGCCCCACATGGCGGCACGCCAGACGTCGGCGACCTCGTCGTCGGGGGCACCGCCGCGCAGCAGCCCGCGCAGGTCGGTCTCCGAGGTGGAGAACAGGCAGCTGCGGACCTGGCCGTCGGCCGTCAGCCGGGTGCGGTCGCACGCCTCGCAGAAGGGGCGGGTCACCGAGGCGATCACCCCCACCCGACCGAGGGGCGCCGACGCCGGGTCGGCCCCGCGGGGGCGGACGCGGTAGGTCTGGGCCGGGGCCCCGCCGCGCGTCGCCGGGTCGTCGGCCTCCAGGTCGTAGGCGGCGCGCAGGCTGCCCAGCACGTCGTCGGCCGTCACCAGGCCGTCGCGGGACCAGGCCCCCTGGGCGTCGATCGGCATCTGCTCGATGACCCGCAGCTCGTAGCCGTGCGCCAGGGCCCAGGCGAGGAGGTCCGGCGCCTCGTCGTCGTTGACGCCGGGCATCAGCACCGCGTTCACCTTGACCGGCCCGATCCCCGCCTCCGCCGCCGCCGCGACGCCGCGCAGCACGTCGGCGTGGCGGTCGCGGTGGGTGATGGCGGCGAAGCGCTCGGGCCGCAGGGTGTCGAGGGAGACGTTGACGCGGCGGAGCCCGGCGGCGGCCAGGCCGGCGGCGCGCCGGTCCAGGCCGAGGGCGTTGGTCGTCATGGACGCCTCGACGGGCGACCCGTCCGCCGTGCGCAGGGCCGTCGTCGCGGCGACGACCCGCTCCAGGCCCCGGCGCAGGAGCGGCTCGCCGCCGGTGTAGCGGACCTCGCGGACGCCGAGCCGCTCGACGGCGAGCCGGACGAGGCGCACCACCTCGTCGTCGGTGAGCAGCTCGTCGTCGGGCATCCAGTCGAGGCCCTCGGGCGGCATGCAGTAGCCGCAGCGCAGGGTGCAGCGGTCGGTGAGCGAGACACGCAGGTCGACCGCGGTGCGGCCGGAGGGGTCGAGCAGCCCCGGGGCGGCAGGCCGGCCGGCGGTCGCCGCGGCGACGGCCGCCGGGTCCGTCGCGTCCCGAGGGGCCCGGCGCACTCCGGGCAGGCCCAGGGCGACGGCGCCCCGGGGGGCGGTCGGTGCTGTCGCGGCGCTCATCGCCCCCAGGGTACGTCGCAGCCACGAGCCGGCCCCTGGCGCCGGGACCGCCCTGCGCCGCCGGAGCCGCCCCTCGCGCGCGGCGGGGCAGGCGCGGCGGGGCCGGCGCGGTGGGGGGGGGGGGGGGAGGGGGGGGGGGGGGGGGGGGGGGGGGGGGGGGGGTGGGGGGGGGGGTGGGGGGGGTCGGATCTTACCCTTCCCCCCCCCCCGCCGCCCTCACAGCGCGAACATCCGCGCGTTGCGCTCCTCCACCTCCGCGTAGGAGGTGCCCGCGGCGGCGAGCGCCCCGTTGACCTGGTCCAGCGAGGCGCGCACGCGCTCCTGCGTGCCGCGCCAGTCGGCGACGACCGCCTGGAACTGGCTCGACGCCTGGCCCTTCCAGCTGCCCTGGAGGTCCAGGAGCGAGCGCATCATGCGGTCGACCTCCGTGGCGAGGGCGGCAGAGCTCGCCCGCACCGCCGCGCTCGCCTGCTGGACCTGTGCGCTGTCGACCTCGAACCTGCTCACGCCACGCCTCCTCGTCGGCGGCACCCCGTCGGTCCCGCGTGCCGGGGACGCTAGGTCGCCGCGGCGCCGCCCCGTGGCCGTCGTCCACAGGCCCGCGCCGCCCTCGCGGCAGCGGGCGCCTGTGGACGCACGTCACCCCGGTCGGGGCGGGGCCCGGCCGGGGTGACGTGGTCAGGGAGACGCGCGGTGACGTCCGAGGGGGCGGCGCGAGGTGCCGCCGCGCTCAGCCGTCGGCGCGCGTGCCGAGGGTGGCCGAGACGGTGGACTGCTGGCCGTCGCGGACGACGGTGAGCTGGACGGTCGTCCCGGGCGCGCGCTCGCGGAGCTGCGCCGTGAGGGACTCGGCGCCCTCGACGGGCTGGCCGTCGACGGCGGTCACGGCGTCACCGGACCGCAGGCCCGCGTCGGCGGCGGGCGTGCCGGCGGTGACGTCCTGGATGCCGGCGGCGAGCCGCGTCGTCCCGTCGGCCGTCGCCGTCGTGTCCGTGAGCGTCACCCCGAGCCAGGCGTGGTCGGCCGTGCCGCTCGAGATGAGCTCCTTCGCGATGCGGCTGGCCTCGTTCGACGGGATCGCGAAGCCGAGCCCGATCGAGCCCGAGGTGCCGCCGCTCGCGGAGCCGGTGCTCGCGATCGAGGAGTTGATCCCGACGACCGCGCCGTTCGCGTCGACGAGCGCGCCGCCGGAGTTCCCGGGGTTGATCGCGGCGTCGGTCTGGATGGCGTTCGTGACGACCTGCTCCGCCGGGGCCTGCTGCTGCGGCGCGAACCCGAACGGCAGCTGCTGCTGGCTCTGGTCCTGCGCGGTCTCCTGCGTCGTCGTGACCGGTCGGTCGAGCGCGGACACGATGCCCGTGGTGACGGTGTCGGACAGGCCCAGCGGGTTGCCGATCGCCATGACGGGCTGGCCGACCGTGACGGCCGAGGAGTCCCCGAGCGTCGCGGGCGTGAGGTCGGCCGGCGGGTCGGTGATCTGGATGACCGCGAGGTCGGTGGCGGCGTCCTCGCCCACGACCTTCACCTGGTCGTACACGCGGCCGTCGGGCAGCACCACGCGCATCTGCGCGTCGGCGCCCGCGCCGTTGACGACGTGGTAGTTCGTGAGGACGTGGCCCTGGTCGTCGAGGACGACGCCGGACCCCTCGCCCGCCGCCGACGAGCTCTGCACCTGGATGGCGACGACGCTCGGGGCGACGCTCTTCGAGACGGCCTGCCAGTCCACCGCCCCGGTCGTCGCCGTGGCGCCCGACGAGCCGCTCGACCCGGAGGTGCTCGAGCTCGACGAGGGCGCCAGCGCCGACGCCGTCGGCGTGGTGTCGCGGGTCAGCGCGTCGACCCCCACGGCGGCGGCACCGCCGACGAGGGCGGCGACGACGCCGACGGCCACCAGGGCGCCCCAGCCGGGGCGGCGCGAGCGGGAGGGCCGGGGCGAGGCGCCGCCGCCGGCGGGGGGCTCGGGGGGCGGGATGGCCCCGCCGTACCAGGCCGGCCCGGTCGTCTGCTGCCCGCGCTCGTCGGCCGGCGCGGCCCACGGGTCCGAGGGCCAGGGGCCGCCCTGGCCGGCCGCACCCTCGTGGGGGGCGCCGGCGGGCCGGCCCTCGTAGCGGCCCTCGTACCGGCCCTGGGCCGGGGGGCCGGCCGGGTGGTGGGACGGGGTGTCGGCGCCCGGGGCGCCCCAGGGGCCGCTGTGGTCGCGGGGCTGGGGGTGGGTCTGCTGGCTCACGATGTCCTCCTGCGCGTGGCGCGTGCCCGGGAGTCCCCCGAGCGACACGAGCAGTGGACACCCCGGACGTGCGTGCACCCCGGGCGCAGCCTGGACGTTCCCTATGAACGCCGGGGCGGTACGCCGTGCCCCCGTCCGACCGCCGTCAGCGCTCCGCGTCGGGGGGTCGCCCCCACGACGACGGCGCGGCCGGGTCGTCGTCCTCGCCGGGCGCCGGGTCGTCGTCGAAGGGCTCGTCCTGCTCGTCCGGCGAGGGCTCGGCGACGGGCAGGGCCACCTCGACCGTCGTGCCGCCGCCCGGCGTCGGGACCACGCGGGCCGCACCCCCGTGCGCCGCCACGATGGCGGCCACGATGGCCAGCCCGAGGCCGCTCCCGCCGCCGGTGCCGCGCGTGCGCGAGGTGTCGGAGCGGTAGAAGCGCTCGAAGACGCGCTCGGCGTCCTCCGGCGGGATGCCGGCGCCGTGGTCGACGACCTGCCACGTCGCCCAGGCGCCGCCCTCGTGCCGCCGGACGCCGACGCCGACCTCGAGCGGCGTGCCCGCCGGGGTGTGCCGGACGGCGTTGCCCACGAGGTTCGTCAGCACCTGGCGCAGTCGCGCGTCGTCGCCGGTCACCGGCGCGGGCGAGGGGGCCGGGGCGCCGTCGAGGCCGACGAGGCGGGTCGTCCGGTCGGGGGCCAGCGCGGCGAGGTCGTGCACGGCGTCGCCCGCGACGACGAGCAGGTCGACCGGGTCGTGCCGCATCGGCCGCTGCTCGTCGAGCCGCGTCAGCGCGAGCAGGTCCTCCACGAGGCCCCCGAGCCGTGCCGACTCCGTCTCGATCCGCCCGAAGGCCGCGCCGACCTGCTCCTGCTCGCGGACGGCACCCTGGCGGTGCAGCTCGGCGAAGCCGCGGATGGTCGCGAGCGGCGTGCGCAGCTCGTGGCTGGCGTCGGCCACGAAGCGGCGCATGCGCGCCTCGGAGGCCTCCCGCGCCGCCAGTGACGTCTCGACGCGGTCCAGCATGACGTTGAAGGTGCTGCCCAGGCGGCCCACCTCCGTGCCGGGCCAGGCGTCCGGAACCCGACGGCTGGAGTCCCCGGCGCCGTACGCGACGGCGACCTCCTCGACCTCGCGCAGCGGGCGTAGGGACCGTCGGACGGCCACGCGCCCCGCGAGCGCGGCGAGCACCAGGACGACGAGCGCCACGAGCCAGAACAGGGCCCCGACCCGCGCGACGGCCGAGTCGACCTGGTCGAGGGGGTAGGCGATGGACAGGACGACGGGTGCGCCGGTGCGCCGGACGCTCGCGGTGGCGGAGACCACGCGCCAGGTGTCGCCGTCCTCGCTGGTGGCGCTGTAGGGCTCGCCTGCGAGCGCCTCGGCCTCCTCGAAGGTCGTCGTGACCTCCGGGGCCGGCTCGTCACCGGCCGTGGTGGCCTGGACGAAGCTCCCGTCCGCGGCGGTGAGGACGAACGCGTAGTCGGTGGGCAACGACGCCGCCCCGCCCTGGCGCTGCAGGAGGTCGACCACTCCACCGGGCGAGTTCGCCTGCGTCCGCAGCTGTTCGTCGACGTTGCCCACGAGCACCCCGCGCAGCAGCGTCGTCGTCGCCGCGCCCGTGACGAGCAGGGCCAGGAGGAGCAGGACGCCGACGAGCACGACGAGCTTGGTGCTGAGCGGGAACTGGTCGGCCCACCGGGCGGCCGGCGGCCGGCGGGCGACCCCGTCGGCGTCCGCGACCGTCTGCGGCGGCGCCGCGGGCAGGCGCCGACGCACCCCCGCGGGCAGGCGCGCGGTCAGCTGCTCGTAGCGGGCCGGGCTCACGCCGCCTCGGGGGGCAGGCGCAGGACGTAGCCGACACCCCGCTTGGTGTGGATGAGCGGCGGTACGGGACGCCCGTCGAGGCCGTTGCCCGTGTCGACCTTGCGCCGCAGGTAGGAGATGTAGGACTCGACGATCCCCGCCTCGCCGTTGAAGTCGTAGTTCCAGACGTGGTCGAGGATCTGCGACTTCGACAGCACCCGGTTCGGGTTGAGCATCAGGTAGCGCAGCAGCTTGAACTCCGTGGGGGACAGCTCGACGTCGCGCCCGCCGCGCCGGACCTCGTGGCTGTCCTCGTCCATCTCCAGGTCGTGGAAGACGAGGTGGCCCGGCGCCGAGGCGGCCCCGCCCCCCGTCCGCCGCAGGATGGCGCGGATGCGGGCGACGACCTCCTCCAGGCTGAAGGGCTTCGTCACGTAGTCGTCGCCGCCGACGGTGAGGCCCTGCACGCGGTCGGCGAGCTCGTCCTTCGCCGTGAGGAAGAGGACGGGGGTGTCGCGGCCCCGCTCGCGCAGCCGGCGCGTCACGGCGAACCCGTCGAGGTCCGGCATCATCACGTCCAGGACCAGCAGGTCCGGGCGCACCCGCTCGGCCTGGCGCAGCGCCTCGTGGCCGTCCTGCGCGGTGTGCACCTCGAAGCCGGCGAAGCGCAGCGACGTGGAAAGCAGCTCGCGGATGTTGGGCTCGTCGTCGACGACGAGGAGCCGTGCCTCGGCTGGGGCGGCGTTCATGGGCGTCAGTGTGCTCTCCCGCGCTGGCCCTCGCCTGGCCCTCGCCTGGGCGGGTCCTGGGCGCGGGCTGTCGACGGCGGACGCGCGCGGACGTCGAGGAGCGACACGTCCGCGCCCGGCGACGTCAGCGGGCTAGAGGGCCGCGCACACCATCGCCGGGACGGCGCCGCGGCTGAGCGTGTCGCGCCAGGTGCAGCGGACGACGTCGTGGCCGAGCGCGACGAGGGCGTTGGTTCGCCAGCGGTCGCGGTACACGGCGTCGGGGGAGGAGTGCGGCTCCTCGCCGTCGGCTTCCAGGAGCAGCAGGCCCGGGCGGGAGGAGCGGCGGCGGAACACCATGTCCGCGCGGGCGAGCAGGACGCCGTGCTCGTCGCGCACGTCGACCTGGAGGTCGTCCGGCGGGACGCCGCCCTCGTGGCACCGCAGCCTCGCCCGGCTCTCGAGCGGGGTCTCGGCACGGGCGTCGACGAGGTCGAAGAGGTCCATGACGCCGCGGGCACCCGGGCGACCGGCGCAGAGGGCACGGGCGAGCGCCAGCTCCTCGGACGTCCCCGAGCGCAGGAGTGCGTCGAGGACAGCCAGGGCGTCGGGTCGGTCCAGGTGCAGGACGAGGTCCGCGGCCGTGCGCGCCCGGCAGGTGACGAGGAGGCCGCCGAGGTCGACGACTGCCCCGTCGGGACGGACCAGGGGTGGACGGCGAGGGTGCGACCGCCCACCTGGACCTCTCGGTGGCACGCGACGTGCAGCCGGCCGTCCCGCGGGCCGGTGGGGAGGTCCAGCAGCCCGCCCGCCGTCCGCGCGACGACGACGGCGCCGGGCACGGAGAGCTGCGCAGACCTCGCCCAGGAGCGCTGCGGCTCTCCGCCCGTGCGCCAGGGCTCGACGAGCGCCGACCGAGCGACCACGCAGACGCCGCGGCCGACGCTGCGGACGACGACGTCGGGCGCCGTTCCGGTGGACGACGCAGCCGTGACACGTCACGAGCGCGGACTTCGAGGGCCGACACCGGGCGTGCCGGCCCTTGAAGTCCGCGCCCGGCGCGGGCGACCGGGCGTGTCCGCCCTCGACGTCGGCGCTGGACCGTCAGGCGCCCTCGGCCTCCAGGGAGCCGGAGAGGACGTCGTCGCCGTCGAGGATGCGGTAGGCGTACCCCTGCTCGGCGAGGAAGCGCTGCCGGTGAGCGGCGAAGTCCTGGTCGAGGGTGTCCCGCGACACGACGGTGTAGAAGCGCGCCGTCCGCCCGTCGCCCTTGGGGCGCAGCAGGCGGCCGAGGCGCTGGGCCTCCTCCTGGCGCGAGCCGAACGACCCGCTCACCTGCACCGCGACGCTGGCCTCGGGCAGGTCGATGGAGAAGTTGGCCACCTTGGACACGACGAGGACGTGGATCTCCCCCTCGCGGAAGGCCTGGAAGAGCCGCTGGCGCTCCGCCACGGACGTCTCGCCCTTGATGACGGGCGCGCCGAGGCGCTCGCCCAGGTCGTCGAGCTGGTCGATGTACTGGCCGATGACGAGCACCTGCTCGCCCGTGGACGCCGCGACGACGCGCTCGACGACGCGGGTCTTGGACTCCGTCGTCGCGCACAGCCGGTAGCGGGCGTCCGGCTCGGCCGTCGCGTAGAGCAGGCGCTCGCTGTCGGGCAGGGTCACGCGGACCTCGACGCAGTCGGCGGGGGCGATGTAGCCCTGCTGCTCGATGTCCTTCCACGGCGCGTCGTAGCGCTTGGGCCCGATGAGGGAGAAGACCTCTCCCTCGCGGCCGTCCTCGCGCACGAGCGTGGCGGTCAGCCCGAGACGGCGGCGGGCCTGCAGGTCGGCCGTCATCCGGAAGATCGGCGCCGGCAGGAGGTGGACCTCGTCGTAGACGATGAGGCCCCAGTCGCGGGCGTCGAGCAGCTCCAGGTGCGGGTAGACGCCCTTCCGGCGCGTCGTCAGCACCTGGTAGGTCGCGATGGTGACGGGCCGGACCTCCTTGCGGGTGCCCGAGTACTCGCCGATCTCGTCCTCGGTGAGCGACGTGCGCCGCAGCAGCTCCTCCTTCCACTGCCGCGCCGAGACGGTGTTCGTCACGAGGATGAGCGTCGTCGCGCGCGCCTTGGCCATCGCCCCCGCCCCGACGAGCGTCTTGCCCGCGCCGCAGGGGAGCACGACGACGCCGGACCCGCCGTCCCAGAACCCGTCGACGGCCTGCTGCTGGTAGGGCCGCAGCTGCCAGGAGCTGGTGTCGAGGTCGATGGGATGCGCCTCGCCGTCGACGTACCCGGCGAGGTCCTCGGCCGGCCAGCCGAGCTTGAGCAGCACCTGCTTGAGGTTGCCGCGCTCGCTGGGGTGGACGGCGACCGTCGCCTCGTCGATGCGCTCGCCGACGAGCGGGGCGACCTTCTTGCTGCGCAGGACCTCCTCCAGGACCGGGACGTCGGTCGCGTGCAGGACCAGCCCGTGCCCGGGGGAGTCGACGAGCTGCAGGCGCCCGTACCGGTCCATCGTGTCGGCGACGTCGACGAGCAGCGCGTGCGGCACGGGGTAGCGCGAGTGCGCGAGCAGGACGTCGACGACCTGCTCGGCGTCGTGCCCCGCGGCGCGCGCGTTCCAGAGCCCCAGGGGCGTCAGCCGGTAGGTGTGGACGTGCTCGGGAGCGCGCTCGAGCTCGGCGAAGGGGGCGATGGCCTTGCGGCAGGCCGGCGCGTCGGGGTGGTCGACCTCCAGCAGCAGGGTCTTGTCGCTCTGGACGATGAGGGGTCCGTCGCTCACGCGGGGTCCTTCCGGGGCGGGGTGCGCAGGCAGCACCCCGGCGGGGAGGGCGGGGAGCACGGCCTGCTGCGTCTGGCAGTCGCCAACCGCGCACCGCGTCCCGGGCTTCCCGCGGCCCGAGGGGGCGACGGCCTCACGTGCCCGGAAGGCCGGGGACGAGGGCGCCGGACAGCAGGCCGGGGAGGACGCCGAGGACGACGATCCCGCCGAGCAGCAGCAGGAACAGGCCGCCCACGGTGATCGCGACGACGAGGAGCCACCCGAGCCGGGTGAGGCGCTCGGCGCGCTCGAGGTCCCGGGAGGCCGCCGTGGCGGCCACGATCGCGAGCACGAGGCCCGGCACCGCGGGGACGGTCAGGACCGTCGTCAGCAGGGCGAGCGCGGACAGGACCAGCAGCACGACCGTCGACGTCGGGACCGGGCCGCCGCCGGGCGCGTAGGCGGGTCCGCCCGGGGGGACGGAGGAGTGCGCCGGGGGGACCGGTCGGGGCGGCGCCGTCCAGGACGGTGCCCCGGCGTCCGACCACGGCCCCTCCTCCGGCGGCGCACCCCCGGCGTAGCGCCCGGGCCCCGGCCGGCCCTGCGGCGGCGCCCACGAGGGCGGTCCGCCGTCCGACCACGGCTGGTCGCCGGGCCACGGCCGGTCGCCGGGCGACGGCGTCGCGCCGGGCCACGGGCTGCCCGGCCTGGGGGCGTCGGCGACGCCCGCAGGGGCGGGGCGCGACCCGCCGCGCGGCGGCGGGGCCGAGGTCGGGCCGTACGGGTAGGCGGCGGTCGGACGGCCGGGCGCCGGCGACGACCCGCCGCCACCCGGGGCGCTGCCGGAGGGTCGCTCCTCGCCGGGGCGCCCCGCCGGCGCGCCGTGCGGGACGGACCCGTCGTCGGGCCCGTGCTGGTCGGGCCGGGGCTGGTCGGGCCCGTGCTGGTCGGGCCGGGGCCGGTCCGGTGGGCGCTCGCTCACGTGCTCCTCCTCGCTGGTCCGCCGCGCCGCCACGGGGGCAGCCCGGGCGTGCTCCTGCGCGAGGACGCTACTGCTCGCAGCGGCCGTGGAGCCGGCTCGGCGGACCGCGGGGACGGTGGCTCAGCCGGGCGCCGTCCCGGTGACCCGGTGGACCGAGAGCGTGCGCTCGGCGCCGCTCGTGAGGTCGCGGACGCTGATGCGACCGCCCTCGACACCGAGCGGCAGCGCGTGCACGCGGCTGGGGCCGCCCGCCGTGTCGACGTAGCCGACCCACAGGGGACGGCGGTCGGTCGCCGCGCGGCGAAGCTCGGACAGGGAGACGGCCGGGTCCGCGGGCGGCACGAGCGGGGCGCCGGCCGGTGGGGGCGGGGCCGACGCGACGGCCTCGTCCCCGGCGCGCAGCGCGGCGACGAGGCTGGCGGCGACCTCCACGCCCGGCGGCGTCTGCCCGGGGGACGGGCGCGGCGGCCGGCGCGGCGGGGTCCGGCGGACGACGGGGCGGTCCAGGACGAGGCTGCCGTCGGCGGACTCGGCCGCGGGCGCCAGCCCGAGCGAGCGGACGACGCGCAGCACCTCCGAGGGGTCGGCGGTCGCGACGAGCACCGTGGGAGCCAGCCGGCGCAGCCCGAGCCCGGCGGTGCGGCGTTCCGCGAGGAGCTCGGCGAGCGCGGCCTCGTCGTCGCTGCGCAGGTAGGCACCGGCCGAGCCGACGCGCACGCGGCCGTGGCGGCGGGCCACGTCCCGGACGAGGTACTCCAGCGGCTGCGGCACGGGCGTCGGGCTGACCCGGCCGAGGAAGGCGAGGACGTCGTCGGCGGTGCGCCCGGCGTCCAGCGCCCGGCGCACCGTCCCCCCGTCGAAGCGGTAGACCGTCGCCCCGCCGCGGGACTCGACGTCCGCCGCCAGCTCCAGCTCCACCTCGACGTCGCGCTCCAGCGGCCCGGGGGCGACGGCCGTGAGGTCGGCCTGCAGGAGGACCTCCGACACCGGCGCGGGCAGCGCGGCGTCCAGGACGGCGGCCGCGGCGGCGCGGCGGCGGGCGCCGTCCTCCTCCTCGTCGGGGACGGCGACGCCGCCCGCGTCGCCAACGAGGGCGCGGGCGGCGCCGGCCAGGGAGCCCGAGGCGAGCAGGCCCAGCCACGAGGCCTCCTCGAGGAGGGTCGCCAGCAGCCGCGCGTCCCGCGCGGGTGCCCAGCGCGGTCGGCGCCACGCCAGGCGCGCGGCGAGGTCGTCGGGACCGGCGCCCTCGCCGTCCGGTACCTCCGCGACCGCGTCGAGCAGGAGCGCGCGGACGACGGGGGCCTGCGGCCGCACGAGCGCGTCCGAGAGCGCGGCCACGGCGCTGCCGCGGTCGTCCCGGTCGCCGACGAGGGAGGGCAGGCGCGGCACCTGCAGCCAGGCCGAGGCCAGCGCGGCCCACCGCTCGCCGGTGCTGCCGTCGGCCCAGTCGTCGTAGCGGGGCGTCGGCGCCCACGCGGGGTCGGCCTCGCCGTCCTGGGCGACGAGGCCGGTGGCGGCGGCGAGCTCGACGACGAGCGCCGCCGTCGGCGCGTCGACCTCCAGCTCGGCGGCGACCCGGCCGAGCTCGCGGACGCCGAGGCCGCCGGCGCGGAGCACGGGGGCCGGGCGGGCGCCCCAGACCCGGCCGAGGCGGTCGACGAGGCGGACCGCCTCGGCGGCGGCACCGCTCGCGAGTCCGTCGCGGCGGGCGGCGGGCACCGCGCGCGTCGGCACCGGCGGCGGCGCGAGCGCCACCGGCCGTGCGTGCACGCGGCCCTCGCGCAGCGCCAGGCCCACCTCGCGGGGCAGGACGACGCGGCTGTCGCCGACCGGGACGAGCAGGGCCCGGGCGAGCAGCCAGTCCAGCGGGGCGACGTCGCCGACCTCCCGGGCGACGTCGACGTCCCGGCGTGCCCGGGAGACCTGGCCGAGCGGCCCGTCCGCGTCCAGCCGCTCGAGCAGGCCCCGGGTGCCCTCGGGGGCGTCGGCCAGCAGCGCGTCGAGGGCGGCCGGCTCCGCGAGACGCGCGGTCGTGCCCGTGACGCCCTCGGCGCTCGGCACCTCCATCAGCCGGCCGAGGGCCTCGGCGCGCGCCCGCACCGGCGGGGAGGAGTCGAGGAGGTCCGCCAGCGAGGGCCCGAGGCCGGCGGGGTGGGGCCCCAGCGCGTCGGCGAGGACGCCGACGGGGTGGTGCTCGACGGTGGTGCCCCACAGCAGCCCGAGCTCGCGCTGCCGGCCGAGGACGTCGCGGGTCCGGGTCTGCGGCAGACCGCACGCCGCGGCGACGTCGGGCGTGCGCGTCGCACCCGCGCCACGGGCGGCCAGGACGACGACGGCGGCGAGGACGTCGAGCTCGGGGCGGCTGCGGGCGTCGACCGCGCGCTGGACGCTGTGCCGGGTGCTCGCTCGTACGGCGAGGTTGCCGGTGTCGGCGGGCACGGGCGCCGCCAGGTCGGGGCGGGAGCGCAGGAGCGCGACGAGCGCGGCGTCGTCACGGCCGCGGAGGTCGTCGGCGAGGCTGCGCGGCCCGGAGCCCCGCCCGGAGGGGCGCGACGACGAGCCGCTGCGGGCGGGCGGCGGCGGAGGCATCCGCACCACGCTAGGCGAGGCGGGCGCGGGGGGCAGCGGGGCGCCGACGCGCGGACGCGCGGACGCGCGGACGCCGCTCGGACGCGGAGGCCCGGCGGCCGCGCCGTCNCCGCTGCGGGCGGGCGGCGGCGGAGGCATCCGCACCACGCTAGGCGAGGCGGGCGCGGGGGGCAGCGGGGCGCCGACGCGCGGACGCGCGGACGCGCGGACGCCGCTCGGACGCGGAGGCCCGGCGGCCGCGCCGTCGCGCCGCCTCGGGAGGAGGGCGACCCCGGACGCACCGGCGGCCCGGCCCGAGCGGGTGCTCGGACCGGGCCGCCGGTGGTGCGGCCGCTCGGGGCCGCGGGTCGGTCGGTGCTCAGTCGAGGGCGACGACCGTGATGACCGAGGAGCCCTCGTACCGGACCGCGCCGAGGTAGCGCGTGCCCTCGGTGAGGCCGTCCCAGGACACGGTCAGCGGCCGCGGGAAGGACTGACGGTTCACCTGCGGGTCGGGGGACGCCGACGCGTTGCCCTCCGGCCCGGCGACGAGGAACTGGTCGAGCGTGTACGCCCCGCCCGTGCTCGCCGTCGAGTACCCG
>NZ_JBBIAA010000018.1:13880-49484 GCF_037482545.1 Pseudokineococcus basanitobsidens | reverse complement strand
GAGAGTACCTGTGTAAGGACACGCGATCGCGCCCCGGCGCCGGGGCGCGCAGCGTGACCTGCTCGTCGGCGTCGCCCGTGGCGCTGGCGGCCACCGTGCGGGTCGCCGCGGCGTTCGTCACGACGAGGTCCAGGTCGTCCGCGCCCTGACCCGCGGTGAGGTCGAAACGCGCCACCGAGGTGCCCTCCGGGACGTCCACGGGGTAGATGTCCGTCGAGGCGCTCGCCTCCCCGGGCACGAGGTCGACCCCGGACACGACGTCGCCGGTCTGCGACGTCGCCGGCACGAAGCCGTCGACCGTGATGTCGACCGGCTCGGAGCTGCCCGGCGTGACGTCGAAGGACACGTCGCCGTCGGGCACGGCGGCCGACACCTCGGTCGGGGCGGCGACGGCCACCGGCTGCGCGACGACCGGCGAGCGGACCGAGAGGCCCCGGCCCTGCCAGGTGAGCGAGCCCTGCCCGTAGGTGTCGTTCGGGGCGGTGGTGCGCGTCACGCGCACCGTGAAGGACTTGCTCTGCCCGGCGCTCGTGAAGTTGAGCACCCGCGGCGTCACCCGGACGTCGAAGCCGGGCATGTCCGCCTGCACCCGGTACAGGCCCGGGGTCGTGGCGGTCACGGTGCGGGTGACGGTCTGTCGACCCGGCAGGGCGCCGATGGCGATCGAGGCCTGGTTGAGGTTGCTCGGGTCGTCGATGGGGTCGATCCCCGGGATGCCGAAGTCGACGTCCTCGGTGGTCTCGAGGAACGACAGCCAGTCGTCGACGTCCGACTCGTACACGAGCCCCGGGGTGAGGAACTTCGTCGGGTCGACGTGGCCCGCCCCGCCGTCGAAGTGGTTCGTGTCCGCCGTGCCGTCCTCGTTCTTGAGGTCGTAGGCCGTCGTCATCATGGCCGACTTCACGGCCATGGGGCTCCAGTCCGGGTTCTCGCCGAGGATCAGGGCGCCCAGGCCGGCGACGTGTGGGCTGGACATCGACGTCCCGGAGAGGAAGTCGAAGGTGCGCCCGTCGTTCGGGCCCGGTGCGACGGCGGCGAGGACGCTCACGCCCGGCGCGGAGATGTCGGGCTTGAGCAGGTCGCCGTTGTGGGCGGCCGCGGGGCCGCGGCTGGAGAAGCCCGCGATGACCGGCTTGGGCTCGGGCGCCTGGCCGGTCTGGTCGCCCGCCAGCAGCGCGATCGTGGCGCCGTCGGTCGAGCCGACGTAGTCCTTGATCGCCGCGCCGGCCACCTCGTCCACGTGGACGGTGGGCACGTAGTGCACGTCCGCGTCGAGGCTGGACGGCGAGGTGTTGGCGAGCACCATGCCCGCGCCGCCGGCCTGCTGGACGGCGAGCGACTTGTCGGTGCGCGCGATGGTGCCGCGGTCGCACACGACGACCTTGCCCTCGACCTTCGCCGGGTCCAGCTGGCCCGGGTAGCACAGGCGCACCTGCGCGGCGGGGGCGCCGGCCTTGCCGGCCTCGGTGGCGAGGACAGCCTCGGTCTGCTCGGGCAGCGGGTCGGTCACCGAGATGCCGCGGTACTGCTCCCCGTCGCCGGTCTGCACCGTGCCGTAGAAGTAGTGGTGCGTGCTCGCCGCGACCGTCGTCAGCCACGGGCTGTTGTGGGCGACCGTCGACGCGGCGGGACCGGAGTTGCCGGCCGAGGTGGCGACGAAGACGCCGGCCGAGGCGGCGGACAGGAAGGCGAGCTCGACGGCGTCGAGCGAGCTGGTCAGCGAGCCGGAGATCGAGTAGTTGAGGACGTCGACGCCGTCGAGGACGGCCTGGTCGATGGCCGCGACGGCGTCGGAGTTGTAGCAGCCGCCGGTGTCCGGGTCGGTGTCCTCGAAGCAGATCTTGTAGCTGGCCAGCTTGGCGCCCGGCGCCATGCCGGAGCCCTCGCCGAAGACCCGCCCGCCGACCGCCATCTCCACGCCGTCGTTGCCGACGGCCGTGCTGGCGGTGTGCGTGCCGTGCCCGTCGCCGTCCCGCGGGGAGATCGTCTCGAACTCGCTGTAGTCCGCCGGCGGCACGTTGCTCGTGAAGCCGTCGGCGAAGTAGCGCGCCGAGACGAGCTTGTCGTTGCAGAGGTCCGCGGTGAAGGACGGCCCGGTCTCGCACGCGCCCTCGAAGACGTCCCCGTCGGCCTTGACGACGCCGATGTTGCCCTTCGCCGTGCGGAAGGTGCTGCCGACGTCGCCGGCGCGGGTGGCCGTCACCGGGTCGCCGGCGAAGGAGGCGCTCTCGGGGGTGATGCCGGAGTCGATGACGCCGACGACGACGCCCTCGCCCGTGGCGTCGGGGCCGCCCAGCTGCCCCCAGACGCCGTCGTCGCCCGTGAGGCCGAGGAAGGCCGGGCTGTCGATGGTGTCGAGGTGCTGCGCCACGTCGGGCTCGACCGCCAGCACGCCCCGCTGGACCGAGAGCGTCGCCGCCTGCTCGGCGGTCAGCTCGGCGGAGAAGCCGTTGAGCGCCGTCGTCTACCGGTACTCGGGGTCGGCGTCGGCGGCCTCGGCGACCTCGTCCTGCTCGCGCTGGAGGAAGCGCTGGTAGCGCCGCACCTCGCGGCTGTCGCCGTCGATCTTCTCCCCGTCGGCCGGGGCCGTCGCGGCGAGGCCGGCGACGCCGCCCTCGTAGGTGGCCGCGGGCTCCTGGACCAGGGTGACGACGTAGCGGCCGTCGGTGAAGTCGTCGACGGGGGCGGGGGTCGCGGCGCTGGCGGGGGCGACGGCTCCCACGGTGGCGAGGAGCAGGCCTGCTCCGGTGAGCGCGGCGGCGGTGCGACGTGAGCGCGCGCCGGGCGAGGGGCGTGGGTGCACGGAGGGTCCTCCTGGGAAGCGGGTGGGAGCGGGACGGCCGGTCGGGCCGTGGGCTGCACCGGCGCAGGCCAGTACGACGGGTGATCGGTGCCTACGCCCCGTCACCCGGTCGGCCCATGGGACCCCGGCTCCCGGCGTGCGTCAAGGCGCCTGGCAGCTCCTGCCCAGGTCGGTCGGAGGGCCTGCCGGGCGGCCGGGCACGGTCCGGGCCGCGGCGAGGGGTACTCCTACGGTGGTCCGGTGCGCAGCGACCCCACCGGCCCCGTCGTCGGGTTCGACCTCGACCAGACCCTCGTCGACTCCGGCCCGCGGATCAGCTCGTGCCTGCGGGCGGCCCTGGCCGAGGTGGACGTCGTCCTGGACGACGCCGTCGCCGAGGCCTCCCGGGGGCTGCCGCTGGAGGGGACGCTGGCGGCGCTGCTGCCAGCGGGGCGGGCGACGCCGGAGGTCCTCGCCGACGTCGCGGCGCGGTACCGCGCGCAGGACCGGCTGCCGGACGGGGAGGGTGGGCACCCGCTCGTGCCGGCGCTGCCGCACGCCCGGGCCGCGCTCGAGGCCGTCGTCGCCGCGGGCGGCCGGGCCGTCGTCGTCAGCGCCAAGCGCACCGAGGCCGTCGGCCGGGTGCTCGCCTGGGCCGGGCTCGACGACCTCGTCGTCGCCGTCGCCGGCGACCGCTTCGGTGCCCAGAAGGCCGACGCGCTGCTCGCCGAGGGCGCCGTCGTCTACGTGGGGGACCACCCGGCCGACCTCGAGGCGGCCCGTGCCGCCGGTGCCGCCGGGGTGCTCGTGGCGACCGGCGCGCACGCCGTCGCCGAGCTCGAGGTGCTCGGCGCCGACGCGGTGCTGGCGGACCTCAGCGGCTTCCCGGGGTGGTGGCAGGCGTGGCGGCAGGAGGAGCGGCGGGCGTCGCGCCCGGCGCCGGCGAGCGCCGCTCCCGCAGGCGGTGCCCCGCCCGCGTGACCGTGCTGCGCGCCAGGGCGTCCAGGGAGTCGACGAAGCGCGGGTCGTCGAGCAGGCCGGCGCCCTCGGCCACGACGGACAGCTCCGTGCAGCCGAGCAGGACAACCTCGGCGCCGCGGTCGAGCAGCCCCTCCGCGACGGCCAGCAGCGCCGGCAGGTCCACCGGCGCCCCGGCCTTCACGCCGTCGTAGATGGCGGCGGTGACGACGGCCTGGCCGGCGGCGTCGGGTACGAGCGCGGTCACGCCGAGGTCCTCGAGCGCCCGCTGGTAGACGCCCGCGGCGACGGTGCCTTCGGTGGCGAGGACACCGGCCGCCCGCAGCCCGGGCCGGCGCGCGAGCGCGGCGGCGGCCGTCTCGCCGACGATGCTGACGACGGGGACGTCGACGGCGTCGGCGATCTGCCGGGTGTAGTGGTGCGCGGTGTTGCAGGGGACCACGACGAAGCCCGCGCCCCATCGCTCCAGCCGCCGCGCGTCCGCCGCCATCACCGGTCCCGGGTCGTCGTCCGAGGCGCCGAGGATGTGCGCCGTCCGGTCGGGGATGGTCGCGTGCTGGAGCACCACGAGGTCCACGTGGTCCTGGTCGCGCTCCGCCTCGGTCAGGCGCACGACGGCGTCGAGGAAGGACACCGTCGCCAGGGGGCCCACGCCGCCGACGACGCCGACGAGGGGGTGGGCCGGGCCGCCCGCGGGGACCTCGACGCTCACGCGCCCGCCCGCCGGGTCAGCGCCTCGGCCTCCGCCCGGACCGCCCGGGCCCGCTCGAGCGGGTAGTGCTCGCGGAACTTGCGGACCTGGTTGAGGTGCGCCGCCGCGACGTAGGCGAGGCGGCGCGGGTCCCGCTCGGGGCGGTAGCGCAGCGGGTCGACGGCGCGCCCGGAGCGCACGAGCGAGCGGACGCGCGCCCGCAGGGCCGGGTCGGCGACGTAGCGCAGCAGCAGCGCGGGCGGCAGCACGGTGTAGAGCCGCTCGGCGTCCGCCAGCGCCGGCGCGCCGGGCGGCAGCGGGTCGAGGCCCTGCAGGTGCTCGCGCACGTAGAGCTCCAGCGGGTTCTGACCGCTCGCCGTCACGTAGTAGTTGCTGCGCCCGAGCCGCGGGTTCAGCTCGAAGAAGACGGCGCGGCCGTCACGCGGGTCGACCTTGAGGTCGAAGTTGGCGTACCCCGTCCACCCGACGTGCTCCAGCAGCCGCGTCGCCTGCTCGGCGACCTCGGCGCCGCCGCCCGTGACGATCCCGGCGGGGTTGCCCAGCGCGCCGGGCGTGTGCTCCTCGAGCAGGACGCGGCCGAAGGAGGAGAAGCGGACCCTCGCCCGCCGGTCGCTGTAGCAGGTGAGGATCCGCATGCCCGCGTCGTCCCCCGGCACGAGGTCCTGCACGAGGAAGGTGCCCTGGTACCCGGCGCGGGCGAGGACGTCGACGAGGTCGTCGAGCTCCGCGGCGCCGGCGACCTGGAACACCTTCTGCTTGCCGGGGAACGAGACGCCGGCGTACGCCGTGGTGCTCGCGGCCTTGGCGATGACCGGGAACGTCAGCGGGTCGCCGCCGCCGACCGTCCGGCCGACGTCGACGCCCGGCCCGCCGGCGGCGCGCGCGTCCCGCTGCACGTCGACGACGACGGTGCGGGGAGAGGGGATGCCGAGCTCGGCGCAGACGGCGCCGAAGCCCTCCTTGTCGGTCATCCGGTCGAGCAGGTCCCGGCCGACGTAGGGCAGGACGTAGCGGTCCTCCAGGTCGGCGCGGTTCTCCACGAGCAGGCGGACGGCGCGGTCGGCGCTGCCGAGCAGCAGCAGCGGGGCGCCGGAGCCCTCGGCCTCGTGCCGGTCGGCCAGGCGCCGCAGGACGGCGACGGCGACCTCGGGCTCGTCGACGCCCGGCTCGACGACGTGGTCGACGACGCGGCTGCGCCGCACCGGACCCGTCGCGAAGGACGACACGACGGTCGTCCGCACGCCGTAGGCCTCGTGCGCCGCCCGGGCCAGGCTGTAGGCACCGATGTCGCCGCCGAGGACCACGGGCTGCACGGGCGGGGCCGGCGGGGCGGGCGGGGACGGGCGGCGCATGGCGGGCTCCTGCGGCTCGGGGTCGGCGGTGGGCCGTCGCGACGCTAGTGCGTCGCCGCGCCCGCCACCGGCTGCTGCCGGGGTCGGGGCCGTGCGGTGGCGCCGCCGTCGGTGCCGTCGGCGCGTCGCGGCGGTTAGCCTGGAGGTCGTACGCCGGAGCGGGCCCGCCCCCGGTCCTCGTGCCGCCCGCCGGGTGCGCCGAGACGACCGCCGCGGGGAGCCGCCCGGCCCAGGACGACGCGAGGGCGGACGAGGGTGCCGACAGGCAGGGTCAAGTGGTTCGACGCCGACCGAGGGTTCGGCTTCATCGCCTCCGAGGACGGTGACGAGGTCTTCCTCCACGCGTCCGCGCTGCCCGCGGGCACGACGGTGGCGCCCGGGGCGAAGGTGGAGTTCGGCGTCGCCGACGGACGCCGCGGCAAGCAGGCGCTGTCGGTGCGCGTGCAGCAGGCGCCGGCCACGGTGACGGCAGGGACCCGACGCTCGGCGGAGGACATGGCGGTCGTCGTCGAGGACCTCATCCGCCTGCTCGACGGGGTCTCCAACCAGCTGCACCGCGGGCGCTACCCGGACCGCGGCGCGGGCCGCAAGGTGGCCACCGTGCTGCGCCGCGTCGCCGACGACCTGGAGGGCTGAGGCGTGCCCCCCGCCCGTCGCCGTCGTGCCGCCGCCGACGCCGTGCTCTCCGGCGCCGTCGACGTCGCCCGCGAGGCCGCCGAGGGCGTCGCCGGCCGAGGCCCGCGCGGGGAGGGGCTGGTGGGCGAGCACCTCGGCGTCCGCGTCGAGGGCGAGCGCCTGATGACGCACGACTTCGCCTGCACCGCACCGGGCTACCACGGCTGGCGCTGGGCCGTCACGGTCGCCCGGGCGCCGCGGGCGCGCGTCGCGACCGTCTGCGAGGCCGAGCTCGTCGCGGGCGACGAGGCCGTCCTCGCGCCGCAGTGGCTGCCGTGGGCGGAGCGGGTCCGCCCCGGCGACCTGGGGCCGGGCGACGTGCTGCCGCGCGTGGAGGACGACGAGCGCCTCGTCCCGGGCCTCGCGGCCACCGGCGAGGAGGACGTCGACGCGCTCGCGCTGGACGACCTCGGCCTCGGCCGGCGCCGCGTCCTGTCCCGCGACGGGCGCGCCGACGCCGCCCAGCGCTGGTACGACGGCGACCACGGCCCGGGTGCCGAGAGCGCGAAGGCGTCGGCCGCCGGGTGCGGCTCGTGCGGCTTCTTCCTCCCGCTGCCCGGGGCGATGCGCCAGGTCTTCGGCGTCTGCGCCAACGGCTGGTCCCCGTCGGACGGCACGGTCGTCAGCGTCGACCACGGCTGCGGCGCCCACAGCGAGACCGACGTCGAGGTCCGCCGCGAGCAGGTGCCCGCCCCCGTCGTGGACGACCAGGTCCTCGACGTCGTCCCGGTCGCCTGACCGCCGCCGCACCCGCCGTGGGCACCGGCGGCGCCGCCGCCGGCGACCCCTTCGGCTGCGCCGACCTGCGCGCCCGTGCGCTCGCGACGTGGGCGGCGGCACCCGACCGGCTGCGCGAGGACGCCAACGCCGAGGAGGAGCTCGCCCGCGGCGGCTACCGCGACCGCGTCGTCGTCGAGCTGGCGCAGAACGCCGCCGACGCCGCCGTGCGGGGCGGCCGGGCCGGCGGGGGGCGCCTGGTGCTGCGTCTCACCGAGGACGCGGGGACGCCCGTCCTGCTGGCCGCCGGGAGCGGCGCCCCGCTCGACGCGGCGGGCGTCCGCGCGCTGGCGGGGCTGCGGGCCTCGACGAAGCGGGCCGAGCCCGCGGGTGCCTCCGGTCCCGGGCCGGCTCTGCCGCTCGAGGGTGTCGTCGGGCGCTTCGGCGTGGGGTTCACGTCCGTGCTCGCCGTCACCGACGCCCCCGCCCTGCTGACCGCGGCGGGCGGCGTCGGCTTCGACCGCGGGCGCGCGGCGCAGGTGCTGACCGCCGCGGCCGCGGCGGACCCGGCGCTGGCCGGGGAGGTCGCCCGCCGCGCCGGCTCGCTGCCCGTGCTGCGGACGCCGTTCGCCGTCCGACCCGGTGACGTGCCGGCCGGCACGGAGGCGGCCGCCCTGCTGGACGAGGGCCTGGCGACCGTCGTCGTGCTGCCGCTGCGAGAGGGCGCGACGGGTCTCGTGGCGGGGCTGCTCGACGCCGTCGACGACCTCCTCCTGCTGTCCCTGCCGGCCCTGGGCGAGGTGGTCGTCCAGCGCCCCGGGGCGGCCCGGCGGGTCGTGCGCGACGTGGCCGAGCGGTGGGTCGTCGTCCGCCGCGACGGGTCCCACGACCAGGGCGCGCTCGCCGACCGACCGGTCGAGGAGCAGGCCGACCCCCGGTGGTCGCTGGCCTGGGCGCTGCCCCGCGCGGGCGCCGCCCCCGACGACCCGCTGCTGGCCGCCCTCGGCGGCGTCCGCACCTCTCCCGGCGGCGGCGTGCTGCGGGCCCCGACGCCGACGGACGAGCCGCTGCCGTGGCCGGCCGTCCTCGTGGCGGGGCTGCCCCTGGAGCCGACGCGCCGCCACGTCGAGCCGGGCGCGGCGACCGACGTCGTCCTCGCCGCCGCGGGCTCGGCCTACGGCGAGCTGCTGGGCCTCGTCGCGGACGAGCGCGCCGCCGCCGGCCCGGCCTCCGCCCTGCCGGACCCGCTCGACCTCGTGCCCGTCGGGCCGGCGGCGGGCTGGGTGGACGCCGCGCTGCGCCGGGTCCTCGGCGAGGTCCTGCCCGGTGTCCCCCTGCTCGCGCCGGCCCGGGGAGGGGCGCTGCTGGCGGGGGAGCGGGCGCTGGCGCTGGAGGACGGCGGCGTGGACCCCGACGCCGACGCCCTCGCGGCGCTCGCCGTCGCCGAGCCCGCCCTCGTCGCGGCGTCGCGCCGGCACCGGGAGGCCCTCGAGGTGCTCGGCGTGGGGCGGCTCGCGCTGGCCGACCTCGTCGACTCCTGGCCGCTGCCCGCGCCGGGCGACGACCTCGGCGACCCGCTCGACGCCGACGTCCCCTCGGCCACGGGCGCTCTCGCCGGCTGGCGGGCGCTCGCCGCGGCGCTCGCGCCGCTCGCCCTGGACCAGCGGGCGCGCGAGGCGCTCGGCGGCCTCCCTGTGCCGCTCGTCGGCGGGCGCTGGGTGCGGGGCTGCCGGGGCGCGCTGCTCGGCGGGCCGGCGGCGGACGTCCTCGTCCCGCGGACCGGCGCCGGCCCCCGTGACGACGGCCGCGACGACCGTGACGAGGGCCCGGACGCGGCCGCGCTCGGGGCCGTGGCCGCGCTGCTCGCCGAGCACGGGCTGCGCCTCGTCGACCCCGCGGCGGCCGCCGACCCGGCCGCCGCGGCCCTCCTCGAGCGGCTCGGCGCCGTCCCCGCCGGTCCCGCGGCGCTGCTCGACATGCCCGCGACGGCGGCGGCCGTCCGGGCCGTCGGGGACGCGCTCGTCGACGACGACCTCGAGGACCTCGTCGGGTCGCTGCCCGGCGCGGCTGCGGCGGCGGACGCGGAGGACGTCGTCGACGCCCTCGCCGAGGTCGTCCTCGGCTGGCTCGACGGGGCCGGGGACGGGGACAGGGACAGGGACCCGGCGCCGGTCGGCGTCGTCCCCGGCGACCGGTCCTGGCTGCTCGACCTTCCGCTGCGCGACGCCGACGACGACCCGGCCCCCGCGGGCACCCTGGTGCTGCCCGGCTCGCCGGCGGAGGAGGCGCTCGACCCGGACGAGGTCGGGCCCCTCGCGGGCGACCTCGCCCGCCGGTGGCCCGCCGGCGTCCTCGTCGCCGCGGGCGTGACGGCGTCGGCGTCGCTGCTGCGCTGGCCCGTCGTGGACCTCGACGACCCGCCCGAGGAGCTCGCCGACGCGGCGGGCGACTGGCTCGACGACGTCGCCGCCCGCCTCGGTGACGACGGCGGGTGGGAGGCCGAGGAGCTCGCCCTCGTGCGCGACCTCGACCTCGTGCGCGGCGGCGTCGGACGGGCCGACCGCGTCGTCGGCCGGGTGGCGGCCGCGCTGACCGCCGCTGCGGCGAGGGACGTCCTGACCCCCGAGGTCCGGCTGCGGGGCCCGGCGGGGGAGGTGCTCGTCGTCCCCTCGCCGACCGCCGCCCTCCTGCGGGCGGCGGTGCTCGACGGCGGGGCCGGGCCGGTGGCGGCCGACGACGCCGACCCGCACCTGCGGGCGCTGCTGCCGCCGACCGCCGACGGCCTCGCGAGCCGCGGCACCCTGCCGCGCTCCTGGGCCGCGGCCGCAGGGGTCGTGCGGGACTGGGCCGACCTCGATGCGCGGACGTGGCCGGCCCTGCTGCGGGGGACGCCCGCCGCCGCCGCCTCCGTCGGTGCCGGCGCCGAGCCGTGGCTCGTCGCCTGGCGCCACCTCGCCCTCCGGGTCGCGGCGGACCCCGACGTCGCCGGCGCACGGTGGACGGAGGGCCTCGTGGGGCTCGTCGCGGGAGAGGCGACCCGGGCCGACGAGGGCGGGGCCGTCCTCGTCGACGACCCCTTCGCCCCGGCCCACCCGGCCTGCGCCCCCTCGGTCGTCGTCCCCCGCGGGGCGGCCGGCGGCCTCGCCGACGTCGTCGACGCCGAGACCGCCGACGAGCGGCTCGACCCCGACGGCGACGAGCCGTACGTGGTCGTCGGGGGCGGCCGCGAGGTCGAGGTGCCGGCCGCGGTGCGGACGGTCCTGCGGCTCGCCGGCGGCGCGGACGCCGACACGGCCCGGCTCCGGGTCCACGGCCGTCTCGTCGTCGCCGGCGCCGCGGTCGACGCGTGGGTCGTCCGCGCGAGCGGCCACGGCGCCGAGGACGGCGACCCCACGGGCCGAGCCCCCGTCGCCCACGGCACCGACGCCCGCTCCGCGGGCCGCGCGCTCGCGTGGGCGGCCGGGGCCTGGGGCGCACGCGGGGCGGTCGCCGACCTGCTCGCCGCCGCGGGCCTGCCGTCGTCGCCCTCGCCGCTGCCGCGGTGGCAGCTGTTCGTCGACGCGGCCCACGACGGCTGACGCCCGGTGGCGCTGCGTCCCCGAGGGGGCGAGGGTCGGCAGACCGGGCCGCACCGCACGCGTGCCCGACACCCGTAGAGGAGACCCATGTCCCGCGACAGCGTGATGGCAGCCCAGCAGGCCTTCGGCGACGCCGTGAACTCCGGCGACCTCGCCGCGTTCGAGCGGCTGGTGGCCGTCGACAGCGTCGACCACGACCCCGCACCCGGCCAGGAGGCCGGACCGGTCGGCTTCGAGCACTTCTTCACCGAGCTGCGGACGGCCTTCCCCGACCTGGCCATCGCGGTGGACCACCTGGTGGCCACCGACGACGAGGTGGCGTTCGCCTACACCGTCACCGGCACCCACCAGGGCGAGCTCATGGGCTTCGCGCCGACGGGACGGTCGGTCAGCTTCCGCGGCATGCAGATCAGCCGCTTCGAGGGCGACCGCCTGGTCGAGCGCTGGGGCAGCAGCGACCAGATGGGCATGCTCGCCCAGCTCGGCATCGAGCCCCGCCAGGACAGCGCCGCCCAGGACGGCTAGTCCGGCCCGGGCCGGGGGCTGCTGGTCGTGCGGCAGCCCCCGGTCCGTCGGGCGGAGGGGCGCGCTGCCTCCCGGTCGCCGGCTCCGGTGCGGGCGACGTCGCTGCCGCCGCGGCGGCGTCAAGCCGTCGTGTCCGCCACGAGCGGCTCGAGGACGACGTCGGGCAGCTCGCGCACGACGCCGTTCATGCGCCAGACGTCGGTGAAGACGGCGAGCAGGTCGCCGTCGCGGCGCTCGAGCACCTCCGTGCCGCGCTGCTGCGTCAGCGCCCGCACGTGCTCGCGCGTGGTGCGCCGGGCGACGCTGTAGGACAGGGGCTCGGTGCGGATGGGGCAGCTGAAGTCGCCCGCCATCCGGTGGCTGGCCACCTCCAGCTGCAGCGGGCCGACCGCGGCGAGCACGGGCGCCTGCTCGCCGCGCAGGTCGCTCCGCAGGACCTGGACGACGCCCTCGGCGTCGAGCTCGGCGATGCCCTTGTGGAACTGCTTGCTGCGGGAGAGGTCCGCCGGCCGGGCGACGACGAAGTGCTCCGGCGCGAAGGACGGGATGGCCGGGTAGGTGACGGCGCCCTGGGCGTGCAGCGTGTCGCCGACCTCGATGCCGTTCGCCCCGACGAGGCCGACGACGTCGCCGGGCCAGCTCTCCTCGATGCTCGTGCGCGCGGCCCCCTGCAGGTGCTGGGCGTGCTTGGTCGTCAGCGTCCGGCCGGTGCGGGAGACCGTGAGCGGCGTCCCCCGCTCGAATCGTCCCGAGCACACCCGGACGAGCGCCACCCGGTCGCGGTGCGCGCGGTCGGTGCCGGACTGGATCTTGAAGACCTGCCCCGAGAAGCCGGTGTCCAGCGGTCGGGGCTCGCCCGCGGCGTCGGGGCGCGGGCCCGGGGCGGGGGCGTGCGCGAGCAGGGTGTCGAGCAGGTGGTCGACGCCGAAGTTCAGCACCGCGGCGGCGAAGAGCACCGGCGTCGTGCGCCCCGCGAGGAAGGCGGCCTCGTCGTGGTCGCCGTTCTCGACGGCGAGCAGCTCGGCCTCCTCGGCCGCCGTCGTCCACGTCTCGCCCTCGCGCGCCAGCGCCTGCTCGGCGCTGAGGTGCTCCTGCTCGGCGACGGTCGCGCCGCCCGGGGTGCGGGTGTAGCGCGTGTACCCGCCGGTGCGCCGGTCGACGACCCCGCGGAAGTCCCCCGCGACGCCGACGGGCCACGTCAGCGGCGTCGGTGTCATGCCGGTGACCTGCGCCACCTCGTCCATGAGGTCCAGCGCCTCGCGGCCGGGGCGGTCCCACTTGTTGATGACCGTGATGACCGGCAGGCCCCGGTGCTTGCACACGTCGAAGAGCTTGCGGGTCTGGCGCTCCATCCCCCGGGAGGCGTCGACGAGCATGATCGCGCAGTCCACGGCGGCCAGGACGCGGTAGGTGTCCTCGGAGAAGTCGGCGTGCCCGGGGGTGTCGACGAGGTTGAGCACCCGCCCGCGGTGGTCGAGCTGCAGCACCGCGGAGGAGATCGAGATGCCGCGCTGCTGCTCCATCTCCTGCCAGTCCGACACGACGCCCGCGCGCCCGGCCTTGCCCTTGACGTGGCCCGCGCGGGTGACGGCGCCGGTGTGCAGGGCCAGGGCCTCGGTGAGCGTCGACTTGCCCGCGTCCGGGTGGCTGATGACGGCGAAGGTCCGCCGCACGGCCGCGTGGCGGCTCGGCGCGTCGGGGGCGTCGGCGGGAAGGTCCGCGAGGCCGCGGTCGGCCTCGGCGGTGGCGTCCAGGGTGCTGCTCATCACTGTCCTGTCGTGGTCGGTCGCCCCCATCGTCTCCGACGTCGGGGGTCCGCGAGGACGCGCCTCCTCCTCCCGGAGGAGGCCTCAGGCCAGGAGGGGCCGCACCTGCTCGCCGGCGAACGCGGCGAAGGCGGCCGGGTCGGGGTCGTCCGCCGTCGGCTGCAGGACGACCACGTCGGCCCCGGCGTCCGCCAGGGCACGCACGGCGCCGGCCACCTCCTCGGCGGTGCCGGCGACGCAGACCCCCCGCTCGTCCGGCAGCGACCACGACGCCCGCGAGCGGGCCATGCGCTCGGCGGCGTCCGGACCCGTCGCGGCGAGCAGGTAGACGACGACACGGTGGTCGTCGGTACGACCCGCCGCCGCCCGCCCCACGTCGATGCGCGACCGGGCCTCGCGCAGGCGGTCCGGCGTCGTGCCCGCGACGAGCACGGTGCCGTCGGCGGCCCGCCCGGCGAGCTCGAGCGTCTTCGGTCCCTCGGCGCCGGTGAGCACGCGCACGGGCCCGGTGGGCGGCCAGTCCAGCCGCACGCCCTCCAGGGAGACGTACCGACCGGACGTCGTCACCTCCTCGCCCGCGAGGAGCCGTCGCTGCGCCCGCAGGTGCTCCTCCAGCAGGGTCAGCGGCGAGGCGACGCGCGCGCCGACCTGAGCCATCCACGACTGGACGCCGTGACCGAGCACGAGCTCGGCGCGGCCCGGGAAGGTGCGGTGCAGCACCGCCGCCTCCATCGCGGCCAGCGCGGCGTTGCGCAGCGGCACGGGCAGCAGACCGACCCCGACCCGGACGCGCTCCGTCCACGCCAGCGCGGCGGCGGCGGTCGAGACGCCGCCCTCGAAGAAGCAGTCCTCCCACAGCCACAGCTCGTCCAAGCCCGAGGCGTCGGCCGCGAGCGCGACCTCGCGCAGGCGCTCGGGCGGCAGCTGGGGCAGGAAGACGGCGCCGAGGGAGGTCACGGGGCGACCTCGCCGAGGGCCCCGGTGCGGGCGGTGCGGCGGGCGCGCCGGTCGGCGGTCCGTCGGCGGACCTCGCGCCGCTGCAGGTGGACCAGCCCGACCAGGCCCAGCGCGGTCCCGGCCACGCAGCACCAGACCCACCACCCGCGGTCGTCGGCGACGAGCGGCCCCCGCTGGGCCAGCACGACGACGAGCGAGACCACCCACACCGCGAGGCCCGCGAGCGCGGCCCGCCGGTCGTCGGTGCGGGGAGCCGGGGGGGTCGGCCGCGTCTGGCGCGGCAGGTGCGTGAACCTCACGGCCGCACCGTAGCGGCGGGCGACGACGACGGGAATGCCACCGGGGCGACGTGTCGTTAGGCGAACTAATGACGTACGTTCACGAGGTGCCACCGCGCCTGCCCACCCAGACCACCGCCGCGACCACCGCCGCGCCGCGGACCGCCGCGCCGCGGACCGCCGCGCCGCGTGCCGCCGCGTCCGGCGACGCCGTCGCCGGTGGCTCGTCCCGGCGCCCGGGCGGGCCGGGGACCGGGCCGTCCACCCTGGCCGCCGACCTGCGCGTCGCCCTCATGCGCTCCGTCCGCCGTCTGCGCGCCGAGCGCGAGGACGACGCGCTCCCCGACAGCCAGTACTCGGTGCTCGCGCTCCTGGAGCGCACCGAGCCGATGACGCCCGGGGCCCTCGCCGACGCCGAGCACGTGCAGCCGCCGTCGATGACCCGCACGATCGCGGCGCTCGTCGAGGCCGGGTACGTCGCCAAGGGCCCGAACCCGCTGGACGGCCGCCAGGTGCTCCTGCAGACGACGCCGGCCGGGCGGGAGCTCGTCCGCGCCACGCGCCGGCGGCGCGACCAGTGGCTGACGCGGCGTCTCGCCGACCTGCCCCCCGAGGAGCGTGCGGTCCTCGCGGAGGCCGCGACGATCCTCCGCCGGGTGGTGGCCCCGTGAGCGCGACCTTCCGCTCGCTGCGCATCCCGAACTACCGCATCTGGGCCGGCGGGGCCCTCGTCAGCAACGTCGGCACCTGGATGCAGCGCGTGGCTCAGGACTGGCTGGTGCTGCAGGTGCTCACCGCCGGCTCGGGGGTCGCGGTCGGCATCACGACCGGCCTGCAGTTCCTGCCGATGCTGCTGCTGGGCCCGTACGCCGGCCTCGTCGCCGACCGCCTGGACAAGCGCAGGCTGCTCATGTGGACGCAGGGCCTGTCGGGTCTGTGGGGCCTCGTCCTCGGGCTGCTCGTCGTCACCGACTCCGCGCAGCTGTGGCACGTGTACGCGCTGGCCACGCTGCTGGGCCTCACGACGGCCTTCGACGCGCCCGCCCGCCAGACCTTCGTCGCCGCCCTCGTGCCGCCGGACCACCTCGGCAACGCGGTCGGCCTCAACAGCGCGTCGTTCAACGGCGCCCGGCTCGTCGGCCCCGGCGTCGCCGGCCTGCTCATCGCGGCCTTCGGGACCGGGCCGGTCTTCCTCATCAACGCCGTGTCCTTCGCGGGGACGGTCGTGGCGCTGGCCTTCCTGCGCGTGGACCAGCTGCACCCCATGCCGGTGGCGAAGCGGGGGCGCGGCCAGGTCCGCGAGGGCCTGCGCTACGTCCGCGGCCGGCCGGACATCACGGTGATCCTCGTCGTCATCGGCACCGTCGGGGCGCTCGGCATGAACTACCAGCTGACCACGGGCCTCGTGGCGACGCAGGTCTTCGGCAAGGGCGCGACCGAGTACGGGATCCTCGGCTCCATCCTGGCCATCGGGTCCCTGTCCGGCGCCCTGCTGGCGGCGCGGCGGGAGCGGCCCAGGCTGCGCCTCGTCTTCGGCGCGGCAGGGCTCTTCGGGGTCGCGTCGCTCGTCGCGGCGAGCATGCCGACGTACACCTCGTTCGCGATCTCGCTCATCCCGGTGGGCCTGTGCTCGCTGACGATGATGACCGCCGCCAACACGTACGTGCAGTCGACGACGGACCCGTCGATGCGCGGCCGCGTCATGGCGCTGTACATGATGATCTTCATGGGCACGACGCCCATCGGGTCACCGGTCATCGGGCTCGTCGGCGACGTCTTCGGCGCCCGGTGGACCATCTACGTCGGCGGCATCTCGGCGGTCCTCGTCGTCCTCGGCGCCGTGCTGTGGGTCCTGCGCCGCGACGACCTGCGCATCCGCTACTCCTGGCGCCAGCAGCCGCACCTGCAGGTGCTGGACGCCGACGAGCGCGAGGCCGCGCGCGAGGCCCTCGACGCCGCCGGCGGTCGCGCGACGACCCGCACGGCCGCCTGATCCCGCCTCCTGCCCCGGCGTCGGGGAGCAGGAGCGACGGTCCGGGCGCGGCCGTCGTCACGTCCCGGTCGCGCTCGGTCGCCTGCAGCAGCAGGGTGCCGGGATGACGACGACCTCGGTGCCCGGTCCCGGTGGGACGACGATGCCGGCCTACCTCTCGACCCCCGTCCCGACGGCCGACCGGCCCGGGCCCTGGCCCGGTGTGGTCGTCGTCCACGACGCCTTCGGGATGTCGGACGACATGCGCGACCAGGCCGACTGGCTCGCCGCCGCCGGCTACGTCGCGCTGCTGCCGGACCTGTACTCGAAGGACGGACGGACGCAGGGCTGGGGCCGCGTGCCGTGCGTCTCGCGGACGCTGCAGCAGGTGACGCGCGGGCAGGGGCCGGCGTTCGCGCGGCTCGAGGCCGCGCGCGTCGCCGTCGCCGCCCGCGAGGAGTGCACCGGCGCGGTGGGCGTCATCGGCTTCTGCATGGGCGGCGGCTTCGCGCTGGTACTGGCCGGTCGGCCGGGGTGGTCGGCGTCCTCGGTCAACTACGGGATCCTCCCCGACGACGACGCCGACCTCGACGCCCTCGTGGCCGGCGCGTGCCCGGTCGTCGCGAGCTTCGGCGGCGCGGACCCGATCCTGCGCGGGGGCGCCGCCCGGGTCGAGACGGCGCTCGAGCGCGCCGGCGTCCCGCACGACGTCCGCGAGTACGGGGGCGCGCAGCACGGGTTCGTCACCCGGACCACGCAGGTCTCCCCGCTCGGACCGGTCCTGTCCCGGGTCATGGGCGTCAGCCACGACCACGAGGCGTCCGCCGACGCCCGGCGGCGCATCCTCGCCTTCTTCGACGAGCACCTGCGGGGCGCGACGCCGGGCGGCGCGGGCGACGCAGGCGCCGGCACCGCAGGTGCGCCGGTGGGGCGGGCGTCCGACGGGGAGGCGACGGGCAGCCAGGCGACCGCGGACCGGCGGCGCTAGTCCCGCGAGGTCCTCGACGTGGGCTGGACGACGGCTCCTCGTCGCGTGACGTCGTCGCCGTGCCGGGTGGGGACGCCCTTCCGTCGCGAGAAGTCGTCGGAGTGCGGTCAGGGACGCCCTTCGGTCGCGTGGAGTCGTCGAAGTGCGGTCAGGGACGCCGTTCGGTCGCGTGAAGTCGTCGAAGTGCGGTCAGGGACGCCCTCCCGTCGCGTGGAGTCGTCGAAGTGCGGTCAGGGACGCCCTCCCGTCGCGTGGAGTCGTCGAAGTGCGGTCAGGGACGCCCTTCCGTCGCGAGAAGTCGTCGAAGTGCGGTCAGGGACGCCCTTCCGTCGCGAGAAGTCGTCGACGTGCGGTCAGGGACGCCCTTCGGTCGCGTGAAGTCGTCGAAGTGCGGGTTGGGAGGCCCTTCGGTCGCGAGAAGTCGTCGAAGTGCGGGTTGGGAGGCCCTTCCGTCGCGTGAAGTCGTCGACGTGCGGTCGGGGACGCCCTTCCGTCGCGAGAAGTCGTCGAAGTGCGATCAGGGACGCCCTTCGGTCGCGAGACGTCGTCGACGTGCGGCCCCCGGGGACGTCCTTCGGTCGCGTGACGTCGTCGACGTGCGGTGCACGGCGGCCCGGTGGTGCCTCGCCGACGGGGGCCGGGGGTCAGCCGACGATCGCGCCCGGGTTGAGCCGCCGGTCGGGGTCGACCGCGCCGAGCAGCTCGCCGATCATCGCCTCGCCGGCGGGGGAGATGTCCTCCGCCAGCCACCGCGCGTGCTCGGTCCCGACGGCGTGGTGGTGCGACAGCGTGCCGCCGGCGTCGACGAAGGCCTGCTGGATCGCGCCCTTGACGACGTCGTACTCCACCAGCGGTGTCTCGCTGGTCTGGCGGAAGGCGAAGGTGAAGTACAGGCACGCGCCGCCGTGGTAGCTGTGCGACAGGTGGCACATCACCCAGCCCTTCACGCCGACGCGCGCGAAGGCGGCGTCCGCCTGCTCGCGCACGTGCCGGTACAGCGGCAGCAGGCCGGACCACGCGGCCGCGGTGTCCGAGACGTCCGCGAGCGCGCCGCGGTCGAGGATGTAGTCGCGGATGTACGGGGTGTCGAACTTCTTCTGGTCGTAGAGCGTGCCCGGGCCCTTGCCGACGACGATGCCGCCGTGGGCCTTGACGATCTTCTTGACCCGTGACTTGTCGTCCTTGACGGCGTCGGCGTCGCCCTCGAACCCGACGAACGACAGGCAGATCGCGTCGAGGTCCCAGCCCCGGCGGCGCAGGTACTCCTTGAGCCCGGAGCTGACGAGGTGGGAGAGGCCCTTGCTCGCCTTCGACGTCGCGAAGGAGAACGCCGTCTCCCGGGCGTCGGACACGCGCGTGAGCACCGTCGAGGCGTCGGACGCCGAGATGTCCCGCATCGCGGCCACCCCCGCCTCGAAGGAGGGGAAGAAGTACCCGATGATCTCGCGGTTCTGAGGCAGCCGGTGCACCTGCACCCACGCCTCGGTGATGACGCCGAGGCGACCCTCGGAGCCGATGAGCATCTCCCGCACGCTCGGGCCGGTGGCCTCGCTCGGCACCGGCCGCGTGACGACGAGGCGCCCCGGCTGGACGACGCGGAGCCCCCGCGTGAGGTCGGCGATGTCGCCGTACTTGTCGGACTGCGCGCCGGAGGAGCGGGTCGCGATCCAGCCGCCGAGCGTGGAGTGGGTGAAGGAGTCGGGGACGTGGCCCATGGTCCAGCCGCGGGCGCCGAGCTGATCCTCCAGGTCGGGCCCGAGCACCCCGGCCTGCACGCGCGCCAGGCGCGACTCCTCGTCGACCTCGAGCACGCGGTTCATCCGGCCCAGGTCCAGGGAGACCACGGGGCGCTCCTCGTCGGCCGGCGGGTGCAGGCTGCCGGAGATGTTGCTGCCGCCGCCGAAGGCGATGAGCACCGCGCCGGCGTCGGCCACCGCGTCGACGACGCCCCGGATGGCGTCCTCGTCCCCGGGGTAGACCACGACGTCGGGCGTGCGCGGCAGGTCCCCGGCGCGCAGGCGCAGCAGGTCGCGCAGGCTCTTGCCGTAGGTGTGGACCACCCGCTCCATAGGGGTGGTGCGGACGTGGCCCGCGCCCGCCGCCGCCCCCAGCGCGTCCAGCAGGCCCTGGGGCGCACGGCTCGCCGGGACGTCCAGCTCGTCGAAGTCGAGCGCGGGCCGGCCCGGGGTGTCGAGGTCCACCCCGACGTTCTCGAGGACGAAGTCCCGCAGCCTCGGCTTGTCCTGGTGCGTGAAGGCGACGCCCTCGCGGCCCCAGCCCCACCACTTCATGTGCTGCACGCCGTCGCCCTCGACGGCGTCCTGCGCGGCCTGGTCGGTGCGCGGCGACCGTCCCGGGGCGTCGAGGGGGGTCGTCTGCGTGCCGGGCTCGTCCATGGGGCTCATAATGCCCTCGCCGTCCGGCCGTCCGGCCCGGGCTCCTCGCCCGGTCCCCCGTCGGTGGCCCGACCGTCGGTCCCGTCGGTGCTCTCGTCGGTCGACCCGTCGGCGACGGGCGCGTCCGGCGCCGCCTCGGCGGGCCGGTCGGGACGCTCGGTCTCGACGACCGGGACGACGCCGGGCCCGCCCTCGCCCTCGCCGTCCGCCTCCGCCTCGCCGTGCACGAGCCGCTCGACGGCCAGGGCGATGCGCTGGGTGAAGGCCCGCGGCGTCTCGCCCTCGTGCGGGTGCAGCGGCTCGCCGACGACGACCTTGACCGGCGGCCGTCCCGGCAGCGGCCAGCTGCGCCCGCGCGGCATGGCGTCGTGGGCGCCGACGAGGCCGACGGGCACGACCGGCACGCCGCGCGTGACGGCGAGCGCGGCCGCACCGACCTTGAACGGCGCCATCGTGCCGTCCTTGGAGCGGGTGCCCTCGGGGAACAGGAGCAGCGGCGTGCCCTCGTCGAGCAGCTGGGCCGCGAGGCCGCGGTTGCCCCGGGTGCCGTCCCGGTCGACGGGGAAGGCGTTGAAGACCAGACCGGTGAGCGTGGCCCGCCAGCGGGCGTCGAAGAAGTAGTCGGCGGCGGCGGCCACGGCGAGCTTCTGGCTGACCCGCAGCGGCAGCGCGCCCAGCACGAGCGGCGCGTCGAGGTGGCTCGAGTGGTTGGCGACGACGACGTAGGGCCGCGGCAGGTCCCGGACGTGCTCGGCCCCCTCGACGTCCACGGAGACCTGGCTCCGCACGAGGGGCCGCAGGACGAGGCGCTGGAGGACGAACCGGGCGCCACCCACGGCCGCCGCTGCGGTGCGGGACATGGCGGTCACCCTAGGCACCCGCCCCTCGCCGTGGCGTCCACGACGCCCGGGCGCCGCCGACGGGGTCGCGCCGGCCCGCCGGCCCGTCGTGCCCGGCGCCGTCCTCCGCCCGTGGTCCTGCCCGCCTCTCACACGTGCTCCACGACCCAGTCGACGCACGCCGTGAGCGCCTCGACGTCGGAGGGCTCGACGGCGGGGAACATGCCGACGCGCAGCTGGTTGCGCCCCAGCGCCCGGTACGGGTCGACGTCGACGACGCCGTTCGCGCGCAGGACGGCGCGCACCGCCGCGGCGTCGACGTCGTCGGCGAGGTCGACCGTCCCCACGACGGGGGAGCGGTGCGCCGGGTCCGCGACGAAGGGGCTCGCCCACGTGCGCTCGGTCGCCCACGCGTACAGGTGCCCGCTGGAGGCCGCGGTCCGCTCGGCCGCCCAGGCGAGACCGCCCCGCTCGAGCAGCCACTCCACCTGGTCCACGAGCAGCGCCAGCGTGAGCACCGCCGGGGTGTTGAGGGTCTGGTCCTTGCGGCTGCTCGCGACCGCGAGCGGCAGGGACAGCGACGACGGGGTCCACCGTCCGAGCGCGGCGACCTCCTCGGCGCGGGCGAGCGCGGCGGGGGAGCAGACCGCGAGCCACAGCCCGCCGTCCGAGGCGAGCGCCTTCTGGGGCGCGAAGTAGTAGACGTCGGTCTGCGCGAGGTCCACGGGCACGCCACCGGCCGCCGAGGTCGCGTCGACGACGACGAGGGCGTCGCCGGCGCCGTCCGGGCGGCGGACCGGCGAGAGCACGCCCGTCGACGTCTCGTTGTGCGCGGTGGCGTAGACGTCGACGCCGTCGGCGGCCCGGTGCTCGGCCAGCGCGCCGTAGGGCGCGCGGACGACGTCGGGGTCGGCGAGGAAGGGCGCGGCGGCCAGCGCCGTCGCGAGCTTGGACGTGAACTCGCCGAAGACGCAGGCCTGGGCGCGCTCACGGACGAGGCCGAGCGTCAGCACGTCCCAGAACAGCGTCGAGCCGCCGTTGCCGAGGACCACCTCGTACCCCGCCGGGGCTCCCAGCAGCTCGGCGAGGCCGCGCCGGGCCCGGCGCACGAGGTCCTCGACCGGCGCCTGCCGGTGCGAGGTGCCGATCGTGCTCGTCGCGATCGCGGTCAGCGCCTCCACCTGCGCCGCGCGCACCTTGCTCGGCCCGGACCCGAACCGCCCGTCCGCGGGCAGCAGCGAGGCGGGAACGCGCAGGTCGGCGGGTGGGAGACGGGAGGGCGCGGGCACGCCCGGCATCCTCGCGCACCGGCGGCCCGGGCTCAGCGCCCGCGGTCGGTCGCGTGCTGCTCGAGGACGTGCGCGGACCAGCCGGCGGTGCGGGCGCACACGACGAGCGGGGTGAGCATCGACGCCGGCACGCCCGCGCCGTCGAGGACGACGGCGGCCCACAGCGCCGCGTTGGCGGTGCGGGGCAGGCCGTCGGCGTCGGGTCGGCCGCGGTCGGCGAGGGCGCGCTCGCCAGCGGCCTCCAGGGCGAGGGCGGCGTCGACGCGGTCGGGGGCCAGCGACCGGGCCGCCTCCTGGAGCACCGGCACACGCGGGTCGGGGCCGCCGCGGCCGTGGAGGCCGAAGCCCATGAGCCGCTGCCCGGCGTCGAGGACGGAGGCGACGACGCGGTCCGCGTCCCCCGCGCGGTCGACGGCGTCCAGCAGGTGCAGGACGCGCGGCAGCGCCCCGGCGCACAGCGGCCCGCTCATGGTGGCGACCGCCGCCGACAGGCACGCCGCGGCGTCGGCGCCGCTGCCCGCGACCACGCGCGCCGTCGCGGTCGCCGGTGTGAGGCCGTCCTCCGCGAGCAGGGTCCAGGCCGCGTCGAGGGCCCGGGCGTGGTCCGGGTCGACCTCGCCGCGCCAGCGCAGGAGGAACCGCTCGGACGTCGTCCGCCCGGTGTCGACCCGCCGCTGCGGCACCATCGGCACGTCCGGCCCCCGGGCGGACTGGGCGATGAAGCTCAGCGCGAGGACGCTGGCGCGCGCGAGGTCGTCCCGTGCCCGCTCGCCGTCGGTGTCGTGCAGCGGGGCGAGACCCCACACGGGGGCGACCTGGGCGAGCGCGCTCTGGACGTCCACGCGGACGTCACCGGTGCGCACCGGGAGCGGGAACGGCTCGGCGGGGGGCAGCGCCGCCGACGGGCGGCCGTCCACGAGCAGGCCCCAGACCTCCTCGAAGGGCGTCGACCCGGCCAGCTCGGCGACGTCGTGGCCCCGGTAGCGCAGGACCCCCGCGCCCGTCTCGCTCACCGCGGTGCCCACGACCGCTCGTGCGGCCGCGGTGGTGCCCGGCACCTCGTGCTCGTCGTCCTCGGTCACGGACCTCTCCCCGCGGGTGTGCCGTCCGGCGCGGGCCCGGGGCTGGAGCGCCGCCGCAGGGCGCCCCGTCGCGCCGTGCGGCGCCTACTGTGCCCGCCATGCCAGCACGGGCCGACGGCGGGAGGTCGTCCGAGGGCGTCCACGACGGGGGCCGGGCGCCCCGGGAGCCCGGCCGGGCGGGGCCGCCGGACGGTGGGGGAGCCGCGGGGGCGGGGCGTGAGCACGGCGCGGCGCACCGCCCCGTCGTCGACCCGTCGGCGCGCGTGACCTACACCGGCGCAGGGCTGGACGACGAGGCGGCGCTGTGGCGGGCGGAGCCGCCGGTGGCGCCGCTGGACCTGCTCGAGCGCTGGTACGCCGAGGCGGCGGACGACGAGCGCGTCGCCGAGCCGGGTGCCGTGGTGATCGCGACGGTCGACGCCGACGGGGTCCCCGACGCCCGGACCGTCCTGCTCAAGGGTCTCGACGGGCGGGGGGCCGTCGTCTACACGAACCTCGGCTCGGCCAAGGGGCGTCAGCTCGCCGCCGTCCCGCGCGCCGCGCTCGTCCTGCCGTGGCACGCGATGTCGCGGCAGGTGCGCCTGCGCGGCGACGTGGAGGCCGTCTCCCGCGAGGAGGCGGGGGTGTACTTCGCGCAGCGACCCCGCGGCTCGCAGGTGGCGGCGTGGGCGTCGGCGCAGTCCGAGCCCGTCGCGAGCCGGGCCGAGCTCGAGCGCCGGGTGGCCTCGCTGGAGGAGCGCTTCGCCGGTCGCGACGTGCCGCTGCCCGACGGCTGGGGCGGGGTCAGGGTGCGGCCGACGAGCGTGGAGCTGTGGGCCGGGCGCGCGTCCCGCCTGCACGACCGCGCCGCGTGGAGCTCGAGGGACGGCCGACCCGCCCGCCTCGACGACGCGTCCGCGTGGGAGCTGCGGCGCCTCCAGCCCTGAGGACCGCCGTCCGACGTGGCCCACCACGGCGCCCGACATGGCCGCACGTCGGGCTGGTGGGCGGTGGGCCGGGCCGACGAGCGCCCGGGCGTGGGACAGCCCCCGGGCTCGACGCCGAGGCGTCGTCGCCGTGCTGGACGGGCACGGCACCCGGGGGCTGCGGTGGCTGCCGTGGATTCGCCGGTCCGCCTCTGTCGCACCAGGGAGGTCCTGGCGGGCGGTCCGGACGAGCGCGACAGCGTCGTCCGATGTGCTCGGGCGGCTAGCGGGCAGCCACCTCACGCGTCCTGAGTTCGACCACTGCTCGGACCACCTCCTCTCTCGTGTCCGAGAACCGTACGTCCGCCCGGCGCCGGAGCGCCAGGGCTTTCCCGGGAGGCGCCGGGGGTGCTCGCCAGGGGGCTCCCGTCGGCGCGGGACGCGCGGTGGCGCGCCACTCTAGGATCGTTCCAGGAAGGACCGGCCGGTCGGCCTCGGCGCCGCGGCGCTGCTGCCGCGGCCGCGCCGGTCCCCGCCGCCCGGCCGACCCCCGGGAGGCGCGCTCGTACCGGCACCGGGAGGTGCCCGGGCGACGGCACAGGGGACGCGGGACCAGACGGAGGAGGGCGAGTCGCGTGAGCGACCTCATCGACACCACGGAGATGTACCTGCGGACGATCTTCGAGCTCGAGGAGGAGGGGATCGTCCCGCTGCGCGCCCGGATCGCCGAGCGCCTCTCCCAGAGCGGCCCGACCGTCTCCCAGACCGTCGCGCGGATGGAGCGCGACGGCCTCGTCGTCGTCAGCGGCGACCGTCACCTCGAGCTGACCCACCACGGCCGGACCCTGGCCACCCGCGTCATGCGCAAGCACCGCATCGCCGAGCGCCTGCTCACCGACGTCATCGGGCTGGACTGGGAGTACGTGCACGAGGAGGCGTGCCGCTGGGAGCACGTGATGAGCGACCGGGTGGAGAAGCGCCTCGTCGAGCTGCTCGAGCACCCCACGGAGTCCCCGTACGGCAACCCCATCCCGGGCCTCGGCGAGCTGGAGGGCGGCGAGCCCGACGGCGCCGGCGACGCCTCCTCCTCCTTCCTCGAGGGCGTCGTCACGCTCGTCGAGGCCAGCGAGGGCGGGGCCGGCCCGTTCGTGGTGCGGCGCCTCGGCGAGCCGGTGCAGTACGACCACGCGGTGATGGCCCAGCTCGCGGCGGCCGCCGTGCGCCCGGGCAGCGCCGTGACGCTGGAGCGTCGACCGTCGCCGCGGCGCGGGACCGAGGGGTCGGTCGTCGTCGTCGCCGACGGGGCCGAGGTCGGCCTCGAGCTCGTCGACGGCGTCGCCTCGCACGTCTTCGTCGGCCCGGCCGCCACCGCCTGAGCCACCCGTCTCCCGGGCCGCCCGTCCCCCGGGCCCACCCGTCCCCCGGGCCCGCCCGTCCCCGCGGCCGCCCGTCCCCGCAGCCGCCGGGGCCGCGGGGACGGGGGGTGCGTCAGCGGGGCGTCGTGCCCCCGTCGCGCCCGGCGAGGGCCTGCCGGGCGCGGGCCGCCCCGGCGACGAGCGCGGTCAGGCCGGCCGAGACCTCCTCCGGCGTGCGGGTCTTCAGGCCGCAGTCGGGGTTCACCCACAGGCGGTCGGCGGGCAGGCGCTCGAGGGCGCGCGCGAGGTGGTCGGAGACCTCGTCGGCCGTGGGGACCACGGGGGAGTGGATGTCCCACACGCCCGGCCCGACGGCCCGGTCGTAGCCCTCGTCGGCCAGCTCGTCGAGGACCTCCATGCGCGAGCGTGCGGCCTCCAGGCTGATGACGTCGGCGTCGAGGGCGTCGATCGCCGCCATGACGTCGCCGAACTCGGCGTAGCACATGTGCGTGTGCACCTGGGTCGTCGCCGCGGCGCCGCCGGTCGCGAGCCGGAAGGCGTCGACCGCCCACGCGAGGTACTCCTGGCGCCCGGACGCCCTGAGCGGCAGCAGCTCCCGCAGCCCGGGCTCGTCGACCTGGACGACACGGGTGCCCGCCGCCTCGAGGTCGGCGACCTCGTCCCGCAGCGCCAGCGCCACCTGCCGCGCCGACAGCGAGCGCGGCTCGTCGTCCCGGGGGAAGGACCACGCGAGGATCGTCACGGGGCCGGTGAGCATCCCCTTGACGGGGGCGTCGGTCAGCCGCTGCGCGAAGCGCGTCCAGCGCACGGTCATCGGCCCCGGCCGCCGCACGTCGCCGACGACGACCGGCGGGCGCACGCACCGGCTCCCGTAGGACTGCACCCAGCCGTGGACCGGTGTCACGAAGCCCTCGAGCCGGTCGGCGAAGTACCGGACCATGTCGTCGCGCTCGGGCTCGCCGTGGACGAGGACGTCGACGCCGGCCTCCTCCTGCTCGGCGACGACGCGGCGCACCTCGCCCTCCATGGCGGCCTCGTACCCGGCGTCGTCGAGGCGTCCCGCCCGGTGGGCGGCCCGCGCCCGGCGGATCTCCGGGGTCTGCGGGAAGGACCCGATGGTCGTCGTCGGCAGCGGCGGCAGCCGCAGCGCGGCGGCCTGGAGGGCGCGCCGCTCGTCCGCCGGCGCCGGGCGCCGGAGGTCGCCGGGCGTCACGGCGTCACCGCGCTCGCGCACGGCAGGCGTGCGCGTGCGCGCCGAGGCGAGCCGTGACGCCCGGACGGCGTCGGAGACGCCCAGCTCGGCGGCGACGGCGTCGCGCCCCTGCGCGAGGCCGCGGGCGAGGACGACGACCTCCTCGAGCTTCTGGTCGGCGAAAGCGAGCCACGAGCGGACGTCGGGGTCGAGCGTGTCCTCCCGCGAGACGTCGACCGGCACGTGCAGCAGCGAGCACGACGGCGCGACGTCGACCCGGGCGCCCGAGCGGGCGAGCACCTCGAGGTGGTCCAGCGCCTCGGACAGGTCACGGCGCCACACGCCGCGGCCGTCGACCACCCCGGCGACCAGGCGCCGGCCGGCCAGCCCGGGCAGGGCGGCCAGCTCCTCGACCTCGGCGCGGCTCGCGCCGGCCAGGTCCACGGCGAGCCCGTCGACGCCCGCGTCGAGCAGGAGCGTCGCCGCGTCGCCGAGCCGCTCGTAGTGGCCGGCGACGAGCAGCCGCGGGCGGTGGGAGAGCCCGGCGAGGTGCGCGTGCGCCGTCCTGGCGAGCGCCGCGAGCCCGTCGTCCGCCCCGGTGACGAGCACGCTCTCGTCCAGCTCGACCCAGGCGCAGCCCTCGTCGGCGAGCACGGCGAGCAGCTCGGCGTAGACGGGCAGCAGCCGGGGCAGCAGCGCGTCGGGGGTCCAGCCGGCCGGGGCGTCGTCGGCCGCCTTCGAGCAGCGCAGGAAGGTGACCGGCCCGACGACGACCGGCCGGGGCTCGAGCCCGTGCCGGCGCGCCGCCCGCACCTGCTCCAGCAGGTCCGCCGCGTCCGGCGCGGGCTCGCTCGTGGGGCCCAGCTCGGGCACGAGGTGGTGGTAGTTCGTGTCGAACCACTTGGTCATCTCGAGCGCCTGCGTCTCGTGCCCGTCGGCGTCGCGCCCCCGGGCGGCGAGGAAGTAGCGCCCGAGGCGCCCGGCCGGCGTGGCCGGGTCGAGTCCCGGGGCGGTGCAGCGGGCCGGCAGCAGCCCCAGCAGCACCGCGGTGTCCAGGACGTGGTCGTAGAGCGAGAAGTCGCCGGCGGGCACCTCGGTGACGCCGGCGGCCGCCATGGCGCCGAAGCGCTGGTCCTGCACCTGCCCGACGACGTCGAGCAGGCCGGCGGCGTCGAGCCGCCCGGCCCAGTGCGCCTCCAGCGCGCGCTTGAGCTCGCGGTCGCGGCCCTGGCGGGGGTAGCCCGACAGGGTCGCCGTCGGGTGGTGGGCGACGTCGGGTCCGTCGGACCCGTCCGTCGCGGTGGTGGCGTGCTGCGTCATGGACCTCTCCCAGCGCGAGTCCACGACGACCGCGCGCGAGGGCGGCAGCCCGGACGCGCCGACGACCCGGGGCCGGCCGCAGGGGTCGGCGCAGGCCCGGAGCTGGCGCGCGCAGGTGCCGACCGTCCCGAGCGGTCGTCGACCTCCGCCCGGGCGGTCGCCCGGGCGCACGGCTGGCAGGTCTTCGGACTCCCGGGCACGGGGCGCGTCGACTCCTCGACGTGCGCCCTCCTACTGGCCGTCGCTTCCCGGGCCTGCGGCCCAGTGCTCATGACGGCGGTCGTTCCCGGACACCGCTGCGGGGCAGTCCCGGGCTCTCACCGGGTTCCCTCTTGCCTCTCCCCGCGCGGACGCGGGGAGAACCAGTCGCGCCGGCGAGCCTAGTGACGACGGCGTGGGCGGCGACGGCGCGGGTGACGGCGGTGTGGGGCTGCCGGCGCGGGTCACGACGGTCACGATCCGTGCGCGTCGGGACGGCGCCGCGCCGGTCCGTTACCGGGATGTGACGAAGCGGTGAGCGCTCGGGTACTGTCCGCGGCGCTGCCCGGCACCCCGGGCACGCCCCGCCCCCGGAGCGCCGAGCCCTGCCGCCGGGTCGTGGGTCCCGACGAGATCGACGAGGCAGGGGCGGGGGACCCACTTCCGGTCCCCGCGGACGCCGGCCGAGGCCGGGTCGCCGCGGGGTTCCTCGGGGTGAAGCCGGTCTCGCGACGAGCCGGCCGGGTGGCTCCCACCCGAACCCGACAGCTCACCTCGCAGGCGATGGGAGAGGCCCCACGTTGCCCCTGCGCGCCCCCGCTCGCCCGGCCGCCCGTCACGCGGCCCCCGGCCCGGTCCGCACCCCGCTGACCGACCTCACCGACGCCGTCGCGGCCGCCGTGACCAGCGGGACCGCCGGCGCCCGCCGCACCGGCCGCCGCGCGGCCGTGGTCGTGGCCGCCACCGGGCTCGTGATGACGACCGGGATGACCTCCTCGGTCGCCGAGCCCGCCCCGGCTGCGGCCCCCGCCGTCGAGACGGCCGCCGTCCCGGCGGAGCCCGCCGTCAGCGAGGCGCTCACCGTCGCCGCGGACGTGCCGGTCACCTTCGCGGCCAGCGCCGCCCCGACGGTCACCCCGCCGCCGCCCCCGCCCCCCGCCGTGGTCACGCCGGTCGTCGAGGAGGAGCCCGAGGCGCAGGACGCCTCCTCCGACGAGGCCGACGTCGAGGACCGCGACGAGGCGCCGGTCTCGCGCTCCGCCGACCGCTCGTCCTCCTCGGACGACGCCGAGGAGTCCTCCGAGCCCGCCGTGGTGGAGCAGCGCTCCGCGGACGAGGGCTCCTCCTCCGACGAGAGCTCCTCCGACGAGGGCTCCGCGGACGAGAGCCCGGCCGAGGAGTCCTCCTCGAGCTCGGACGACGGCTCGGACGGGGGGGACTCGGACGGGGGGGACTCGGACGGGGGGAACTCGGACGAGGGGTCCTCGGGCGGCTCCTCCAGCGCCGGCTCCTCGGTGCTCGACATCGCGGCCCGGTACGTCGGCACGCCCTACGTCTACGGCGGCTCGAGCCCCTCGGGCTTCGACTGCTCGGGCTTCACGCAGTACGTCTTCGCGCAGGCCGGCGTCTCGATCCCGCGCACCGCGGCCTCGCAGGGCGCCCAGGGCCAGCGGGTCTCGCGCTCGCAGGCGCAGCCCGGCGACCTCGCCGTCGTCTCGGACGGCTCGCACGTCGGCATCTACGCCGGCGGGAACCAGTGGTACGACTCGCCCCGCCCGGGCAAGTCGGTGTCCAAGCGCGACATCTGGACCTCGGACGTCTACTTCGTCCGCTACTGACCAGCCGCTCGCCCCGGCACGACCGGGACGAGCACGGACGACGGCCCGGCCCGGCCGGTCGTGCGGATCTCCGGTGACGCCGCGCCGGAGGAGTCGTACCGTGGTGCCCGCCGGACGCCGACAGCGCGCCCGGCGCCCGCACGAGGAGGTCCCGTGACGTCGGTGCCCGCGCGTCCAGCCCGCTCCAGGGCCGGGTCGCGCTGCCGCCCCGCCGCCACGGCCCCGTCGGGCGACCACCGAGGGGACCGGCCCGTGCCGCCGCCCGGCCGCACGAGTCCGGACCACCTCCCGCACCCCACGGCGTCGACCACTGCTGGTCGGCGCCGTCGTGCTTCTCCTCCCCTCCGCGTGCGCTCCAGCCGCGGTGCGAGCGCCCTCCCCCGCCGCCTCCCCCGGCGCGCGGGCGGGGGCAGAACGGGGTCGTCGTGCGCACTCTCGTCCTCAACGCCGGCTACGAGCCCCTCGGGGTCGTGTCCTTCAAGCGGGCGCTCGTCCTCGTCCTGGCGGGCAAGGCGGTCGTCCTCGCCGCGGACGAGGTCCCGGTCGTCGCCGCGACGCTGAGCCTGCCCCGGCCGTCCGTCATCCTCCTGACCCGCTACGTGCGGGTGCCGCACCTGCGCTCGGTCGCCGTCTCCCGCCGCGGGGTGCTCCGGCGCGACGGCGGTCGGTGCGCGTACTGCCGGCGGTCGGCGACGACCGTCGACCACGTGCTGCCCCGCAGCCGCGGCGGCCGCGACACCTGGGAGAACCTCGTCGCGTGCTGCCTGCGGTGCAACGGGCAGAAGGGCGACCGCACGCCCGAGGAGATGGGCTGGTCGCTGCGCCTGCGCCCCGCCGCGCCGGTCGGTCCGGCCTGGGTGGCGCAGGGGGCCGAGGGCCTGCACCCGGGCTGGGCCGACTACCTCCCCGGCCTCGCCGCCGAGGTGGCGTAGGGGCGGCCGGCCCGGGGGGTGCCGGCCCGTCCCCCGGGGCGCTCAGGCCTCCGGCAGCCGCGGCCCGGGCCCGGTGACGTCGTCGAGGAGGTCGCCCTCGTCCTCCAGGCGCGCCAGCACCTGCGCGGGGGAGAGCTGGGCGAGGTCGTCGTCGAGCTCGTCCCAGCCGCGCGGCGCGGCGACGCGGGGCTGCTCGCGGCCGCGCAGCGAGTAGGGGGTCACCGTCGTCTTCGACCACGTGTTCTGCGACCAGTCGAGCAGGACCCGCCCCCGGCGCACGGCCCGCGTCATCACCGCGACGACCTCCCGGGGGCGGTCGCGGGCCAGGCCCTCGGCGAGCCGGCGGACGTAGGCGCGCACGACGCCCGCGTCCTGCTCCCCGGAGACGGCGGCGTACAGCTGCAGGCCCTTGCTGCCGCTCGTGACGGGCCGCGGGTCGAGGCCGTCGTCGACCAGCCGCTCGGCGACGACGTGCGCGAGCGCGGCGCACTCGGCCAGGCCCGTCCCGGGGCCCGGGTCGAGGTCCACGACGAGCCGGTCGGGGTGCGTCGTGCGGGCGCCGTCGCCGATGCCGTCGCGCACCCGCCACTGCGGCGTGTGCAGCTCCAGCGCACCGAGGTTGGTGACCCAGGCGAGGCCGGCGACGTCGTCGAGCAGCGGGTAGCGGACGACCTCCGCGCCGCGGGCCGCGGCGCCCGCGGCGGTGCGGTCCCCGGAGCGGAGCGGGACGTCGGCGGTGCGCAGCCACGAGGGCGCGCCGGCGGGGGCGTTCTTCTCGAAGAAGGAGTCGTCGCCGACCCCGTGGGGCCAGCGCACGCGCGTCACCGGCCGCCCGGCGAGCTGCCGCAGCAGGGGCTGCGCCGCCCGGACGACGTAGTCGAGCACCTCGGCCTTCGTCGTCCCGGTCGCCGGGTACATGACCTTCTCCAGCGACGTCAGCCGCAGCCGGCGCCCGCCGACGTCGACGAGCTGCTCGGTGGTGCCCGGGGGCGGGCTCACGGCGCGCCGTCCGCGACCCCGGCCGCCGGGTCCAGCACGTCGGGCTCCGCGTCCTCGCGCAGGCCGACGAAGGACGGCTGCCGCAGCCGGCCGCCCGTCGTCGACCCCAGCGAGCGGACCTCGGCGCGCAGCTCCGGCCGCACCCAGAGCGCCCCCCGGGCGTCGACGCCGGGCACGTCCGAGGCGAACGGCGAGGCGTCGCGTCCCAGCCCGGCCAGACGCGGTGCCAGCACGGCGGCGGCCCGGGGCCCGATGCCGCTGCCCACCCGGCCGAGGTAGACCAGACGCCCCTGCGGGTCGGGCGCCCCGACGAGGAGGGCGCCGACGCGGTCGCGCGTGCCCTCCTGCGGGCGCCACCCGCCGACGACGACGGTCCGGGAGCTCCGGTGCGCCGCCTTCACCCAGGCCGTGCTGCGCTCGCCGGGCCGGTAGGCTGAGTCCCAGCGCTTGGCGACCCCGCCCTCGAGGCCCTGCGCGCGCGTGGCGGCGAGGACGTCGCCGCCGTGCGGGAAGGTCGGGGAGACCTGCAGCGCCGCCCCACCGACGTCGAGGCCCGCCCACGCCGCCCCCAGCGGCTCGAGCAGGGCCCGTCGCGCGCGCAGCGGCTCGCCGAGCAGGTCGCGGCCGTCGGCGCGCAGCACGTCGAAGACGACGTAGACGCAGGGCACGGCCCGGGCCGCGGCCCGCGCCCGGGCCCCGGACAGGCCGAGGCGCGGCGCGAGCACGCCGAAGGACGGGCGGCCGGCGGGGTCCAGCGCCACGACCTCGCCGTCGAGGAGCAGGTCGTCCCCGGCGGCGGCCGCCGCGCCGGCGAGGCCGGCGAGGTCGGGGAAGGTCCCCGTGACGTCCCGCTCCGTGCGGCTGGCGAGGCGGACGCCGCGACCACCACGGACGTCGGCCAGCAGGCGCATGCCGTCCCACTTGACCTCGTACGCCCAGGTCGGGTCGGCGCCGTCGGGCGTGAGCGGTGCCCCCGGGGGCGCCGACGGCAGGGCTCCGGGCGTGCGCGTGGGGGTGGCGAGCATGGGCCGCACACGGCGATCATGGCGCGACGCCCGCGGCCGCGCCGGTCCGCGGGGTGCGCCCGCCGGGCGCCGTGCGAGGAGAGGGAGCCGCCGTGAGGGCCATCTGGAAGGGCGCGGTCTCCTTCGGGCTCGTCTCCGTGCCGGTGAAGGTCTACGCCGCGACGGGCACCAACGACGTCCGCTTCCACCAGGTGCACGAGGCGGACGGCGGGCGCATCCGCTACAAGCGCGTGTGCAGCGTCGACGGCGAGGAGGTCTCCTACCCGGAGATCGCCAAGGCGTACGAGACGGCGGACGGCGAGCAGGTCGTCCTGTCCGACGCCGACCTGGACGAGCTGCCGCTCTCGACGAGCCGCGAGATCGACGTCGTCGAGTTCGTGCCGCGCGAGCAGGTGGACCCCGTGCTCTTCAACAAGGCCTACTACCTGGAGCCGGAGCGGACGGCGCTCAAGCCGTACACCCTGCTGCGGGAGGCGCTCTCGGAGACCGACCGGGTCGCCGTCGTGAAGGTCGCGCTGCGGCAGCGGGAGTCGCTGGCGCTGCTGCGGGTGCGCGACGACGTCATCTGCCTGCAGACGCTGCTGTGGCCCGACGAGGTGCGGGAGGCCTCCTTCGACGTCCTGTCCTCGGAGGTCGAGCTGCGGCCGCAGGAGCAGGCCATGGCCGCCTCGCTCGTCGAGTCGCTCGCCGGCGACTTCGACTGGGACGCCTTCACCGACGGCTACGCGACCGCGGTCGCCGAGCTCGTCGAGGCGAAGATCAGCTCGGGGGACGTCCGCCGGGCCCCGTCGGCGGAGGACGAGGGGGGGGACGGGGAGGGCGCCCAGGTCGTGGACCTGCTGTCCGCGCTGCAGCGCAGCGTCGCCCGCGCCAAGGAGGGCCGTGGCGAGGCCGGCTCCACGCAGGGTCCGGCGGGCGGCACGGCGGACGACGGCCCGGACGACGCCTCGGACGACGGCCGGCAGGACGACGCGGAAGCCTCCGGCGGCGCTCCTGCGAGCGGGCGTCGCCGCTCGGCGTCGACGAGGACGGCGTCGACGAGGACGGCGTCGACGAAGAAGGCGCCGGCGACGAAGGGCACGGGGGCGAAGGCCTCGAGCGCGAAGGGCACGGCGGCGAAGGGCGCGGCGGCGAAGGGCACGGCCACGAAGGCCTCGAGCACGAAGGGCACGGCGACGAGGCGTCCGGGCAGCACGGCGGAGGACGGTGCGCCGGAGAAGCCGGCGCGGCGGACCCGCAAGAAGTCGGCGTAGCCCCGGGTCCGCGCCTGCGACCTCCGGGCCCGCGACGGCACCGACGGGCGCGCCGCGGATCTACCGGGAGCGGCTCGGCGCGCGGCGCCGTCGGGGCCGGGCACGGCGACCGTCCGGCCCCGGGCTCGCCCGGGCGGTCGGCGGGCGCTGTGGCAGGGTTCCGGCGTGGCCACGACCGAGGACGCGCCCCCGGCGCTGCGTCCGCTCCACGCCCGGACGGTGGCGCTCTCGGACGCGCTGCACCGTCGCGCCACGCGGCGGGCCCTCGACGAGGGCTGGCAGCCGTCGTTGACCGTCTACCCGGGCTACGGCTCGCCCCGCGCGGTGCGCGTGCTGGGCCGCCTGCTGCTCACGGCCCCCGACGGGCGCGACCGCGGCGACCGTCCCGAGGTGGTGCGCGGGTGGCGCAGCTTCCTCACGGTGCCGGTGCGCGACGCGCCGGTGGTCGTCGAGGTCGGCGGCGAGGAGCACGTCGTCGTCACCGACCGGGGCGGCTTCGTCGACGCGAGCCTGCCCGGCTCGTTGGAGCCCGGCTGGCAGCAGGTCGTCCTGCGCGCGCCGGGGGCGGAGTCGGTTCCGGCCCCCGTGCGGGTGATCGGCGACGACGCCGAGCTCGGCGTCATCAGCGACATCGACGACACCGTCATGGTCACGGCCCTGCCCCGCCCGTTCCTCGCCGCCTGGAACACCTTCGTGCTCGACGAGCACGCGCGGAACCCGGTGCCCGGCATGGCGGTGCTGTACGAGCGCCTCACCCGGCGGTACCGGGACGCGCCCGTCCTCTACCTGTCCACGGGGGCCTGGAACGTCGCGCCGACGCTGACGCGGTTCCTGCACCGGCACCTGTACCCGCGAGGTCCCCTGCTGCTCACCGACTGGGGGCCGACCCCGGACCGCTGGTTCCGCAGCGGCCGCGCGCACAAGGAGAAGGCGCTCCGCCGCCTCGCGGACGAGTTCCCGCACGTGCGGTGGCTGCTCGTCGGCGACGACGGCCAGCACGACGAGGCCATCTACGAGGCCTTCGCCCGCGAGCGGCCGGGCAGCGTGGCCGGCGTGGCGATCCGGCACCTGTCGCCGACGGAGTCCGTGCTCGCGCAGGGGCTCCCGGCGCCGCAGGGGGCGCCGGCCCGCGAGGACGGCGACCACCTGTGGGTCTCCGCCCCCGACGGCGCGGGACTGGCGCGCCTGCTGCGGCAGGCGGGGCTGCTCTAGGCCGTCCGTCCTGGGGGGCTCTCGTCAGGAGCGCGTCGGGCTGCTGCCGGCGGGCAGCTCCGCCGGGGCCCCGGGCGCGGGCACCCGCCGTCGCCACAGCGGCGACCCGTCGCTGCACCGCGACTCGAAGGCGGCCATGGCGAGCAGGACCGGGAGGGCGAGGAGGGGGACCAGGAGGGCGAGGTAGGCCATGGCGTGCGCTTCCGTGCGGGGCGTCGCGTCCGGGGCGTCCTCCTCGCCCCGGTCGCCGCGGGCTCGGCCCGCGGTGCACGAGGGTGGACCCGCGCGGCCGACCTCGCACCCGTGACGCGCGTGCGCGTGGAGCACGGTCCGGTAACGGTCCGGCGCTGCGGCGTGGCGCGGCGGGACCCGGCACGACGCGCGGCGCAGGCGGCGTCGTGCTGTGCTGTGCCGCATGGCAGACGCAGACATCTGGGACCGGATCCGCACGGCGCGCGACTTCTCGCTCGACGCCGAGAAGGAGGAGCGCCAGCGCATCGGCGACGCGGGCTCCGCCGAGGAGCAGCAGGCGGCGTCCGTGCGCCTGGCGACGCGGCAGGCCGTCCGCGAGGCGCTCGACAAGGTCCTCGACGAGGACACCTCGCCCCCCGGCGCCTGACCGCCACGACGAGCCGGCGCGACCCGGCCGTCCCAGGGGCGGAGCCCCGCCACCGCGCCAGGCGGCGC
>NZ_JBBIAA010000018.1:4291-13789 GCF_037482545.1 Pseudokineococcus basanitobsidens | reverse complement strand
CCGCCACCGCGCCAGGCGGCGCGGTTCCGGGGCTCCGTCGCACCCTGCACGCTCGCCGGGTGAGCACCGGCCCCGCCGTCCTGTGGTTCCGCCGTGACCTGCGCCTGGGCGACAACCCCGCGTTGCTCGCCGCCCGCGAGCGCGGGGGCGACGACGGCGTGCTGCCGCTGTTCGTCCTCGACCCCCGGGTGTGGGACGCCGCCGGCGCGCCGCGACGGCACTTCCTCGTCGGGTGCCTGGAGGCCCTGCGCGACGCGACCGACGGGGCGCTCGTCGTCCGTCGCGGCGACCCGGTCGACGTCGTGCCGAGGCTCGCGCGGGAGGTGGGTGCCGCGTCCGTGCACGTCGCGCGGGACACCGGTCCCTACGGACGCCGTCGCGACGCGGCCGTGCGCGAGGAGCTGGGCGAGGTGCCCCTCGTCGAGGACGGCACACCGTACGCCGTCGGACCGGGTCGTGTGCTGAAGGACGACGGCTCGCCGTTCCAGGTCTTCACGCCGTTCTCCCGCGCGTGGCAGGCGCACGGCGTCCCCGAGCCGGCGCTGACGCCGCGGTCGCTGACGTGGGCCCGGGCGGACGGCGCCGACGACCTCCCGGACGCGCCCGACGTCGCGCCGGAGGACGCCGGCGAGCTGCCCGTGCCCGGCGAGGCGGGCGCGCGGGCCGCGTGGAAGGCCTTCCGCGACGAGCGGCTCGAGCGCTACGCCGACGAGCGCGACCGTCCCGACCTGGACTCCACGAGCCGGATGTCGCCGTACCTGCACCTCGGACTCGTGCACCCGCGGACGCTCGTGCACGACGCCCGGGCCCGCGGCGGCGAGGGCGCCGACGCCTACGTCCGCGAGCTGTGCTTCCGCGACTTCTACGCCGACGTGCTGTGGCACCGCCCGGACTCCGCGTGGGACCTCTACAAGGACGACCTCGCCGGGATGGAGCACGACGACGGGGCGCAGGCCCGCCGTCGGGTGCAGGCCTGGGAGGAGGGGCGCACCGGCTTCCCCGTCGTCGACGCGGCGATGCGGCAGCTGCTCTCCCAGGGCTGGATGCACAACCGGATGCGGATGCTCGTCGCGTCCTTCTACGTCAAGGACCTGCACCAGCCGTGGCAGGGCGGGGCGCGCTTCTTCCTGCGGCACCTCGTCGACGGCGACCTGTCGTCGAACAACCACGGCTGGCAGTGGGTGGCCGGCACGGGGACGGACGCCTCGCCGTACTTCCGCGTCTTCAACCCGGTCACGCAGGGCAAGAAGTTCGACCCGGACGGCGACTACGTGCGCCGGTGGGTGCCCGAGCTGCGCGAGGTCGCGGGGGGAAGGGTGCACGAGCCGTGGGACCTGCCCGGCGGTCTGCCCGACGGCTACCCGGCGCGGGTCGTGGACCACGCCGACGAGCGCAAGGTCGCCCTCGCGCGGTACGAGGCCGTGCGCGGCTGAGGACGCGCAGGCGCCACCACCCCCGGACGGGCGCCGCGCCCTCGACCCGCCTAGCGTCGCGGCCATGACGGACCTCGACGGGGCACGGGTGCTGGTGACCGGTGCGAGCGGCGGTCTGGGGTCGCTGCTCGCCGGTGGGATGGCGCAGCGCGGCGCCCGGGTCGTCGTCTCCGGGCGGGACGAGCAGAGGCTGCGGGCGCTCGACGTCGAGGCCGCCGCCCACCTGCCCGCCGACCTGCGGCAGCCGGGCGCCCCCGAGGAGCTCGTCGGCGCGGCGACGGACGCGCTCGGCGGCCTCGACGTCCTCGTCCACGCCGCCGGGGCCGTCGCCTTCGGCCCCGCGGTCGAGGCCGACGACGACCTGCTCGACGAGATGCTGCTGCTGCACTACCTGGCCCCGGCGCGGCTGCTGCGCGCCGCCGCCCCGCACCTGCGGGCGTCGGCGTCGGATCGGGGTGGGTCCCTCGCCGTCATGCTCAGCGCCGTCGTCGCCGAGCAGCCCGTCGCGGGCATGGCCGCCTACTCGGCGGCCAAGGCGGCGCTCACCGCCTTCGACGCGGCCGTCGCGAAGGAGCTCCGGAAGGAGAAGGTGCGCGTGCTCGACGTCCGCCCGCCGCACACCGAGACCGGGCTCGCGGACCGGGCGGTCGCCGGCAGCGCGCCGCGGATGCCGCAGGGCAAGGCTCCGCAGGCCGTGGTCGACCGGATCCTGCGCGCCGTGGCGGACGACGAGCGCGACCTGTCGTCGTCGGCCTTCGACGGCGGCTGACCCCGTCGGGGCCCTCGGCCCCGGGAGGCACCGACGGCCCTGCGTGGTCGGCACCGCCCGCCGTCGTCCGCCATGATGGTTGAACGCAGGACGACCGGCGGCCCCGGGGCCGCCGCACCGGGGGAGGACCCATGAGCACCGACGCCGACCAGCAGAGCACCAAGGGCGCCTACGTGACGGGCGGCCAGGGCTTCGAGCGCGACACCGCCTACATCGAGACGCGGATCACGACCGACGGGGCCGACGGCTACCCGGTCGAGCCGGGCCGCTACCGCCTGGTCGCCGCGCGCGCGTGCCCGTGGGCGCACCGGTCGATCATCGTGCGGCGGCTGCTCGGGCTCGAGGGCGTCATCTCCCAGGGCATCACCGGACCGACGCACGACCGCCGGAGCTGGACCTTCGACCTCGACCCGGGCGGCGTCGACCCGGTCCTCGGCTACGAGCGCCTCCAGCAGGCCTACCTCGCCCGCTTCCCCGACTACCCCAAGGGCATCACGGTGCCGGCGCTCGTCGAGGTGAGCAGCGGGCAGGTCGTGACGAACGACTTCCCGCAGATGACGCTCGACCTCTCGACGCAGTGGCGCGAGCACCACCGCGCCGGCGCGCCCGACCTGTGGCCGGAGGCGCTGCGCGAGGAGATGGAGCCGGTCATGCGGCGCATCTACACCGAGGTCAACAACGGCGTGTACCGCTGCGGCTTCGCCGGCTCGCAGGAGGCCTACGAGGCCGCCTACGACCGCCTCTTCACCGCGCTCGACTGGCTCGAGGAGCGACTGGCGGACCGTCGCTTCCTCATGGGCGACGCCATCACCGAGGCCGACGTCCGGCTGTACACGACGCTCGTGCGCTTCGACGCCGTCTACCACGGCCACTTCAAGTGCAACCGGACCAAGCTCACCGAGATGCCGGTGCTCTGGGCGTACGCGCGCGACCTCTTCCAGACGCCGGGCTTCGGCGACACCACCGACTTCGCGCACATCAAGGCGCATTACTACGTCGTCCACGAGGACATCAACCCGACGGGGATCGTGCCGAAGGGCCCGGACCTGTCCGGGTGGCTGACGCCGCACGGCCGCGAGGCCCTCGGTGGCAGCCCCTTCGGCGACGGGACGCCGCCCGGCCCCGTCGCCGCCGGCGAGGAGGTCGACCCCGCGCACACGCCGCTGGGCTGAGCGGGCGTCGTCGCCGACGTCGGCGAGGCGGCGGCACCGTCGTCGCCGCCGACGGCGGGGTGGTGGGACGGCGTGCGCCGAGAGGGGTCAGGCGGGGACGTCCGCCGGGGCCTCGTAGCGGCGGAACTCGCGGGCGCGCAGGGCGAGGACGCCGGTCGCGACGACGACGAGGAGCCCGCCGAGCGCGACCGCCGTCCGTGCGCCGAGCAGCTCACCCCCGGCGCCGTGCAGGAGGTCCGCCAGCCGGGGGCCCCCGACCACCACGACGGTGAAGACGCCCTGCATCCGTCCGCGCATCTCGTCCGTGGCGGCGGTCTGCAGGATGGCGCCGCGGAACACCATGCTCGCGAGGTCGGCGGCGCCCGCGACCGCCAGCAGCACCGCCGCGACCCACAGCGACGCCGTCAGCCCCACGAGCCCGACGGCGACGCCCCACACGGCGACGCTGACGAGCACGAGCGCGCCGTGCCGGCGGACCTTCACGAGGCGGCCCGAGAAGAGGCCGCCGAGCAGCGAGCCGACGGGGATGGCGGCGTACAGGACGCCGAGCGCGAGCCCGCCGCCGGCCGGCCCGCCGTAGACGTCGCTCGCCATCTCGGGGAACAGGGCCCGCGGCATCCCCAGCACCATCGCGACGACGTCGGCGAGGAAGGACACGAGCAGCACCTGCTGCGTGCCGATGTAGCGGAGCCCCTCGAGGACGCTGCCGGCCCCGGCGCGCCGCCCCGGGACCCCGGACGTCGGCATCGCGGGCAGCCGCAGGACGAGCAGGGTCGCCGCGGCGAGGCCGACGGCGTCGACGAGGTAGAGCAGCGGCAGCCCCACGAGGGGGATGAGGGACCCGGCGAGCAGGGGCCCGCCGACCGCGCCGACGCCGAAGACGGTGGTGGACAGGGCCATGGCCGCCGGCAGCTGCGCCGCGGGCACGAGGCGGGGGACGGCGGCGCCGCGGGCGGGGGCGTAGAGGCCGAAGAACGCCTGCTGGACGACGACGAGCACGAGCAGCACGGCCACCGACTCGTGCCCCGAGGCGGCGTGGACGGCGAGCAGGGCGGACGTCACGGCGATGCCGCCGACGCTGACCGCCATGAGCTTCCGCCGGTCGACGACGTCGGCCACGCTGCCGCCCCACAGCGAGAAGAGCACGAGGGGGACGAGCCCCGCGGCCGAGGCGATGCCGACCCACCCCGAGCTCCCCGTGATCCGGAAGACCTCGAACGGCACCGCGACGGCGGTCAGCTGGCTGCCCACCGCGGAGACGGCGCTCGAGGTGAGCAGACGGCGGTAGGCGGGGATGCGCAGCGGCGCGGTGTCGAGCAGATGGCTGCGCAGGCTCACGCGCGGACTCTAGGTCGTGGCCCGGGGACACCAGGTCGAGGGCCGGGGCGGCCGGACGTCATCCCTGGGGGGGCGCCACGGCTCTTCAGCCCGGCTCGCCGCGCGCCTTCCGGCGACCGATGACGACGAGGTCGACGACGGCCACGACCGCGAGCACGACGAGGACGACGACGAGCCAGGCCGGCCCGCCCGTGGCCGCGGCCCAGACCGCTCCGCCCGCGCACAGCAGCAGGCCCAGCCCCGCGAGCACCGCGCGCAGCGTCAGGGCGCTGCGCGCCGGCGCGGCCCCGCCGATCCCGTAGCGCGGCTCCACGGGGTCCCGGTCGGTGCGGTCGCGCGGGTCCTGCTGGCTCACGCCCCCAGGCTCTCCTGCTGACGGGCGCCGCGCCCGGCGGGGGACGACCTCGCGGCAGCGGCGGCGGCACCCCGCCGCCGGCTCACCAGCGCGGGTGCACCAGCGCGCGCAGCTCCTCGTCGTAGACCCGCTCGACCGCGGCGAGCTCGTCCTCGGTCAGCGGCGCGAGCCGGGCCGCGGCCGCGTTGCCGCGCACCTGCTCCGGGGTGCGGGCGCCGGGGATCGCCGCGGTGACGCCCGGCTGGTCCAGGACCCAGCGCAGCGCGAGCTGCGCCGTCGGGACGCCGCGGGCCGCGGCGACCACGCCCACCTCGGCGGCCGCCCGCAGGCCGAGCTCGAAGGGGACGCCCGAGAACGTCTCGCCGACGTCGAAGGCCGCCCCGTCGCGGTTGAAGTGCCGGTGGTCGGTCTCGGCGAAGGTCGTCGACGCGTCGTACGTCCCGGTGAGCAGCCCGCTGGCGAGCGGCACGCGCGCGAGGACGCCGACGCCCGCCGCCGCGGCCGCGGGCAGGACCGCGTCGAGCGGCTTGCGGCGGAAGGCGTTGAGGATGATCTGGAGCGTCGCGAGGCGCGGCCGGGCGAGCGCCGTCATCGCCTCCTCGACGGTCTCCACCGAGACGCCGTAGGCGGCGAGCAGGCCCTCGTCGACGAGCGCGTCGAGCGCGTCGTAGACCGCATCGTCGCCGTAGACGGGCGGCGGCGGGCAGTGCAGCTGCAGCAGGTCCAGCCGCTCGGTGCGGAGGTTGGCGAGGCTGCGCGCCACCCAGGCGCGCAGGTTCTCGGCCGTGTACTGGGCCGCCTCGAAGGGGTCGGCCCGGCGGCCGGCCTTCGTCGCGACGAGAGGTCGGTCGTCCTCGGGGAGGTCGGCGAGGAAGCGGCCGATGAGCCGCTCGCTGCGCCCGTCGCCGTAGACGTCGGCGGTGTCGAGGAGGGTCACGCCCTCGTCGAGCGCCGCGCGCAGCACCGCGAGGGCGTCGTCCTCGGAGACGTCACCCCAGTCGCCGCCGAGCTGCCACGTCCCGAGGCCGACGGCGCCCACGTCGCGGCCGGTGCGCCCGAGGCGCCTGGTCTCCATGCCGGTGTCCACGGCACGGACGCTAACGACCTGGACGGCGGGCGCGGGCGGGACGACGGGCCGGGGCGGCGCGGTAGCGGCGGGAGGGCGTGCCCCCGAGAGGATTCGAACCTCCGACCTGCGGTTTAGGAAACCGTCGCTCTATCCCCTGAGCTACGGGGGCCCGAGGACGGCGGCGAGCCTACCGGGGCGGCGGTGGCGCCACGCTGCGCGCCGGGTCGACGGGTCGGCTCGCATCGCGGCGCGCCAGCGGCCAGGGTGGGGTGCGCAGCGCGCGGCGCGACGCGGTCCCCGACGGCGTCGCCCGGCCCGGTGGCCGATGTCATACGGCCGATGTCACCGCGGCCGACGTCACCGCGGCCGGCGGCGCACGTGCGTCGAGAGCGCACCACGTGTCGTCGCACCACCTTGTCGTAGCACCACCTGTCGTAGGAGGACCGATGGACCTGCAGTGGCTGGCACCGGCGTTCGAGGCCGAGGGCCCGCTCGCGAGCGTGACGCTCGACATCTCGAGGTCGGACGCCTCCGGCGAGCACGAGGTCGAGCTCCGTTGGCGCGAGGTGCGCCGCAGCCTGGAGGAGCAGGGGGCGCCGGAGCAGGTGCTCGACCTGCTCGCCGACCGGGCGACCGCGCCGAGCGGGCGCGCCGACACCGGCGACGGCTCGGGCCGCACCGTCGTGGCGGGCACGGGCGGGGTCGTCCTCGACCTCGTGCTCCCGAAGGCCCCGGCGCAGGACGAGGGCACGTGGGGCTCGCTCCCGCAGGTGCTCCCGGCCGTGCGCGCCGCGGCGGGGGCCACCCGGTACGTGCTCGTCGCCACCGACCGCGCGGGGGCGGACCTGACCGTCGCCGTCGGCGCGGGCGTCACGACGGCACGTCCCGAGGGCGGCGACGCCGTCGTGGGCGCGAGCTCGGACGTCGAGGAGACCCGGACCTCCGGCTCGGACGACGACGTGCTGCACAAGGTCCCCGTCGGCGGCGTGGGCGAGCACACCCACGAGCGCCGGGTCGAGGACTCCTGGGAGCGCGACGCCGCGGCCGTGGCCAAGGACGTCGACGACCTCGTCGGCCGGTACAAGCCGCACGTCGTCGTCCTCACCGGTGACGACACGGCCGTCTCCCTCGTGCGCGAGCGCCTCGGCGGAGCCGCCTCGGCGATCGCCGAGGTCGTCCAGGGCGGCGGCCGCGCCGACGGCATCCGCTCCGACGACTTCGCGCAGACCCTGGGCGAGCTGCTCGCCCGGGTGCAGGAGGGCCGCCTCAAGGAGACGACGGACAGCTTCGAGCAGGCCCGCGGCCAGGACGCCGACGGCACCGACGGGATCGACGCCGTCGTGACGATGCTCCAGCGCGGCCAGGTGCAGGACGTGCTCCTGCGCGACGACCCCAGCTCCACGTGGACGCTCTGGGTGGGGCCGGACCCGCTGCAGCTGGCGAGCAGCCGCGAGGACCTGCTCGAGATGGGCGTCTCCGACCCGGTCGAGGTCCGGGCCGACGCTGCGCTCCTCCGCGCGGCGGTGGGCGGTGCCGCGGGCCTCGTGCTCGTCCCGGGTGCCCGGCAGGACGAGACCGACGAGCTGGAGCTGGCGGACGGCGTCGGCGCCCTCCTGCGGTGGTCGGACGAGGGGACGCCGGGCGGCAGCGCGCCGACGATGTCCGGCGACGCCGACCGCCTGCGCGACGTCGGCGCCTGACCCGACGGGGCACCCGGGCGCCCCGCCGGTACCGCCGGTGGGACGCCGCGCGTCCGGCCGGGGGAGGACGAGTCGGACGAGGTCGGACGACACGCCGACGGGCGCCCGACGAAGTTGACGGTTGAACGGGTTGGTCAGCAGACTCCGACCCGCAGTGCGCACCGCTAGCCCCCCCTGCGCGGTGCGCACTGCCTCCACCTCGACGACGCCCCGCCGCACCCCGGTGCCGCGGGGCGTCGTCGTCCCGGCCGACCGGGCCTGCGGCCCGCGAGGTGCGGCGGCGGAGCGGCTAGCGTGCGCGGGTGCCCGACGCGTCCAGGTCCGAGCGGCCCCCACGGCGCCGGTCCGTCCTCGGGCGGCTGCTCGGTCGCACCGCCGCGGCCCCCGAGCCGTCAGGGACGGTGCGACCCGCGCCGGAGCCCGAGCGGGCGGTCCCGACGAGCACGCCGGCGCCGGCGGTGCCTCCCCCCGAGCCGACGACGCCCCTGCGCGCGGTGCTCGACGGCTGGCGGTCCGAGCTGGCCACGACGGCCGGGCAGGGCGTCCTGGTGGACGACCGGACCGCGCCCGGCGTGCTCGTGGCGCCGCTGGACCTCGGCGGCGCCCACCCCTCCGGTCTCGCCGCCTTCTGGGCCGGCCGCGCGACCCGGCTGTCCAGCCTGGTGCGCGAACGGGGGGCCCACGAGGCCGCGCGCGAGCGCGTGCGGGCGCTGCGCGCGGCGGCGCAGGAGGTCGGGGCCGCGCACGGCCTGCAGCCCGGGGCGCTCGCCGTCGGCCTCGTCCGGTGGTCGGCGCTGGCCGACGTGACGGCGGGGCTGCCCGCGGTCGAGGTGCACGCCCCCGCGCTGCTGCAGCCGCTCGTCCTGCGCCCGCGCGGCGCCGGCGCGCTCGACGAGGAGCTGGACCTGCAGCCCGGAGCCCGGGTCAACCCGGCGCTCGTGCGGCTGCTGGCCGCCCGCGGCCACCGGGTCGACGTCGCGGCGGTGCTGGCGCCCTTCGCCGACGGGCGCGGTGACGCGCACCGACGGGCGACGGGCGAGCTGGCGGCCCAGGTGGCGCACGTGCCGGGGCTCGAGCTCTCCGAGCGGACGCTCGTGGGCGTCTACCCCAACCTCGCCGGCCCCCTGGTGGACGACCTCGCCACCCTGGCCTGCGCGGCCGACGGCGGCCTGCCGCCGCTCGTCACCGCGCTCGCCGCCGCGAGCGCCGGCCGGGGCGTCGGGCCGGGAGGTCGGGGCGGCCTGCCCGCCCCGGTGCGCCCGTGGGGTGACGACGCGCGCCGCCGGCTCGTCCTGGACCTCGACGAGGAGCAGGAGCGGGTGCTGGACGCCCTCGTCGCCGGGCGGTCGCTGCGCGTGCTCGCCCAGCCGGGCACCGGGGCCACGCAGCTGGTGGCGCAGGCCGTCGCGTGCGCCGTCGGCAGCGGGCGGCGCTGCCTTGTCGTCGCCCCCGCCCTGGACGAGGCCCTCGACGTCGCGGACCGGCTCGACGCCGCCGGGCTCGGCGACCTCCTCCTCGCCGCCGACCGGCGTGGCACCGCGCCGCGCCGCGCCGCGCCGCCGGACGGACCGTCGTCGGACGGGATGGGGACGGGTGCGTCCGGGCCGGACGGGGCTGGGCTGGACGGCTCGGGGCCGTCCTCCCAGGACCTGGTGGCCCGCG
>NZ_JBBIAA010000018.1:0-4097 GCF_037482545.1 Pseudokineococcus basanitobsidens | reverse complement strand
CCCGCGCGGGCGCCCGCGCGCTCGACGTCCCGGCCGGGGGCGGCCTCGACGCCGGGGTGCTGACGACCGCGCACGCCCTGGCGCGCCTGGCGCAGGGCCCCCGACCGCCGCGCACGCCCGTGCGCCTCGACGGCGCGGCGACCGCGGCGGTCGCCGCCGAGGGGTCGGCGGCGGTCACCGAGGCGGTCCGCCGCGCCGCCGGGCTCGGCGCCTTCCGCCCCGAGCTGGCGGACGGGCCGTGGGAGGGCGCCGCGCTGGGTGCCGCCGCCGAGGTGCGGGACGCCCGCGACCGGGCCGGGCGGCTCGCCGACGACCTGCTCCCGCGCCTGGCCGGGGCCCTCGACGACCTGGGAGGCCAGACCGGTCTGCGGCGACCGCGCACGGCGGTGGAGGTCGAGCGCCGGCTCGGCCTGCTGGAGGACGTCCGGGGCACGCTCGAGGACTTCCTGCCCGGTGCCTACGAGCGCCCCCTCGGCGAGCTGGCGCGGTCGCTCGGGCAGGACGCCGCCTGGCGGACGCGCAGGACGGCGCAGAAGGTCGTCGCCGAGGTCGTCCGTCCGGGGCAGAGGCCCGCGGACCTGCGCACCGCGCTGCGGCGCGCGGACGCCGAGCGGCGTGCCTGGGCGGCCGAGGCGGAGGACGGGGGCCGGCCGCGCGTGCCCGCCGGCATCTCCGCCGCGCGCCGCGCGCTCGCCGCGGTCACGGCCGAGCTGGACCGGCTGGAGCCCGTCCTGCGCCCGACGCGGGAGGGGGGCCGGCTGCGGGAGGTGGACCTCGCGGACCTGCGGCGTCGCCTGCACCTGCTGGCGGAGGACCCGGACGCCGGCGGCGACCTGCCCGCCCGCGTCGACGTGCTCGTGCACCTGCGGGCCCTCGGCCTCGGCGACCTGCTGGCGGACCTGCGCGAGCGCGGCGTGGACGCCGCCGCCGCGACGGCGGAGCTCGAGCTGTGCGTCCGTGCCTCCGCCCTCGAGGAGGCACGGCGCCGTGGGCTCCTCGACGAGCTGCTGCCCGGGCGGGCCGACGCCCTGCGGGCGGAGCACGACGCCGCCGTCGCCCGCGAGCGCGCGGCCGCCGCGGCCGAGGTGGTCGCCGGGGCGCGGTCGGCCGCCGGGGGCAGGCCGCTCGTGCGTCTTGCGAGCCTGCTCGCGCTGCCGCAGCGGGTCGCGCCGCTGGGTCGTCCCGGCACGGGGGGCGCTGCGGACGACGACGGGGGAGCCGACCTCGTCGTCCTGCTCGACGCCTCGACGGCTGCCGTGCCGCAGGCCGCGCTCGCGCTGGCGCGCGGTGCCCAGGTGCTGCTCGTGGGCGACCCGTGCGGCGTCCCGCCCGCGGAGGGGGTCGTCGGCGCCCCCGCGCCGGAGCACCCCGGCGCGGCCGCCCCGCTCGACGCGTGGACGGCGACCACCGGCGTCCTCGACGAGCACGTGCTGCGCCGGCGGCACCGGCTGCCGCGCCAGCTCGAGCCGGTCGTCCGCGCCGTCCGCGCCGAGGTGGCCGACCCGGTCGACGGCGCCGAGGGCGACCGGGCCGAGGCCGCGGCGGACGCGCCGGGCGACGGGCCGCCCACCCGGGCGCCGGCGACGCTGCGCGCGGCCCCGGCGCCGCCGGGCTCGCGGCCCGTCGTCCTGCGGCACGTGACGGGGCGCGGCCGGCCCGCTCCCGAGGGGGTCGTGCACTCCCTCGACGTCGAGGTGGCCGAGACGGTGGCGGTGGTGCTGGACCGCCTGCGGCGCGACCCCGAGAGCTCGCTCGGGGTCGTCGCGCTGACGCGGGGCCACGCCCGCCGGGTCGCGGACGCGCTCCGCGAGGCCGTCGCCGCCGACCCGGCGCTGGCCGCGGCGATGGCCCGGGCGAGCCGCGGCGGGGAGCCGCTCGTCGTGACCGACGTCGCGCGCGCCGCCGGCTGCGTCCGGGACGTCCTCGTCCTGACGACGGCCTTCGCGCCCACCGAGCGCGGGCGCGTCCTGTCCTCCTTCGGGCCGCTCGACGCCGCGGGCGGCGCGGCCGCCCTGGCGGTCGCGACCGCGGGAGCCCGCCGCCGCCTGGTCGTGGTCACGTGCCTGTCGTCGCCGGCGCTGCCCGAGGACCGGCTCCGCACGCCCGGCGCGCGGGCGCTGCGGGCGCTGCTCGCCTCGGTCGAGGCCGCCGTCCGCGACGACGACGCGGCCGCCGCCGAGGACGTCGACGGGGGAGCGGCGCACCCGGAGGACGGTCCGGTGGACGCCGAGACGGTCGACGCTGCCCCGCCCGGCGTGGCCGACCTCGACCTGCTGCCCCCCGGGGATGACGCCGCGCGGGCGCTGTCGGCGCACGCCAGCGCCGTGCCCGCGGCGGACGCGCCGGCCGGCGGGGTGGACGCGGGAGCAGACCCGCTCGTCGGGGCGCTCGTCGAGCGGCTGCGGGCGGGGGGCGCTCTCGTGCGCCGCGCCGAGTGCCCGGGCGACCCCGACCTGACGGTGGTCCGCCCCGACGGCGCTGCCGCCGCCGTCCTGCCCGACGTCCGGCCGGCCGGCGCCGAGAGCGGGCCGAGCGCGGCGGACCCGGTGCTGCGCGCCCGCGAGGCCGCCCGCCTGCGCGACCGGGGCTGGGCCGTCGTGCACGTGTCCTCGACCGGTCTGCTCGTCGACCCGGCCGGCGAGACGGCGCGCGTCCTCGCCGCGGCACGGCCCGCGGAGGGGGCGTGGTGACGGCCGACGCGGACGCCTCGGAGCCGTCCGGGCGGACCACGGACGCGTCCTCCGGGCAGCTGGCCGCGTCCGGTCGTCCGCGGCGCCGGGACGACGAGTCCCCCGTCCTGCCCGACCGCGCCGGCGAGGACCGGCCCGAGGCCTGGGGCGAGCGTCCCGACCCCGAGGACCTCGACGACGAGCGCTACCTCCGGGAGCGGCCGCCGCACTGGTGACCCGGGTGCGGTGCGCCCGGTTCCCGCCCCGGCGCCGGCACGGTGGTCAGCGGTCCGTCGTCAGCGGCCCGTCGGGGGCTCGGGGGTGGCGGACGGGTCCACGGCCGTCGTCGGGCTGCCGACACCCTGCTGCCTAAGCAGGAGGTCGCGGATCTCCTGCAGCAGGAGGATGTCCTCGCTCGGGGCGGCGACGTCCGGCTCCTGCCCCTTCTTCCGCAGCGCCAGCAGCCGGTTCATCGGGACGACGACGAGGAAGTACAGCACCGCCGCGACGATGAGGAAGTTGATGATCGCGGCGATCGTCGTGCCGAAGATGATCTTGGTTTCATCCGTGGCGCCCGTCCCGGCGATGTCGACACCCAGGGTCCCGATGTCCTCGGCGTTGAAGAGCGCGGCGATGAGGTTGCCGAAGATGTCGGTGCTGATGGCGGTGACGATGGCGGTGAACGCCGTTCCGATGACGACGGCGATGGCGAGGTCGATGACGTTGCCGCGGAGGATGAAGTCCTTGAAGCCCGAGATCACTGGATGCCCCCTGAGGTGGACGAGGTGGTCGATGCTGCAGCGTCCCGACGCGGCGGGAGGTCCTGCCGTCCGCCCCTCGGGCCCGGCCCGCGGTCGCGGGCCAGCAGGACCCTAGGGCTCGGGGGCGTCGGGCGGTCGGCGCCGGAGGTGACCGGTCGCGGACGGCAGCCCGTCAGGACGACGACCCGCTCGGTCCTCGACCTGCGCCCCGGCGTGGTGCTCCGGCTCGACCGGCGAGTGCTGCCGCGACCACGGACGAGACCGCGTCCACAGGTCGGCGTAGCCCGCCGCCGTCCACAGCTTTCGCGGTGCGTGGGTCGTTGTCGGACCCTCCCGCTACCGTTCCTCTCAGTCGAACACCTGTTCGACGCAGGTGGCGGGGTGGACGGGGTGGTGCGCGTGGCTCTCGACGACCGGCCGCCCCTGCCCGACGGCCACGACCCGGACGGGGACGCACGCCCCAGCCCGGCCCCGGACGAGGCCCCGGACGAGGCCCCGGACGAGGCCCCGGACGAGGTTGCGGACGAGCGCCCGGGCCAGGGCCGGGACCGCGAGGGTGACGCCGGCGCCGGCGCCGCTGCTGCTGGCGACGCTGGCGACGCTGGCGACGGGGCCGGCGGGTCCGGCGGGTGCGGGTGGGCGTTCCCGGGCAGCGAGCACCCGGAGC
>NZ_JBBIAA010000017.1:58822-63586 GCF_037482545.1 Pseudokineococcus basanitobsidens | reverse complement strand
TTCGACTTCGGTACGCTGTTGAGTTCTCAAGAAGCAGACCCGCCTGGCGTCCGGACCCGTGGGCCCGTCCCTCCAGGAGGCAACCGCTCGAACCTAGACCATCTCGTCCGAGCCCGTCAACAGCCTGTGGCTGCCCGACCCGGCCGGTGTCCCGGCCCCCTTGCGGCGAGATGAACGTTACCCCACGGGCGGAGGTGCTCTCCACCACCCGTGGGCGCCCCCCGGGGGGCCCGGCGGGCGCCGCCCTCCCGGCCCGACGGCTCCGTCCGGCACGTCGTCCGGACGCCGGCCCTGCCCTCGGGCACTGCCTCACAGGGGCGCGAGGTCGGTCCTGGCTCGCGCCGTCACCACGAGCGTGAGCCGGTCACCCCCGACCAGCTCCTGAGGTCCGAGCCCCACGAGGGGCAGCCGCACGGGCGCCAGGAGCTCGACCTGCGCCGTCCTGCCGTCGGGCGTCCCCGTCCCGGGGCCCACCCGGAGGCCCTCGACGGCGCGGGCGGCCGCGCTGCGCCGCAGGTGCTCGCCGACCGCGGCGCGGACGGCGTCGTCGGTGAGGGGGACGCCGCGGCCGAGGGACGCGGCGCCGTCGGCGTAGTACGCGCCCTCGTCCAGGGCGTCCGCCGCGTCGCCGGCCGCCGCGTCGGCGACCGCGAGCACGCGTTTGCGCTCCAGGTGGACCGCGGACGCGCCGGTCACCACGAGGACGAGCGCCAGGGCCAGGACGGCGTAGCCCAGGACGAGGACCGCCACCTGCCCGTCGTCACCGGCGAGCCGTCCTGCGACCGGACCCCCACCGGCGGACGGGGGACGCGCCGTCATCCCGACACCGCGAACCGGTCGCCGGAGGCGCTCCCGGAGGCACGTACCTCGACGGACGCGGGGACGACGCCCGCGACGAGCGCGGGGACGCCCGGCAGGACGACGTCGAGGGTGACGGTCGCCTCCACCAGGGCGTCGGGAGAGGCGCACGGGGTCGCCTCGCAGCGCACCTGCAGCCTCGCCGCCTCGCGGTCGAATCCCTGGTCGGCCAGGGCGAGCGAGACCACGGCGTCCGCGTCCGCCGCGGACGCCGCCGCACCACCGGGCCCCGCGACGACGCGCGCGGCCTCCCGGGCCGCCCCCTCGACGGCGAAGGACGCGGCCTGCAGGCGCGACACGCAGAGCACCAGGTAGACGACCGGCACCAGCAGGAGGGTGCCCAGCACGACGAACTCGACGACGGCGCTCCCGCGCTCCTGACCCGCGCCGACGACGTCCCGCACCCGCCGCAGCAGCCACCCCGCTCGACCGGCCCGGGACCCGCGGGCCGACGGACGACCGCTCACGGCGGCGCTCCCCCGACGACGAGACCGTGCCCGCGCGCCGTCAGGACGTCGTCCACCCCCAGGAGCCCGGCCACCGGGAGCGGCGCCCGGACGACCACCTCCACGACCTGGCGACCGCCCACGGACGTCGTCGACGCGCTCACGTCGCGCGCGTACGCCGGGGACAGCGCCGCGGCGACGAGGACGCGGGTGCGCTCGGCCCCGTCCGCGGGCGTCCGGTCGGCGAGCGCCCCCAGCCGCGCCCCCTCGGAGGCGCAGTCGACGACGGTGGCGCGCACGTGCAGCACGACCGCCAGCTGCACCACGCCCGCGAGCAGGAGGGTGAGCAGACCCGCCACGAGGGCGAAGTCGGCGACGGCCGAGCCGCGGTCCCCGTGGGGCCACCACCGCTCCGGCGGCGCCGTCCCGCCGCTCAGCCGCCGCTGAGCACGCGGTCCATCGCCGTGGTGAAGACCTGCTGGAGCCGCGGTCCTGCGACCGCCCACAGCGCCACGACCAGACCGGCCGTCATCAGCGTGACCATGACCCAGCCCGGCACGTCGCCGCGGTCGTCGCGGGGCACGCCGCGCACGCGCCCCAGCACGGCCCCGCCCGCGGCCGCCGCCGCGGACCTCGCCCTCGTCATGGTCCTGCTCATCGCCTGCGTCATGGCCTCGTCCGTCCTCCTCGCCGTGCCGGTCGCGGAGGGCCCGCGCCGGGTCGTGCCGGTCCACGGGGGCGTGCCCCCGCGGGTGGGTCTGCACCGGGGCCCCGCAGCGGGCGCTCACAGGTCGAGCCTCAGCACCGCCAGGCCCGGGAACACCGCGAAGGCCACCGTGATGGGCAGCACGAGGAAGACGACGGGGACCATCATCGCGATCTCCTTGCGCCCCCCGCTCTCGAGCAGCGCCCGCCGCCCCTCGTCGCGGACGTCCTGCGCCTGGGCGCGCAGGACGTCCGCCAGCGGGGTGCCCCGCTCCACCGCGAGCGCTACGGTGCGCACATGGCACACGGACCCTCCCGCGCCCTCACCTACGGTCGCCAGTCTCGCCAGCGTGAAGACGACTCCGAGGGCTCACCCGAGGCCCAGCGCCAGCAAACCGCCGCCTACGTCGCCTCTCAGGGCTGGACCCACGTCGCCCACTTCGAGGACGTCGGCGTCTCCGGCTACGACCCCCGCGCCCGCCGCCCCGCGCTCGAGCAGCTCTTCGAGGCCGTGCGCCGAGGCGAGGGCGACGCCGTCGTCGTCTACCGGCTCGACCGCCTGACGCGGCGCGGCGTCGGCGAGGCCGTCCGGCTCATCGACGAGCTCGAGGCAGCCGGCGCCTCCTTGGTCTCGGCGACCGAGTCGCTCGACACATCGACGCCGATGGGGCGCGGCATCTTCGGCCTCTTCGCCGCTCTCGCCGAGCAGGAGTCCGCCAGCATCTCCCAGCGCACGCGCGGCACGAAGGCCGTACTCCGCCGCGCCGGCTCGTGGTCCGGCGGAACGCCGCCGTTCGGGACCCGCGCCGTCCGCGAGTCCGTCGACGGCCTCACCCTCCTCCGCCTCCACGTCGAGCCCGCCGAGGCCGCCGTCATCGCCGACGTCGCCGGCCGCGTGATCGGCGGAGCCTCCGTCGCGGGCGAGGCGAAGCGCCTCAACGTCGAGGGCACGACCACCCGCGGTGGCGGCGAGTGGGCGACATCAACCCTGGCCCGCGCGCTGCGCTCCCCTGCCCTCGCGGGCTACCTCCCGCAGCGTCACCCCGCCGGCACCGGCAAGGGCTACAGCATTTCGCCCGCCCGCGACGACGACGGTCGCCTCGTCGAGGTCGGCGAGGCCGCCGTCGAGCCGTCGACGTGGTGGCGCCTCCAGGAGGTCCTAGATGGCCGCGGGGGCGGGCGAGGACCACGGCCCACGCCGACGCTCCTCGGCGGCTCTGAGCTCCTCCGGTGCGGCTCCTGCGGCTCCCGCATGGCCGGCGACCGCCGCGCCGACGGTCGCGGCACCTACAGGTGCTCCCTGCACCGCCGCGGATCGAGCAAGTGCTCCGGCACCGCGGTCGCCATGCGCCAGGCAGACGAGTACGTCGTGGACGAGGTCTGGCGTCGCCTGGCTCACGCCGACCTCGAGGACCCCGCCGACGTCGCCCTCGTGCGCGCCGTCGCCGAGCGTTACAGCGCCTCGACCACCGACCCCGCCGCCGAGGCCGCCGCCCGTCTGGCTGCCGCGAGCGTCGCCGATGCCCGCGCGTCCCTCGAGCGCCTCGACGACGACCGAGCCGCCGGCGTCTTCGACGGCACCTCCGGGACCGAGCGCTACCGCCGCCAGGCCGCCACGCTGGAGCAGCGCCTCGCGGCAGCCGAGGAGGCTCTCGCCGCGGCGTCCCCTCCCACGGCGCAGGACGACCTCAGCGCCCTCCTTGCCGTCCTCCGCGACGTCGTCGAGGACGGCCTCGACCACCGCCAGCCAGACTCCCCGTGGCAGGCCTGGACCGTCGAGGAGCGACGCGACTTCCTCGCCCTCTCCCTCGACCGCGTCGACGTCCTCCCCGGCGGCCACGGCGGCGGGAACGCGCCGTGGCGCGGCGACGAGCGGCTCCGGCTCGTTTGGGCCGGCGACGAGGTCCCGTTCTGACCCCTCAAACCCCCCGATCCAGGGGGTTTGAGCCACCCTCTCCCATTGCTGCTCTATGACGACGACTCATAGAGCCTAGATAAGAGAGGGGGCCTCAAACCCCCCGATCTAGGGGGTCTGAGCCGCTGGAGTATCCCCGCAGACCTCTAGGGCATGACCAGCCCCGACCCTCTGCCCGCGGACGTCCGCTCCGCGGCTGCCCGCCTCATACGCGAGCGGCTCGCGCTCAACCCGGCGCCGCTGCTATCCGACCGCGTCTGCACCGGCTGCCGGCGCCTCCTTCCGCCCTCGGCCTATCGCCGCAACCCCGCCGGTCGCCGCGACGGCCTCAGCTCTCGGTGCGCCGAGTGCCTGCGCGCCTCTGACCGCGCCCGCCGCGCCAGCCGTCGAGCACGTGTGACGTAGGTCACATCCCGAGGGTGAGCCGATCCGGCACCTCTCGCAGACCTGTCCATCGGGAAGAGCTGGACGCCTCTAGTTCATGGTGGGACTCCGAGGCGCCCTTCTCTTTTTCTCTAATAGTGTCAACTCGAAGGAATGCAGCCGTGAACACCTGCACCGAGTGCTCCCGCGCCTTCCCCCTGTCATCTGGACCGGGGCGGCCATCCGTCACTTGCTCCCCGTTCTGCGCTCGACGCCGGCGCTCGCGTCAGACGATGGAAAGCCGCGCCCGCCGAGATGCCGCGCTCCTCGACGAGCTCGCCGAGCTCCGCGCCCGCCTGACCGCAGCCTGACCACCTCCCAGACCGGCCCCACCGACCGAGGCTCCGTCGCACCGCTCGCCCGGCGCACGCGACGTCGCAGCCCGTCGACGGGGCCTTCCCGGCGCGCCGAGCAGAC
>NZ_JBBIAA010000017.1:17712-58701 GCF_037482545.1 Pseudokineococcus basanitobsidens | reverse complement strand
AGCAGACGGCGCGCCACCGCCGGCCGACCTCGTGGGAAGGGGGTCGGCCGGCGCCCTCTTCCCACCGTGGGAACGCCCGTGGGAACCGCGAGACGCCAGCGCTCGCAACGCTTCTCGCCCCGAGCCACCCTCTCTCACCCTCCAGTCTGGTAGGTGGGAACCGCGTGGGTGGGAAGCCCCCTCAGACCCCCCGGCCTCGCCGGGACCTGGTGCCGTGGCGGCAGCAGATGAAGGCGCCCTCGACGCGGCACCCCAGCCGCGTCGAGGCGCCCTCGCCGCCCGCGCCCCCGTACTGCCAGCCGCCACCTGCCCCCGCACCACGAGAGGACCCCCTCGTGCCTCCCCCCGTCCCCCGCGGACGGCCGACCCTCCTCGCCCTCATCCGCGAGCACCTGCCCGACGCCGACCCCATCCCGGTCGACGACGGCTACCGGCTCGGCTGCCCCTCTTGCCGCTCCCCTCACACGATCACCCTTCGCGCAGCCCCCGGCGTCGGCGCCTACGTCATGCCCTGCCGCTGCGGAACCCCGCTCCACGAGGCCCTCGACCTCCCCGAAGAGACTCTCGACGCTCTCCTGACGTCGGTCCGCGTCCCCACTCCCGGCGATGCCGAGTCGTCCGCCTCCGCGACGTCGCTCGCCTCCGAGCTCCTCACCCTCGACGACCTGGCAGACCTGCCGGAGCCCTCGTGGGTGATTGACGGGGCGCTGCGGGCACGGTCTCTCGCCTTCATCGTCGGCCCGCCCTCGAGCGGAAAGTCCTTCCACCTCATCAACTGGCTAGCCGCGGTCGCCACCGGGACAAACTGGGCCGGCCGCGAGGTCCGCGCCGGCCGAGTCCTCTACGTCGCCGGCGAGGGCCTCGACGGCATTCACGCCCGCGTCACCGCCTGGTCGCAGCGCCACGAAGTTCCCATCCCCGGCGAGATGTTCGACGTCTTCCCACGTCCCGTCTCCCTAGCCGAGGCGAGCACCGTGGATGAGCTGGAAGAGCTCGTCAGGCAGCGTGATTACTCGCTAATCGTCTTAGATACCTGGGCGAGAATGAGCACCGGCGTGGACGAGAACAGCGCCGGCGACGTCGGTCGCATCCTCGCCGCAGCGGATCGCCTCTGGGCCGCGACAACCTCAGGAACTGTCGTTTTCGCTCATCATTCCGGCAAGGGCTCCACCGACCTCCGCGGCTCCTCTGCTCTTCGCGGCGCCGCCGAGACCGTCTTCCTCACCTCCAAGCGCGGCGACGACTACGCCCTCGAAGAGGACAAGCAGAAGAGCAAATCGTCCGACTACTTCTCCCTCTGGCGTATCGCCCTCCCCGGCGGCAACCCCGTCCTCGTCTCCAGCACCGCCGACGACCTCCTCGACGAGGTCCCTGTCCCCACCTCGGACGCACGCCTCTGGGAGGTCCTGAACGCCTCCTTCGCCCACGGCTCCCACTTCACCCGCGCCGAGGCCGTCCGTCTGACCCGCGATCCCGCCCACGGCGAGCCGCTCCCCTCGAGCACGGCCTATCGCGCCTTCGCCGTCCTCGTCGACTCCGGCGTCGTCCTCCAGGTCGCCGGCTCCCCCACCGCGTCCGACCGCTACACCCTCGACGAGCAAGCCGCCGTCTCCCGCGGCTACCGACTCACCCGCCGTGCCCCTCGTACCCGCGCTCCCGGCGAGCCCTCCCTCTACGCCGGTGAGCCCGACCTCGTCCCCTTCTAGGAGTCCCACCATGCCTGCCGCGCCCCCACTTCCCACGCCTGCCACCGCCGTCGTCAACGTCGAGCGGGTTGAGTCCCGCGCCGGGACCTGGCTCGTCACCGCACGCTGCCCGCTCTGCTCCGGGCTCGTCCGCCACGGAGGCGGCCCCGCCGACGGCCCCGTCCTCTACGGCCCGCGCGTCGCGCACCGTCGCGCCGACACCGCAGCCCGCTCCTCCCGCCGCGGCTGCGGCTGCCCTGGCGTCCTCGCCTACGTCCTCGAGCCGGCCGAGTGACCCCGCCGACCGCGACCCACCTCGCCACCGCGCCCGCCGGGCTCGACTGGCTCTCCGACGTCGCCGACCTCGAGCGCCGCGTCCGCGAGCTCCTCGACGAGGTCACCGCCCGCGCTCCCGCCTGAGGAGCTGTGCGCCCCTCTCCCGCGTCGACGACGTCGCTCGCGCTCTGACCCTCGCCGACCCCGCCGGCGGGCCTGGGGGGTGCCCCCTGGCCCGCCCTGCCGTAGGTCGGTGAGCCCTGCGCCTGTCGGTGCGGGAGGTCCCGCGCCTTCGTTTCACCATCGCCCCTGAAGGGTCCCTCAATGACCTCCCATGCTCCACCGGCCGGCCTTTGCGCCGAGGCCGAAGACCTTTGGTCCGACTACCTCGCCGAGCGCGCCGAGGCCCGCGAGGCGCCGACCGCCCGCGAGCTGACGATCCTCCGCGGCGCCGTCCGCCAGCTCACCACCGCCGAACGCCTCGAGGCCGAGCTCGCCGACCTCGAGTCCGTCCTCGTCCAGGGCAGCCGCGGGAACACCCGCGTCACCGGCCTGGTCGCCGAGGTCAACAAGGCGCGCGCCGAGGTCCGCCTCTCCATGCAGTCGCTCAAGCCGGCCTCGCCACCGCGGCGCCGGCTCGACCTCGTCCCCGCGCCCCCCGCGCCCGCGACGTCGCTCCACGAGCGCCGCTCCCGCCGCCGCGTCATCCCCGACGTCGACGACTGAGTAACGCCCCTTCCCGCCTCCCTTCCCCTCTCTCCCAGGAGTTTTGATGCCCACCATCGAAGAGCGCCAGGCCGCCCCCGCCGCAGTCGCCGCCCGCGCCGCCGCGTCCCGCCCCACCTACGGCACCCGCACCGGATACGGGCATATGCCCCCGGCCGCGCTCCAGCTCGACACCTTCGCCCGCCTCGCCGGCACCGCCGTCGACGCCGAGCACGCGACCTGGGCGCGCCTCGTCGCCGAGTACCGCTCCGCGGGCACCGCGCTGACCGCCCACGAGGCGACCGCCGAGGACGCCGAGGAGACCGACGCCCTCACCCGCCGCGACGCCGTCCTCGCCGACCCCTCGGCGTCCGTCCCAGCACCTTCCGCGGTCCCCGCCCACGAGGCCGAGGCCCGGCGCCTCACCCAGCGCCACGAGGCCGTGGGCGACGCCGTCGCCTCCGCGTTCGCCGCGCTCATCGCCGCGGTCCGCGAGCACTCCGACGAGCTCGCCGCCACCACCTCCACCGCCGAGGACGCGCGCCGCGGGCACCTCGACGACCTCCTCTCCCAGGCCGCCTCCGACGTCGCCGCGATCGACGACGCGCACGCCCTGCGAGACCTCCTCGACGACGTCCGCACCCGCGGCGTCGAGGGCCGCTACACAGCCCGCAGCGGGCGCTACACCGTTCGTCTCGTCGCTGGCCGCCAGGAGTACGCGCCCGAGCTCCTCGCCCTCCTCGAGGGCTACCGGGCGGAGCCCCCGGCGCCGTTCGACGACCCCTCCTCCCAGGTCCTGACGATCGAGGTCCCCGCCGAGCGCCGGCGCCCCTCCCGCGCCGCCCGCCTCGGCACCCTCGTGCGAGCCGCCGCGTGAGCGACGTCAACGCCGCCCTCCGCGCCGCGTTCTCCCCGACCGCCTCAGCGGACCTCGGCCTCACCCGCGGCGAGCCGATCGAGCAGCAGCCTCCGACCCCGACGGCGCCCGCCGAGCCCGAGCGCCCCTCCGTCGGCGCGGCCTTCGCCGCGTGGGCGCAGGCCGGAGGCTCCTCGACCGTCCGTACCGGAGAGCCCCGCACGGCCCCGGTCGAGCGGACGTTCTGGGACCACCTCCTAGACGACCCAAGGGTGAGGCCCCCGGCATCGGTCGCCCCGGAACCTCCCGGCCAGGCCGCGGAGCTCGCCCGGCAGGCACCGCCCCGCCGGCACTCCTCCGCGTCACGCTGGGGGTTCTGAGGTGCCGCGCCGCAACAGACGCAGGCCGACCGACGAGCCCGCCGCCACCCGCGACGGCTACGGGCGCCGGGTCGAGCCACGGCTCCACGTCGTCCCGACGCCCTCTCGCTCCTCCCGCGAGCACTCACCGGCGCCCGCGCCCCGATCGGCACCCGCGGCCCCGCGCCCGTCGTCGACGACGACCCTGACGCCGGCCGTCCTGCGAGCTCTGGCCCGCGCCGCCTGAGCCCCGACCCGCCGCTCACCTTGAGCGGCGGGCCTCCCGCAGCGCCGGGACGAGGTGCCGCTCGACCACGCGCCGCAGCTCCAGCGTGAGAGGCGGCGTCTCCCACTCCGCAGTACGAGCCCGCGCCCGCTCGAGGTCTTCGGCCGTCGGCACGCTCACGCCGCGCACCGCAGCCCCGGCGCCAGCCGGTGCCCCAGCGCCTCCCCTACGACCTTCGCCGCGACCGCTCGCGCCCGCTCGACCTCGACCCGCGCAACCGCCCTCCGCGCCGCCTCCCGAGCCTCCTCCGGCGTGCTCACGCCGCCGTCGAGCTCGTCCATGAGCTCGTCGTCCTGCTCGATGGTCAGCGCCACCCGCGCACCCCTCAGGACCTCGACCGCGGCCTCGACGACCTCGTCCCACGTCGCATCGCTGGTCTTCGTCACGTCATTCCTCCACGTTCATTGACGCCCCCGGCGGGCGCCTACCGGAACGTACTCCATAACGACGTCGAGAAACCACCGCGAGACTCCCCGTGCATCGCCACAGTGAATCTCGCGGAGGCTTCTCGCCTACGCCCCTACCGCCTCTGCGGTAGGGGGCGCTCGTCGTCCACCACACGACCTCGAGGGACTCCATGTCTACCCTCCTCGGCGACGCCCGCATTCGCATTCGCCCCGATACCGCAGGCTTTCAGCGCGAGGCAGATCGCGGCCTCGCCCCCGCCCTAAGGAAGATCGCCGCCACCGCCGGCGCCGCCGTCGCCGCGGCCGGCATCGGCACTGTCCTCAAGGACTCCATCTCCGCCGCGTCCGACCTCGGCGAATCCCTCAACGCGCTCTCCGTCACCTACGGCGACAACGCCGCCGGCGTCGAGGACCTCGGCAAGCGAGCCGCCCGCTCGCTGGGTTTGTCGAATGTTGAGTTCAACAACCTCGGCGTGCGCTTCTCCGCCTTCACAAAGACGATCGCCGGCACCGGAGGCGACGTCGTCGGCACCCTCGACGACCTCACCAAGCGCTCAGCGGATTTCGCCTCAGTAATGAATTTAGATGTCGCCGACGCCGCCGGCCTCTTCCAGTCCGGCCTAGCCGGCGAGACCGAGCCGCTGCGCGCCTACGGTCTGGACCTCTCCGCCGCCGCGGTCGAGGCCTACGCCCTCAAGGAGGGCATCTCCGCCTCCTCCAACTCCATGACCGAGGCCGAGAAGACCCAGGCCCGCTACGGCCTGCTCATGTCCCAGACGGCGAACACCGCAGGCGACTTCGCCAACACCTCGGACAGCCTCGCCAACTCTCAGCGCATCCTTGGCGCCCGCACCGACGACCTCAAGGCCCGCCTTGGCGAGGCCCTGCTCCCCGCGATGACGTCCCTCGTCAACGTCGCCGGCGACAAGCTCCTCCCCGCCGTCGAGGGCCTCATCTCCGGCTTCGAGTCCGGCACCGGCGCCGGCGGTCGCATCCGCGAGGTCCTATCTGCCGTCGGCGCCCGCGCGAGCGAGGTCGGCGCCGTCCTGCGCGACGACGTCTTCCCGGTCCTCGTCAACACCGGTCGCACCCTCTACGAAAACCGCGACACCATCCTCGCCGTCGTCGCCGGCCTTGCCGCCGCGAAGACCGCCCTCGTCGTCATCTCCGCAGCCACGAAGACATACACCGCAGTCACCGCCGCACTCACCGTCGTCCAAAAGCTTCTCAACGGCACGATGCGCGCTAACCCCATCGGCCTCATCGTTACCGCGATCGGCCTCCTCGTCGGCGCTCTTGTCCTCGCGTACCAGAAGAGCGACACCTTCCGCAAGGTCGTCGACACCGCCTGGGCCGCGATCAAGATTGCCGCGAACATCGCGTGGACGTTCCTCCGCGACAAGGTACTGATTCCGCTCGGCCTCAAGATCATCGAAGCATGGCAGAAGTTCCAGGAGTTCCGCAAAAACCTCGACGTCGTCTGGGAGGCCGTCAAGATCGCCTTCCGCGAGGGCGCGAAGTACGCGATCAACAAGTTCCTCGACCTCGTCGGAAAGATCATCCAGGGCGCCGCAGACGCCTTCGGCTGGGTCCCCGGCCTCGGCGACAAGCTCCAGGACGCCGCAGACAACTTCAACACCTTCCGCGACAACGTCAACCGCTCCCTCGACGGCGTCAAGGACAAGGACGTCAAGATTCGCGCCGAGCTCGACGCGACCGCCGCCGCCCTCGTAAAGAGCGGAGTCTCCCCGTCCGTCGCCGCTCAGCGCACCCGCGTCGCCCTCCGCGCCACCGGCGGCTCCGTGATCGGCCCCGGCACCGCGACCTCCGACTCCATCCCCGCGCTCCTGTCCAACGGCGAGCACGTCTGGACCGCGAAGGAGGTGGCCCGCGCCGGCGGCCACCACGCCGTCGAGGCGATGCGCCGCGACGTCCTCCGCCGCGCGAACGGCGGCCCCGTCGAGTGGGGAAGCGTCTCCCAGAGCAAGTGGGACGCGCTGCGAGCCGCCGGCTGGAGGGGGCGCGCAGGAGACAACGCCGAGCGCCTCTACGCCCCAGACCCCGCCGATAGAGGCCGGGGCCTGCGCGTCGTCCCGCAACTCCCCGCCACCGACAGCTTCGACGTCATCTCGACCGCCTTCACCCGCGGCGCCGACGCCCTCGAGTCCTCCATGCGCTCCCGCGTGAAGGAGCTCAGCGCCGCCGCGAATCGTGCCGCAGAGGCCTCCCAGGGCGCCGACGGCTTCACCGGCGGCTCTGGCCCCTGGCGCCGCCCCGGCCGCGGGCGCCTGTCGTCCCCGTTCGGCTACCGCACGCACCCCGTCACCGGGCGCCGCAAGCTCCACAACGGCCTCGACCTCGCCGCCGGCGCCGGCGCGCCCATCGTCGCCGCCTCCCTCGGCAAGGTCCTCTCGGCCGGCCGCTCCGGCACCTACGGAAACTTCGTCCAGATCGCCCACACCGGCGGCCTGGTCAGCGGCTACGCCCACCTCTCCAGCATCGCCGCGAAGGTCGGCCGCACCGTCCAGCCCGGCCAGCTCATCGGCCGCGAGGGCTCGACCGGCCGCGTCACCGGCCCGCACCTGCACTTCAACCTCAAGCGGAACGGCTCCTTCTTCGACCCCGCGCCGTTCCTGCGAGCCCGCGGCGCCTTCGACCTCGGCGGCATCGCCCGCGGCACCGGGATGCTCCCGAAGGCGACTCCCCGTCCCGAGCGCGTCCTCTCCCCGCGTCAGACCGACGCCTTCGAGGCCGCCATGCGCCGAGACTTCGCCACCGGCGAGCCGAAGGTCGACGTCTACGTCCAGGCCGTCCCCGACGGCGAGTACGTCCGCCAGGAAGCCCGCGTCGTGTTTAGCGAGCAAGCCGCTCGCGCGTCACGCACCCGCGCCTCCCTCATGCGCACCGGCGGCTAGCCGCCCGCACCACCGGCCCCGCCGCTCACCTCGAGCGGCGGGGCCTTTTCCGTCGCGGAATCTACAACCACAGGGACAGGGCACTTCCCGCCGTCCCGAAAGCGACCCCTACGGCCGTCAGCACAGCGGGCCCCCGCAAATCGTCTAGGGCAGCGGCGAGAATATCCGTCCTGGTGAACTCTGCTATGTAGGTCACCTCCCAAGCCTTCCGCCGCGGCTTCACGATCTCGTCCGTCTCGGCGCGATCGCGCGCGTCTTGCTTCTCATACTCGGCTGCTCCCGGCCACGGCTTGCCCAGCTTGTCGCGCGCCTGCCGCAGCTCCACCTTGCCGACGCGGGCGAGCCTGTCCCTGAGGTCGTCGTGCTCCCTCTTCGTCACTCTCCAAGCCCACGCCAGGGCGCAGAGCGGCAACAAGGCGCCGAGCAGGATGAGTGTTAGCGCGACCGCGAACATGAGCCGAGTCTGCACGCCGGCCCCTACAGCTCGTCGGCGTTGCGCACCGTCGCACCCCCGACCGCGACGGCGACTCCGTCGACGAAACGGGCCAGGCTGGGCAGGCTCGTGCGGTCGGCCAGGCCTTGCAGCGCCTGCACCAGCGACGCCCCGGCGCGGGCCTCGGCGAGCGTGCGTCGCAGCTCTCCCGACAGCTCGCCGGCGCACGTGCGCGCCACGCGCTCGAGGGCGCCGACGGCGCCCTCGCCGGCGCTCACCGACAGCGCGAGGAGCTCGGCGACGGTCGGGAACTCCGCCGTCATGCGCTCCTCGCGCTGCCGGACGGCGCGGCTGAGCGCCCAGTCGCGCAGGAGCACGCCCGCGGCGCCGCCGACGAGCACGAGCAGCACGAGCGGCGGCAGGGCCGCCCCCCGGGCACCGGCGAGCAGCACGGCAGCGCCCGTCCCGACGAGGAGGCCGCCGACGCCCCACACGACCTGCTGGGCGCGGAACTCCTCGACCGACGCCCTGTCCCCGAGCTGGTCCAGGCGCCTGCGCACGCCGCTGCGCCCGCCGAGCACCCGCTCCACCGCGGCGACCGCGTCGCCCATGACCGGCGCGAGCATCCGCTCGGCGACCGCGAGCGGGCCGGCGGGGGGCTCGCGCAGGAGCAGGCGCGACGGGGGCACGGCGTCCCGCACGTAGGGGGCCACCCGGTCCTCGACCGAGACCCGTCGCAGCGTCGGCAGCCGCACGAGCACCAGCACGAGCCCCAGGCCGGCGACGAGCCCGAGCCCGGCGCCCGCCCAGGACCAGAGGTGGCCCACCACGGGGTCCCCGGCGCTCACCGCAGCACCCGCGCCTCGTCGGGCAGCCGCCCGAGCCGCACCATCAGGCGGTAGGCGACGACGGACGCGGCACCGCCCACGGCGAGGACGAGCGCGCCGGTCGGGGTGTCGTAGGCGTCGACGGCCTCGGGGCGGCTCGCGAGCAGGGCCAGCACGAGCCAGGGGGCGGCCACGGCGAGACGGGCGCCGTTGACCGTCCAGCTCTGGCGGGCCTCGAGCTCCGAGCGCGTCCGGGCGTCCTCGCGCAGGAAGGCCGAGAGCGTCCGCAGGAGACGACCGAGGTCGCTGCCGCCCACCTCGCGGGTGAGCCGGAGCGACTCGACGATCCGGTCCGCCACCGGGTCGGCCAGGGACTCCTTCAGCCGGTCCAGGCAGTCGCCGAAGCGGCCCGTCGCCCGGTAGTCCTCCGCGAAGGCCGCGAAGGCGGGCCGCAGCTCGACCGGACCGCGGACGGAGAGCTGGGCGACGGCCTCGGGCAGCGACAGGCCGGCGCGGATCCCCGACGTCAGGTGGTCCACCGCCTCCGGCCACTGCTCCCGGGTGCTGGTCCGGCGCGCTCGTGCCCGGGCCCGCACAAGGGTCCGGGGGCCGACGGCGGCGATGACGGCGAAGGCCGCGGCCACGACGGGTGACCCGGAGACGGCCAGGACACCCAGGCCGACGAGCAGGGCGCACACCGCCGCGGCGGTGGCGAGCGCGGCCGGGGACACGCCGCGCATGTCGGCCTGGACCAGCTCGTCGCGCAGGGCCTCGCCGCGCCGCGAGCGGCGTCGGGGCGGTCGCGGGCGCTCGTCCGGCGCCCAGCACGCCCACCAGGTGCAGAAGAGCCCGGCACCGCCGACGAGGCCGACGAGGGCGCCCATCAGCCGCCGCCCCCGAGCAGCGCCCGCAGGTCGTGGCCGGCCCGCTCGAAGCGGTCCTCGTGCGGCGGGTACCCGTCGGCGCGCACGAGTGCGCCGCCGACCGTGGTGAAGAGGTCGGCGACCTCGACGACGTCGTCCTCGACGCGCCCGGGGACGGCGACGACCTCGCGGACGCAACGACGGCCGTCCCGGTCGAGCGCCAGGTGCACGACGAGGTCGACGCTGCTCGCCACCGTCGGCACGACGAAGCGGCTGCTGACGTTCTCGCCGGCGAGCAGCGGCAGCGTGCACATCTTCGCGACGGCCTCGCGCGCGCTGTTCGCGTGGACGCTCGCCATCCCCGGCAGCCCGGAGTTGAGCGCGATGAGCAGGTCGAGGCTCTCCTCCTGGCGGACCTCGCCGACCACGATGCGGTCGGGCCGCATCCGCAGCGCCTCCTTGACGAGCCGGCGCAGCGGGATCTCCCCCGTCCCCTCGAGGCTCGGCTGCCGGCACTGGAGCCCCACGCAGTCCCGCAGGGGCACCTTGAGCTCGAAGACCTCCTCGCAGGTGACGACCCGCGAACGGGGCGGGATGGCCGCGGCGAGGCAGTTCAGCATCGTCGTCTTGCCGGCCTGCGTGCCGCCGGAGACCAGGACGTTCAGGCCCGCGCCGACGGCGGCCTCGAGGAAGGCCGCGGCCCGGGGCGTGAGCGAGCCCAGGGCGACGAGGTCCTCGAGGCGGTCGGCCCGGACGACGAACTTGCGGATGTTGACGGCCCAGTGCTCCCGGGTCACGTCGGGGATGACGACGTGCAGCCGGCTGCCGTCCGGCAGGCTCGCGTCGACGAAGGGCGAGCTGAGGTCGACGCGGCGGCCGGACCACTTGAGCATCCGCTCGACGAGGTCGGCGACCTTCTCCGCCGACAGGATCGTCGTCGTCAGCTCCGGGCGGCCGCCGCGGGCGACGAAGACCTTCCCGGGCTCGTTGATCCAGATCTCCTCCACCTCGGGGTCGTCGAGGTGGTCCTGGAGCGGCCCCAGCCCGGCCACCGCGTCGAGGACCCGCTTCACGACGCCGGCCGGCTCGGGCAGACGGGGCAGGACGCCGACGAGCGAGCGCTCGTCGTAGTCGGCGACGACGTCCTCGACCAACGAGCGGAGCGCTCCCGGCTCCCGCGACGGGTCGACCCCGCGGCGGCGCACGAGCTCGCGCACCTCGTCCTCGACGATGGCGACCGCGTCCACGAGCCACCCCCTCCGTGCGGCTCCCGCCGCCTCGTCCTGCTGCTCGGACGGCCCGTGCCGTCCTCCGCCCCCGGCCCTCACGCGCCCCGGTCCCCGCACGCCCCGGTCCGCACGCGCCCCGCTGCGCCGTGGAGGCTGCCCGTCACGCTAGGTGGGCCGGGCGTGCCCGGACGGGCGGTCCACAGGCCCGAACGGATGACGCACCGCGACCGGACCCGGTGGGCGGGCCCTGTGGACGACGCCTGCGGGCACGGACCGGCACCTCCATGCTCCGGACGTGGACCCGGGGACGGACCAGAGCACGGACGAGGGCCTGCTCGCGCTCACGCTCGTCGACGGGGACCTCGGAGCCGCGTCCGTCGACGTCCTCGTCGAGCTCGTCGGGGGCCCGGACGGCGCGGTCCCCTCGCTCGCGGACGTGCTCGAGGACCTGGGCGGCGCCCTGGGGGGCCGGGGCGGTCAGCCCCGGGCGTGGTCGTGCGCCGGCGCGCCGCTGCACGGCGGGGAGCCGCTCGGCTCCCCCCCGCTCGTCCAGGGTGCCGTCCTCGTGCGCCGGGCGGTCGGCCGCGGCGGACCCGCCGTGCTCGCCGGGGTCCCGGCCCCGGCGTCCGGGTCGTCCGGGAGCGGCTGCCCGCTCTGGCTGCACGTCGTCGCGGGTCCGGACGCCGGGGCGGTCGTCCCGCTGCCCCCGGGGTCCCACGTCGTCGGCCGCGGCGCCGCCGCGGACGTGCGGGTCCACGACCCGAGGCTGTCCCGGGCGCACGTGCGGCTCGACGTCGAGCGCGGCGGCGCCCTCGCCACCGACCTCGGCACGACGAACGGGACGGCGCTCGACGGCTCCCCGCTCACCCACGCCCGCACGGCCGTGCGGGCGGGGGCCCGGCTGGCCGCGGGGGCGAGCGTCCTCGAGGTGCGCCTCGGTGCGGGCGCGCACCGACCGGCGACCTGGGACGGGCGCGGGCACCGCGTGGTCGTGCGGGCCTCCCCGTCCGCACCGGCGCGCGCCGGCGTCCGCCTGGTCCGGGAGCGCCCGCCCCCGCCCCCCGAGCGTCCCCGGGTCGCCTGGGCCGCCTCGCTCGTGCCCCTGCTGGTCGCGGTGCCCATGGCGCTGCTCTGGAGCCCGTGGGCGCTGCTCATGGGCCTCGCGTCGCCCCTGGTCGCCGTCGTCACCACGCTCGGGGACCGCCGCGCCTGGCGACGCCGCCTCGTCCGCCTCCGGGCGGACGCGGCACGGCGGGAGGACGCGCTGGACCGGGAGGTCCGCCGCGCGGTCTCCGCCGAGGAGGTCCTGCTCCGCCACCGCTGCCCCGGCGCGGGCGACGTGCTCCGGTCGCTCGCGCACGCGGGACCACGGCTGTGGGAGCGGCCCGCCGACGCCCCCGTGCTCGTCGCCGTCGGCACCGGCGTGCTCCCGTCCAGCACGCACGTCGACCCCGACGACGGCGGTCCCGCGCACGTGCCGGTGCTGACCGACGTGCCGGTCGCCGTGGACCTCGCCGGCGGGCTCGGGCTGCGGGGCGACCGCGAGGCCGCCGCCGGCGTCGCCCGGTGGCTCGTCCTCCAGGCGTGCGCCCTGCACGCCCCGTCGTCGCTGCGCCTCGTCGTCCTCACCGACGACGGCGCCGCGTGGGCGTGGGTCCGGTGGCTGCCCCACGGGGGCCGTGGCGCCGTGGGGGGCGACCCGACCTCCTGGGCCCGGCAGGTGGCGGACCTTCTCCCGCCGGACGACGGGGCGGGCACCCGACCGCCGCGGGACGCCGGGGCCGTGCGCACGCTGCTCGTCGTCGACGGCGGCGCCGCGCTGCACGCCACCCCCGGCATCACCCGCCTGCTCGCCGGGGCACGGGGCGTGTGCCTCCTCGTCCTCTCCCGGGCCGAGGACCTGCCCGGCGGCTGCGGCGCCGTGGCCGAGCTCGGCGGCGAGGACGGCCTCGACCTCCTCGTGACCACGGCCCCGGCTCCTGCCCGCGGACCGGTGGCACGGGAGCCCACCCCCTCGGCCCCCCGGCCGGTCGGCCCCCTGCGGGGCACCGCCACGGCGGTCGGGGCCGGTGCGGCCCTGCGGACCGCGCGCGCCGCCGCCCCCCTGCGCGAGGCCGACGGCGGGGGCCGCGCCACGACGGTGCCGCGGCGCCTCGCCCTGCCCGACCTCCTGCCGGGGGGGCGCTGGCCGGAGGCCGCCGACCTCGTGCGCCGCTGGGAGCTCGCGTCCACGAGCGGGGGCGCGGTGCCCGCGCCGGTGGGCGCCGGCGCCCGCGGCACCCGGCTGCTCGACCTCGACGCCGACGGGCCGCACGCGCTCGTGGCCGGGACGACCGGCTCGGGCAAGAGCGAGCTGCTGCGCACGCTGGTGCTGTCGCTCGCCCTGCACCACGCGCCGGAGGACCTGTCCTTCGTGCTCGTCGACTACAAGGGCGGCGCCGCCTTCGCCGGCGTCGCCGCGCTGCCGCACGTCGCCGGTCTCGTCACCGACCTCGACCACCGCCTCACCGCCCGGGCGCTGCGCTCGCTGGGCGCGGAGGTGGCGCGGCGCGAGCGCCTCCTGCGGCGTGCGGGTGCCTCCGACCTCGCGGACTACCGGCGCCGACGCCGGGCGGACGACCCCGTCCTCGGGCGGCTCGTCCTCGTCGTGGACGAGTTCCGCGTCCTCGTCGAGGAGCTGCCGGGCTTCGTCGACGGCCTCGTCCGTCTCGCGGCCGTCGGCCGGTCCCTGGGCCTGCACCTCGTGCTCGCCACCCAGCGACCGGCAGGGGTGGTGGGGGCGGACGTCGCGGCCAACGTCAACCTGCGGGTGGCGCTGCGCGTGCGCGACGAGCACGACTCGCTCGACGTCGTCGAGGCGCGCGACGCCGCGCGCCTGCCCGCGGACGTCCCCGGGCGCTCGCTCTGGCGCACGGGTGGTGGCGCGCTCGAGGAGGTGCAGGTCGCCTCGACCGGTGCGCCGACGACCAGGACGGCCCGGCCGCGCGTCCTGGTCGTCCCCGGGGCCCGCCCGCCGGCCGGCCCGGGGACGGCGCCCACGGGCACGGCGCACCCGGGCACGGCGCACCCGGGCACGGCGCACCCGGGCACGGCGCACGCGGGGACGGCGGCGGGCTCGTCCGCCGCCCCCTCCGACGACGCGATCGCCCCGGCGCTGGCCGCCGTCGCACGGGCGTGGGCCTCGCTCGGCTCGACGGCACCCCCGTCGCCGTGGCTGCCGCCCCTCCCGCACCACGTGGGGCTGCCGCCCCCCGCCGACGAGCGCCCCGCGACCACCGGCACCGACACGGCGGGGACCGCCGGGGCCGTGCTGCGCCTCGGCCTGGTGGACGAGCCCGAGAACCAGTCGCGCTCCGTCCTGGCGTGGGACCTGTCCCGACGCAGCCACCTGCTCGTCGTCGGGGCACCGCGCTCCGGCCGCACCGGCGCCGCGCTCGCCGTGCTGGCGGCGGCGGCCACCCAGACGTCGGCCGAGCAGCTGGTCGTGCACGTGGTGGACCCCTCCGGCGCGCTCGCCGGCGCCGCCGCCCTGCCGGCGGTGGCCTCCGTCGTGGCCGGCGACGACGTGGAGCACGCCGGCCGGGTGCTGCAGCACCTGGTCGACGTCGTCGCGGCGCGGCGGGCCGCGCTCCGCGACGGGTCGGGCGCGCACGGGGCGACGCCGGGCGACCCGGCGCGACCGGGCCCGGACGTCCTGCTCGTCGTGGACGGCTGGGAGGCCGTGCAGGTCGTCTGGGAGGAGGACGGCGGGGGCTGCGCGGACCTGCTGCAGGTCCTCCTGCGCGACGGTCCCGCGGCGGGTGTGCTCGTGCTGCTGACGGGCGACCCGCGGCTGCTGGGCAGCCGCGTCGGCGGGGCCTTCGGCACCCGGCTCGTGCTGCGGGTCGGCGACCCCGTCGACGCCGTCCTCGCCGGCGTCCCGGCCCGGGACGCCCCCGTGGACGTGCCCGCCGGGCGCGGCCTGCTGCTCGCCGACCGCGGCGGCGGCGACGCGGCCGAGGACCTCGACCGGGGTGGTCCGGGCGGCGCGGGACCCCTCGAGGTGCAGGTCGCCCTCGTCGACCGGCCGCTGGCCGACCTCGTCGCCCCGGGCCGCCCGGCGTCGTGCCGCAGCACGCCGCGCCGCCCCACCCCGGACGCCTGCGCCCGCGGGGACGCCCGGCGCCGCGTCCCGGCCCTGCCGGGCCGCGTGCGGACGGACGCCCTCGAGGTGCCCGCCGAGGGCCTGCTGCTGGGCGTCGGCGGCACCGACGTCGCACCGCTCGCCCTGCGGGCGGACCTCGACGGCCCCGTGTGCCTGCTGCTCGGCGCCCCGGGGTCCGGTCGTACGACGGCGCTCGCGACGCTCGAGCGGTCCGGGTGCGACCGCGGCTGGACGACCGTGCTGGTGAGGGGGCTCGGCGGCGGCGGTCCGGCGGGCGGCCCGGCGCTGCGGGTCGACCCGGCGGCCCCCGACGCCGGCGACGTCCTGCGCCGTGCCGTCACGCCCGCGGCCGGGCGGCCGCTCGTCCTGCTCGTCGACGACGCGGACCTGCTCGAGGGCACGTCCACGGGGCGCGCCGTGGCCGAGGTCGTCGCCGAGCACGCGCTCGCGGGCGCAGACCACGGCGGGCGGGAGGTCCTCGTCGTGGTCGCCGCGACCACGGCCGGTGCGCTCGCCCGCGGCTCCGGCCTCCTGGCCGCCGGGCGGCGCACCCGCAGCGGCGTCCTGCTGGCCCCGGGGGGGCCGATGGACGGCGAGGCCCTGGGCCTGCGCGCGACGCGGTGGGGCCGGGCCGTGCTCCCCGGACGCGGCGTGCTCGTCCGGCGGGGCGTGGCGACCGTCCTGCAGGTGGCCGAGCCCGCCCCCGCGGGGGCGACGGGACCACGAGTGGTCCCGGACCCGGGAGGCCCTGGTCCACGAGCACCCGGACGTGGATGATGGCCGCCCGAGGGCAGGTCGCACGAGACGCCCCCGGGCGAGCGCAGGGAGGGGCCGTGGCACGAGCCGAGCACGGCGCAGGGCACCTGCGCGGCCTCGCGCCGTCGGTGGACCTCGCACCGGCCGCGTCGACGGGGCGGACGGTCGCGGCCACCGGTCCGGCGACGGAGGCCGACGAGGTCGTCCTGCGGCTGCCGGCCGACCCCGCCTACCTGTCCGTCCTGCGGACGACCGCGGCCGCGCTCGGCGCTCGGCTGGACCTCACGCTGGAGGAGGTCGAGGACGTGCGCATCGCCGTCGACGAGGCGGCCGCGCTCGTGCTCGGCTCGCCGCCGATCGGGCAGACCGGTGTCCTCGAGGCGGTGTTCGAGGCCTCCCCGAGGCGGCTCGCCGTCCTCGTCCACGGCCCCGCGGGCTCGCTCCCCGGCCGGGGAGAGGTCGCCTGGGCCGTGCTGGAGGCCCTCGCCGGCGACGTCCGCGCGGTCGAGGTCCCGCACGGCTCGGCGGTCCGCCTCGTGCACGAGCTGGGCGGGGCCGCGCCGTGAGCGCGCTCCACCGGGCCGGGCCGGGCCGGGCGCCGGAGCCCCGCACCGACGACGAGCGGCAGGCCGCTCCCGTCGCCGGGGCCGGCTCGCCCGCCCGCCGACCCGCGGACGGGCGAGCCGTCCCCGCGGCGAGGGAGCCCCTGCGTCGCCCCGCCGCGGCCGACCCCGACGGCGGGGCCGCCGCGGGCGTCCCGACGGCGCGGCGGGGACCGGCGCGCGGCGTCCCCTCCCCCGCACCCCCGCCGGACATCGAGGCGTCGGGAGGCGTCCCGCCCGCCGAGTCCGCCGTCCGGGCCCTCGTCGCGCTGGGTCCGGACGCCGCCGGGCGCGCTGCCGCCCGGGACCGCGTGGTCGCGGCCCACCTCCCGCTCGTCGTGGCCCTCGCCCGTCGCTACACCGGACGTGGGGAGCCTCTCGACGACCTCGTCCAGGTGGGGACCATCGGGCTGATCACCGCGGTCGACCGCTACGACCCCGCCCGCGGGGTGCCCCTCGGGGCGTTCGCCGTGCCCCACGTCCTGGGCGAGATCCGCCGGCACTTCCGCGACCGCGGGTGGGCGGTGCGGGTGCCCCGTCGGCTCCAGGAGCACGGGCGGTCCGTCGCGCAGGCCCGGGCCGCCCTCTCGCAGTCCCTGGGGCGCTCGCCGACGGTCACGGAGGTCGCACGGGCCTGCGACCTGGACACGGACCTCGTCGTCGCGGCGCTGGAGTCCGCGTCGGCCTACGCGACCGTCCCGCTCGAGGACGACGGGCAGTCCGGCGCCGGCAGCCTGGTGGCCGAGGACGCCGGGCTGTCGGACGTCGAGGACCGGCTGCTCCTGCGGCCGCTGCTCGAGGCGCTGCCCGCCCGCGAGCGCCGGATCATCGCGCTGAGGTTCGTCCGCGGGATGTCGCAGGCCCAGATCGCCGCGGAGGTGGGCATCTCCCAGATGCACGTCTCCCGGCTGCTCGGCCGCACCCTCGCCGCGCTGCGCGACCAGCTCTCGGACCGGGACGACGAGCAGCGGCAGGTGCGCCCTCCGACCGCCGTCGACGTCCCGGCGACCGCGCACCAGCGGTCCGGCTGCCGCCCAGGTCGGGCGCCGGGGCGCTAGAGGAGCCGCTGGTCCTCGCCCGGCGCCACGGGCAGGGCCCGCGTCGTCGCACCGGTGAGCAGCGCTCCGCCCACGACGGCGCCGACCACGGCGACGACCACGGCCGCCCACCACGTCGTCGTGCCCGTCGTCTCGGCTAGGACGACCTGGACGGCGACCAGCAGCTGGAGGACCTGCCACACGAGCGCCGGCACCCGCCCCCGCCGACGGCCGCGGGCCATCCCGGCCCCGCACCCGGCGAGGAGCGCGCCCAGGGCGAGGGCCAGCACGGCCGTGCCGACCGCGAGCCCGGACGAGGCCGCCTCCCCCTGACCCGTCCCGAGCAGGTAGAGGACGGCGGTCGCGACGAGGAGGAGCACCTCCACGGCGAGGCCGGCGAGGACCACGCGGACCACCGGCGCGGCCGCACCGACCGCGCCACCCGACGGGCCCGCGACGGACGGCTCGCCGTCGCCCCCGTGACCGTCGCCCCCGTGACCTTCGTCTCCGGCGTGCACCGTCCCACGCTAGCCACCGGGCCGCCGACCGCCGCCGGGGCCCGGCCGGGCCACCGGGGACGGGGAACACCGCCCGGGTCGCCGAGGTTGTGCCCCGCAGCCATGCTGGCGGCGGCGTGCTGACCGCGTGCACCTCACCCGGTGCGCCTGGTGCGCCTCCCCGGGGACGCCCGACCAGGGCGTCGACGGGCGACACGCAGGAAGTTCTCAGTGCGTGAACCCTTGATGACAGCCCCTCGCTCTGTGATCCTCGTCTCAGGACGAGGGGCCCGCCGCCGCGGAGCCCCCTCTCGCGGGACGGGCTCGCGCGGCGTCTCACCACGCTGCTGGACGACCGTCGTCCCGCCGAGACCACTGACGCACGACCGACCTGGAGGACCACCATGGACTGGCGCGACCGCTCCGCCTGCCTCGACGAGGACCCCGAGCTCTTCTTCCCCATCGGGAACACCGGCCCGGCCCTCCTGCAGATCGAGGAGGCCAAGGCGATCTGCAAGCGCTGCCCCGTCGTCGAGACCTGCCTGCAGTGGGCCCTGGACAACGGGCAGGACGCCGGCGTGTGGGGCGGCATGTCCGAGGACGAGCGCCGCGCGCTCAAGCGCCGCGTCGCCCGCGCCCGCCGCGCCGGCTGACCTGCCCGGGCGGGCGTGACCGTCCCCGCCCGCCCGACGAGGACCCCCCGGCCGCGGCCGGGGGGTCCTCGTCGTCCGGGGGCGGCCGCACCGGTACGACGCGTCCTCACCGCGACGGTGCGACGTCACCCAGGCGGGCGTGCACGTCCACCACCGTCCCCGGCCCGGGCTCGCGCCGACGCCACCCGATGTCGCCGCGGAGCTCCCCCCGGACGAGCGTCTGGACGATGCGGGTCCCGAGGCCGCCGCCGCCGGGGGCACGGCTGCCGGCCTCGAAGTCGTCGGGCAGGCCCCGGCCGTCGTCCAGCACGGACAGCCGCAGCACCGCGCCGTCCCGCTCCGCGCGCACCTCGACGGTGCCGTCGGCGTCGCGGAGGCCGTGCTCGACGGCGTTCGTCACGAGCTCGGTGATCACCAGCGCCAGCGGGGTCGCGTCGTGCGGCGCGACGAGCCCGAAGGACCCCGTCCGTCGGGCCCGCGCACGGGTGGACGAGGTCGCCACCTCGGCGGCGAGCAGGAGCCCCGTGTCGACCAGCGCGTCGAAGTCGACGGACGCGTCGTAGGTCTGCGACAGCGTGTCGTGGACCAGCGCGATGGTGGACACCCGCCGCATCGCCTCCCCCAGGGCGGCCTTCGCGTCGGGTGACTCGATGCGGCGGGACTGCAGCCGCAGGAGCGCGGACACCGTCTGCAGGTTGTTCTTCACCCGGTGGTGGATCTCCCGGATGGTGGCGTCCTTGGAGATCAGCTCGAGCTCGCGGCCCCGCAGCTCGGTGACGTCGCGGCACAGCACCAGCCCGCCCGTGCGGACGCCGTCCTCGACGAGCGGCACGGCGCGCAGCGACAGCGCCGCGCCGCGCGTCTCGACGTCCGCGCGCCACGGCGCCTTGCCGAGCAGGACGATGGGCAACGACTCGTCGACGGGCCCGCTCGTGTCGACCAGCTCGCTCGTCACCTCCGGCAGCGAGCGTCCGGCGAGCTGGCCGATCAGGCCGAGACGGTGGAAGACCGCCTGCGCGTTGGGGCTGGCGTAGAGCACGGTGCCGTCGGCGTCCAGCCGGACGAGGCCGTCGCCCACCCGGGGCGATCCCCGCCGGTGGGTGCTCGGCGTGTCCTGGGAGGGGAAGCGGCCCTCGGCGACCATGCCCATGAGCACGTCGGCGCACGCCATGTACGTCAGCTCGAGCCGGCTCGGCATCCGCAGCGAGACGGCCGTGGTGTGCCGCGAGAGCACCGCCACCCGGTGGCCGGCCCGCATCACCGGCGCCGTCGTGGTCCGGACGGCGGAGTCCTCGTCGTGCTCGGGGTCTCCCTCCGTGCACACCCGGCGCGTGGCCCACGCCTCGTCGACGAGCGGCCGGCGCCCCCGCGGCACGCGACGACCGACCTGGTCGTCGTAGTACGCCGTCGGGCCCGTCGAGGGGCGGCAGTGGCCCACGGCGACCCAGTCCTCGCCCCCCGCCGCCGGGACCCACAGGACCAGGTCGGCGAAGGCGAGGTCCGAGACCATCTGCCAGTCGCCGACGAGCAGCCGCAGCCACTCCGCGTCCGCCGGCCCGAGCTCCGTGGAGGTGCGCAGGAGGTCGCTCATGGTCGGCACGCGGCGACCCTACGGCGGCGCCGCCCCGCCGCCCGCGTCAGGCGGCGCTGGAGCGCACCGCCCCCCGGAGCAGCCGCAGGGCCACGGACAGGGGGGCCAGGTCGCCGCGCTCGAGGCGGCGGACCTCGTCCAGGACCCGGCGCGCCCGGTCGAGGGGCCCCTCGTGCGCCTGCTCCCACGCGGCGACGGCGGCGTCGGCCCGCTCGTGGGGCGCCTGCTCCGCGTCCCCCGCACCGGCACGGAGCTCCTGCGACTCGTGCGCCAGCACGGCCCGCACGAGGGTGTCGAGGGCGGCGTACAGGTCGTCGCGCAGCGCCCCCCGCGCCAGCGTCTGCCACCGGTCGTCGCGCGGCAGCCCGGCGATGAGGCCCAGGAGGTCGTCGACGCCGTAGCGCTCCGACAGGGCGAAGTGCACCTCGGCGACGTGCCGGACCGGCGCCCCCGTGTCCGCGGCCGTCTGCGCGACGTCGAGGAGGTCGAACTCGTCGAGCAGCCCGGCGACGTGGCGGGCCAGCGGCTCGGGGAAGCCGTCCTCGACGAAGGCGGCCGCCTGACGGTCGAGGCGGGCGCGCTCACGACCCCGCAGCAGGTCCGCCACGACGCCCCGGTACGGGGCGACGACCGGCCCGGCGGCGGCGACCTCCGCCGCGACGTCGAGGGTCCCGCTGCGGTTGTGGACGTACCAGCGCACCGCCCGGTCCAGCAGGCGACGCAGCTCCTGGGTGGCCCGGGACTGGGCGCGGGTCGGCACCGTGCCGTCCAGCGCCCGGACGGCGGCGTGCACACCGGTGGCGTCGAAGACCTCGCGGGCCACCGCGTAGGCGCGGACCACGGCCGCGGGTGCCGCACCGGTCTCCTCGCTCGAGCGGAAGGCGAAGGTGATGCCGCCGCGGTTGACCAGGTCGTTGACCAGGCAGGTCGTCACCACCTGGCGGCGCAGCGGGTGGTCCTCGAGCCGGTCCGCGAAACGCTCGACGAGCGCGGCCGGGAAGTAGTCGCGCAGCATCTCCTGCGCCCACGGCTCGTCCGGCACCGCGGAGGCGAGCACGTCGGCCGACAGCGTCGTCTTGGCGAGCGCGAGCAGGACGCTCGCCTCCGGGGTCGTCAGCCCCAGCCCGTCCTCCGCCCGGGCGGCGAAGCCTGCGTCGTCGGGCAGCGCCTCCAGCGCACGGTCGAGGTGGCCGTCGCGCTCCAGGGCCTGGACGAAGCGGTGGTGGACGGGCAGCAGCCCGCTCGCGAGCGTGCGGACGTCCCCGAGCAGCCCGTTCTGCTCGTCGTTGTCCGTGAGGACCAGGCGCCCGACGTCCTCGGTCATCGACAGGAGCAGCGCGTCCCGCTCGTCGTGCCCGAGGTCCCCGGCCGCCACGACCTGGTCCAGCAGGACCTTGATGTTCACCTCGTGGTCGGAGCAGTCCACCCCGGCGGAGTTGTCGATCGCGTCGGTGTTGAGGGCGACGCCGTGCAGGGCGGCCTCCACGCGGCCGCGCTGGGTGAGGCCGAGGTTGCCGCCCTCCCCGACGACGAGGCAGCGCAGGTCCGCCCCGTTGACGCGGACGGCGTCGTTCGCCTTGTCGCCCGCGTCGGCGTCCGTCTCGGTCGAGGCCTTGACGTAGGTCCCGATGCCGCCGTTCCACAGCAGGTCGACCGGGGCGGCGAGCACCGCGCGGACCAGCTCGGGCGGGGTGAGCGACGTCGTCGACCCCGCCAGGCCGAGGGCTTCGCGCACCTGCGGGCTGAGCGGCACGGACTTCGCCGTCCGGGGCACGACGGCGCCGCCCGGGGACAGCAGGGACCGGTCGTAGTCGTCCCACGAGGAGCGCGGCAGGGCGAAGATCCGGGCCCGTTCGGCCCACGACGTCTCCGGGTCCGGGTCGGGGTCGAGGAAGACGTGCCGGTGGTCGAAGGCGGCGACGAGCCGGGTCTGCGAGGACAGCAGCATGCCGTTGCCGAAGACGTCGCCGCTCATGTCGCCGACGCCGACGCACGTGAAGGGCTGGGACTGGACGTCGCGGCCGAGCTCGGCGAAGTGGCGCCGGACGCTGACCCACGCGCCGCGGGCGGTGATGCCCATGGCCTTGTGGTCGTAGCCCACCGAGCCCCCGGAGGCGAAGGCGTCCCCGAGCCAGAACCCGTGCTCGGCGGCGACGGCGTTGGCGAGGTCGGAGAACGTCGCCGTGCCCTTGTCCGCGGCCACCACGAGGTAGGGGTCGTCGCCGTCGTGGCGCACCACGCGCGCCGGCGGGCGCACGGCCCGCTGGCCGTCCGCCCCCGGCGCGAGGTCGTCGGTCACGTCGAGCATGCCGTGGACGAAGGCCGCGTAGCACTCGCGCCCCTCGGCCGCCCGCTCCTCGCGGGAGACCGTCGGCGCCGGCGCCCCGGTCGTGGACGAGGCCAGCAGCCGCTTGGCGACGAAGCCGCCCTTCGCCCCCGTGGGCACGATGACGGCGTTCTTCACCACCTGGGCCCGCACGAGGCCGAGGACCTCGGTGCGGAAGTCCTCGCGGCGGTCGCTCCAGCGCAGACCCCCGCGGGCGACGTCGCCGAAGCGCAGGTGGACGCCCTCGACCTGCGGCGAGCAGACCCAGATCTCGTGCAGCGGGCGCGGCTGCGGCAGCTCGGCCACCCGTCGGGGGTCGAGCTTGAAGGCCAGGACGTCGCCGCGGCTGCGCTGCTGCGCAGTCACGTCGGCGCCGTCGCCGCGCGCCGCCACGGGGGCCGCGGGGGCGGCGTCGTCGGGGTCGTGCTGGTAGGCGTTGGTCCGGGTCGTCGCCACCACGAGCGAGAGCAGGGCGCGCAGGGTGCGGTCGGCGTCCAGGCCCTCGACCTCGCCGAGGTCGGCCCGGACCCGGGCCTCCAGCCGGGCCGCGCGCGCCGCCCGGGCCGGGCTGACGTCGCCCGGCAGCGACGCCGGGTCGACGCCGAGCTCCTCGAGCTCCTCGGCGCCGGGCTCGTCCGCCCCGGGGCCGACGTCGAGGTCCGGGTCGAAGCGCGCGGCGAACAGCCGCAGCAGGTCGCCGACGAGGCCCGTGTGCGCCAGCAGGGTGCGCTCGACGTACGTCTGGCTGAAGGGCAGCCCCGCCTGGCGCAGGTACTTCACGTAGGAGCGCAGCACGCTGACCTCGCGCCACGTCAGCCCGGCGGCGAGCACGAGCCGGTCGAGCCCGTCGGACTCCGTCCGGCCGCGCCACGCCTGCCAGAAGGCGTCCTCGAGCAGGCGCCCGGGGGCGCCCTCGTCGGCGGCGTCCGCCCACGGCCCGGCGGTGTAGCGCAGCCCGAAGTCGAGCAGGTAGGCGTGCTCGAGCGGTCCCGCGACCGCGGCCGTGCCCTCGTCCCCGCGGGGGCCCCCGCCGCCTCCCGGACCCTGCGCGGCCGGGCGCCCTCCCGGCTCGAGGCGGTAGGGCCGCTCGTCCACGACCTCGACGCCGAGGTTGGCCAGCACCGGCAGCACGCTCGTCAGGGGCAGCGCCGAGCGGCGCAGCAGCGACAGGCGGTGCTCGTCCGGGGCCGCGTCCGGCGGGGTGCGCAGGTGCAGGACGGTGTCGGCCTCGCCGGCCTCGACCCGGCCGAGCCGCTCGAGGTCGGCCACCGCGTCCGCGGCGGTGAAGTCCTCCTTGTAGGCCTCGGGGAACGCCGCCCCCCACCGGCGCAGGCGGCGCGCCGCCTCCTGCTGCCCCAGCCGGGCCGCGAGCGCGACCCCGAGGTCGTCCTCCCAGGTGCGCACGACCCGCGCCAGCTCGTCGACGAGCTGCCGCTCGTCCACGACGGCCAGCCCGCCGCGACCCTCGGGGGCACGCACGACGAAGTGGATCCGCGACAGCGCGGAGCCCGCCACCCAGACGTTGTACTCGACCGTCTCGGCCGAGAAGGCCGTCCGGAGCAGGTCGGACACGCGCAGCCGGACCGCGGTCGTGTAGCGGTCGCGCGGCATGTAGACCAGCACCGAGACGTAGCGCCCCCACGGGTCCGCGCGCAGGAAGGCGCTCGGCCCCCGGCGCCCCTGCAGGCCGAGCACGGCGATCGTCGTCGCCGCGATGTCCTCGGTGCCGGCGAGGCGCATCTCCTCGCGGGGGAACGTCTCGAGCAGCGCCAGCAGGTCGCGTCCGGTGTGGCTGTCGACGGGCGCGTCCGCCAGCCGCAGCACCTCGCGGGCCTTGCGCGCGAGCACCGGCACCGCGAGCACGGACTCGCTCGCGGACCCGGCGGCGTAGACGCCGACGACGCGCAGCTCCCCGACCCGGGAGCCCTCCTCGTCGTGCAGCGCCGCGACGACGTGGTCGACGTAGGCGCGGCGCGCCACCCGGGAGCGAACGTCGCCCAGCGCGAGCCGCAGCAGCTCGCCGTCAGCGAGCGGCGCGGCGAGGTCGGCGGGCAGGGCGTCCACCGGCTGGGCCGGGCCGTCCTGGTCGTCGGGACCGCCGGGGCCCCCGGCGGGGGCCGCCCCCGGGCCGGCGGGGTCCGCGAGCAGCCCCAGCCCACCGGCGGGGAAGCGCGGCGACGCGACGTCGCCGGTGACGACCCGGGCGCCGAGCAGCACGAGGTTGTCGGCGGCGGCCCAGCGCAGGTACGCCGCGGCCTCCTGCCCCCGGCCGTCCTGGGACGCGGGCATGGCGTCGGCCGCGAGGGCGAGCAGCTCCCGCACCCGCGGGGCCGCCGCGGCGGCCGCGTGCACGTCGGCCACCACGCCCCGGACGCCGCGGGCGACCTCGTCGACCTCGGCGGCGTCGACCCCCTCGACCTCCACGTGGATCCAGGAGGCGGGGGCGCCGCCGCCCTCCGGGCGCACGACGGGGTGCACGACGGTCGAGCCCGTCCTGCCCTGCCGGTCCAGCTCGGCGAGGACGGAGTCCACGAGGTGCGGCACGTCGTCGCTGACGACCTCGACGACGGCGTGCAGGCCTCGCCAGCCCTGCCCGGCGGGCAGCACGCGGACGGCCGTGCCCGCGGGGGGACGGGAGGCGGCCAAGGACGCGTGGCTCTCGGCGGCGCCGACGAGCTGGTCGGACGAGCGGTCGACCAGCTCGGCGAGCGGGGCCCGGCCCCAGTACTCCCGCAGGAGCTCGCGCAGCGGTCGGCTCGTCCCGCCGCCGACGTCCACGGAGCGCTCGCCCGCCTCGGCAGCCACCCGGTCGAGGAGCTCCTCGACCCGTCCGTCCACCCCGCCGCGCCGCATGCTCGCGACCCTACCGACGCGGTCCGACGGGGGCTCCCGGGCCGAGCTCCGGCCCGGGCCCGGCGGGCGGCCGCCACGGCGACGTCCCCGACCGGGTGCGCCGCCCCGGTACGGTCCGCGGCATGCGCCTGACCGCCGAGATCAGCTACCCCGCCGGCGCCGCCGCGGTCGGCCGGATGCTCGCCGAGACCTCCTTCGTCGACGCCCGGGACGCGGCGACCCACCCGGTGTCCCACCGCAGCGAGGTCGAGGGCTCGGCCGACGGCGCCTTCACGGTGCGCAGCACGCGGACGATGCCGACGGACGACGTCCCCTCGGCCGCGCGGCGCTTCGTGGGCGAGACCCTCGAGCTGCGGCAGACCGACACCTGGTCGGCCCCGGCCGCCGACGGCGCCCGCGACGGCACCATGACCATCGAGGTCGGCGGGGCCCCCGTCGTCCTGCGCGCCGAGCTGCGGCTGCGCCCCGACGGCGAGGGCGCCTGCACCGAGACGATGGACGGCGACCTGCGCGCCTCCGTGCCGCTCGTCGGCGGGGCGCTCGAGCGGGCGGCCGAGCCGGCGGTGCGCGCCGCCATCCGCAGCGAGGAGCGCGTCGGCCGCGCCTGGCTGGCCGACCGGCGGCCCTGACCCGGCTCCGCACGTCCCCCGTCCCGACCACCGGGCCACCCGACCACCCGACCCCCGCCCGGGGGGAGGGGCCGGGTCGTCAGCCCTGCCGGCGGGCGAGGTCCTCGAGCTCGGTGGCGTCGTACCAGAGGAGGTCGGCCTCCTCCGCGTCGTCGACGACGAGGCGCGCGTCCTCGTCGCCGGAGCGGGCCGCCGGCAGGGCGCGCACCGCCGCCGCGACCGCCGGGGCGGCACCCTCCTCGTCGCAGTGGGCGCTGACGAGGGCGTCCAGCGGCACCGGGGCGTGCAGGACGACGCGGGACGGCGGCTCGTCGTCCAGCGCACCGCCGGTCGGGCGGGCCGCCGCCTCGGGGACGTCGGCCGCCAGGACGAGTCGGCGGCGCGGCGCCGCGTCGTCGTCGGCCAGCAGCGCCAGGGCGTCGGTCGCGGCCTCGAGGAGGGCGGAGAACTCCAGCTCCTCGTCGTCCCCGCCCGCGTACCACTCGCGCAGCGCCGGGGTCACCGCGCGCCCCTCGCCCGCCCGCACCTGCCCGGCGGACAGCCAGTCGGCGAGCAGCGGCAGGGTGGCCGGGAGGTAGACGCGCACGCAGGCATCCTGCCCGCCCGCCGGTCGGCGGCGCCCGTCAGCGCGGCCGACCTCCCGGCGGCCCCGCCGTGACGTCGACGAGCTCGGCCAGGGCGTCGGTGACGCACTCGGCGAGGACGTCGAGGTCCGGCAGGCCGTCGCGGTCGGCGTTGAGGCCGTAGGACACCGCCCCGTCGTAGCTGGTGACCCCCACGGCGAGGCCCTGGCCGGCGGCGAGGGGGATGACGGGGTACGAGGCGGCCAGCCGCACGGGCCCCACGTAGAGCGGGTGCTGGGGCCCCGGGACGTTCGTCACGACGAGGTTGAAGACCCGGTGGCTCAGCGAGCCGGCGACGCGTACGCCGAGGGAGTGCAGCGTGGGGGGTGCGAAGCCGGCGAGGCCGGCCAGCTCCCGCGCGCCGACCCGGCGCCCCTCCCCCGGGGCACGCATGCCGAAGGAGACCCGCTGGAGCCGGACGACGGGGTCGGGCTCCCCCACCGGCAGGTCGACGAGGTGCCCGACGACCTCCGTGGCCGGCGGCGGCCCGCCCCGCCCGCCGGCACCACGGTCCGGCGCGGAGCCGTCGTCGAGGTCACCCGCCGTGACGCTCAGCGGGACGAGCGTGCGGACGACGGCCGACGGCGCGAGGACCAGGCCGCGCGAGAGCATCCAGCCGCGCAGGGCCCCGGCGAGGACGGCGAGCACCACGTCGTGCAGGTCCGTGCGCGCGACGAGGGGGACGGGCTCGTCCCGGGCCGCCGCGCCGCGCCCGGCCCGCCGACGGGGGGCACCCGACACGGCGCGGCGCACCGCCCGGTAGTCCTCCAGCGCGGTGTCGACGACGGCGAAGCGGCGCTGCTCCCCGACGACGACGTCGAGCGGGCCGCCCTGCGGCCCCGCGGCGCTGGACGCGGCGCGCAGGAGCCCCGTCGCGGTGCTCGAGGCCCGGCGGACCGCGGTCCGGACGTCGCCCGCCCCGGCGCGCACGGTCTCCAGGACCTGCGGCGGCCGGCGGACGGCGTCCACGAGGGCCCCGGTGACCAGCTCGACGAGCGAGGGCTCCGGCGCGGGGCGCCACGTCGTCCCCGGGGGCGCGCCGGAGGACGGGGCGTCGTCCAGGAGCACCTGGCCGAGGTCGACGGCGGCCACGCCGTCGACCATGGCCTGGTGGGTCTTGGTGATGACGGCCAGGCCGCCGCCGGCCAGGCCCTCGACGAGGTAGACCTCCCACAGCGGCCGGGTGCGGTCCAGGCGCCGTGGCTGCACGCGCGCGACGAGCTCGGTCAGCTGCTCGCGCGTGCCCGGGCGGGGCAGCGCGGTGCGACGGACGTGGAAGTCGAGGTCGAAGCGCTCGTCGTCCACCCACACCGGGTTGGCGAGGTGGCCGGGCACGGTGCGCACCCGCTGCCGGTAGCGCGGGACGTAGGCGGTGCGGGCCCCGACGGAGCGCGCGAGGGCCTCGACGTCGAAGCCCTCGGGCGGCGGCTCGAGCACCATGACCGAGCCGATGTGCATGACGGTGGCGCTCTCCTCCAGGTAGAGGAAGGACGCGTCCAGGGCGCTCAGCCGGTCCGGCACCGCCCACCTCCTCCGCCTGCCCCCGGCGCCGAGCCGCCCCGGGGAGCACCCAGCCTGCCCGACGGCGGGGCACCCACGGCGCGCGGACCCCGACGCGGACGCGCGTCCGGTCCGCGTCGGGCCCGTGCCGTCCTCAGCCGGCCCGTCGGCGCGGGCGGCGCAGCCGTGGGCGCCGCCGCGGGACGGCCGCCGTGCCGCGAGAGCCGGTGCCGGAGCCGGTGCCGGAGCCGGTGCCGGTGCCTGAGTCGGTGCCGGAGTCGGCGTCGAGCGAGGCGGCCAGGGCGGCCAGGGCGGTGCGGGCCGGGGAGCGCGGTGCGCTCTCGACGAGCGTGCGGCCGGCGAGCAGCGCCGCGTCCAGGGCCGGCCGGTCGTCCGGCACGACGTCCACCTCCCGCACGCCGGCGAAGCGCAGCACGGCGTCCCGGACGCGGCGCTCGGGCGGGGTCCCGACGGTCGAGGCCCGGGCCCGGGTGACGACGACGCGCGGGGCGGGCGTCCCCGGGACGGCCTCGCCGAGCTCGGCCAGGCCGCGCACCAGCCGCTGCAGCCCCACCGCGTCGGCCGCGCCGACGACGAGGACGACGTCCGCGGCCGCCAGCGTGGTCAGCGCGGCGCCGTTCCTGCGCGGCGCCGCGGTGTCGTAGCTGAGCTCCTCGTCGGACTCCAGCGGGGCGGCGAGGTCGACGACCACCCAGTCGGCGTCACCGCGGGCGACCTCCCACACGCGGTCCAGGGCCGACGGCGACAGCTCGGGCCACCGGCTGCTGCGCGAGACGCCCGAGAGCAGCCTCAGCCGCGGGCAGACCTCCACGGCGAGGCGGCGCAGGGCGGCGACGTCGAGGGAGCCGGCGCCGGCGGCCCGGCAGGCGGCGGCCAGCCCCGGGGCCTCGTCGAGCACGCCGAGGACCTGCGCGAGGCTCGCGGCGTGGGTGTCCGCGTCCGCGAGCACGACGCGCCGGCCGGCGGCCGCCAGCTCCGCGGCGACGCCGGAGGCGACCGTCGTGCGGCCCGGCGCCCCCGCGGGCCCCCAGACGGCGACGAGGCGGCCGGGAGGGCCGGCGGGGGCCCCGTCCGGCGTGAGGAGCAGCTCCTCCTCGCCGCTCGCGACCCGGTCGTCGCCCCCGGACGCCGCCGCACGCGCGACCGCGTCGAGGGCGGCGGCGGGGTCCGCGACCTCGGGCACCCGCGCCCGGGGGCGCTCCGGCGGTCCGGCCGCCGCCGCCCGGGCGGCCCCGGCGGCCGCGAGGGCCCCGGCGACGACGCGCTCGAGCTCGACCGCCGGCGCGTCGACGGCGGCGACCGCCGCCACCCCCAGGGCCCGCAGGCGCGGCTCCTGCTCGCGCAGGGCAGCAGGGGCGGCCAGGCCCACGACGACGACGCCGGCCGCCTCGAGGCGGGCGACGCAGGAGCGGTCCAGGCGGTGCAGGTCCGCCGAGACCAGGGCGGCCGCGACGCGTCCCGTCGACGCGGCGGCGAGCAGGTCGGCGACGTCGGCGCACCGACGCAGGACCACCAGCTCGCGCGAGCGCCCGAGCGCGCCGACGAGCGGTGCCTCCCAGGCGCCCGTCACCGCGACGACCACCCCGGTCTCAGCCATCGGCGCCCGCTCCCGCCGGGGCCGCCGAGGTCTCGGACGCCGCAGCCGCCGCGGGAGGGGGCGCCGCCGCGGTGGGCGCCGCAGCGGCCGTCCCCTCCGGTGCCGGTGCGCCTCCTGCGGCGGACGTCGGGGCGTCCCCGCCCGCGTCGTCCCCGCCCGCGTCGGCGCCGGCCTGCTCGTCGCCGGCCTCGTCCGCTCCCGCTCCTGCTGCCTGCTCCTCGGTCTCGTCCGCCGCCGCCTCCCGCGGCTCCTGCGCCGTCTGCTGCCCGGCCGGGGCCCCGGACCCGCCGCCGGGCGAGAGGACCAGCGCGACCCGGGAGTCGGCGGCCAGGGCGGCGAGGACGTCGGGGAGCTCGGAGGGGCCCACCAGCACCTGCACGGTCGTCGCCGCCGCGGTCCCCAGACCGCCGGCGTCGTCGTCGACCTCGGCCACGGGCGCCGACGCGACGACCCGCCGGGGGTCCAGGCGGGCCCCGGGCGTCGTCGGGTCGACCGCGGTCACCCAGACGTCCACGAGGGCGCCGGGGACGAGCCCGTCGGGCAGGGCGCCGGTCACGGGCACGCCGACGGGGCGGACCTCGACGGAGCCGGCGGCCCCGAGGGCCGCCGCCGGCACGAGCTCCCCGGCGCCGACGCCGCGCAGCGCCACGAGGCCCTCCGGCGCCCCGCCTCCCGACGACTCGTCGGCGGCGACGTAGGCCCCGGCCCCGGCCCCGCCGTCCACGCGCACGCGGACGACGTCGAGGTCGTCGGCCCCGACGGGCTCCCCGGGGGTCAGCACCTGCGCCGCGGCGTACACCGGGACGGTCCGGTCGGCCGCCGCCACGACGCGGGACCCCGCCACGACGGCGGCGAGCACCAGCAGGACGCCGACCGCCAGCCGCGGGTCGCGCCACGAGGGCACCGCCACGCGCCGGGCCGGCGCCCCCGCCCGCGGCACCGCCGACGGGGCTCCCGAGCGATCCGGCACGGCCACGGGCGACCTCCAGCCTGGGACCGGCCGGCAGCCGGTCGGTCGGTGCCGCCGACGCAGGACCACCTGCGGCCCCGGCGGCCCACCGCCCGGTCGGGCGGCTCGCGGGGATGCTGCCAGCGGTCCGGCCGTCGGCCGCGCCGTCGTCCACAGGACCACCCGACCGTGCCGGCGTCGTCCACCGGACGTGCCAGACTCGCCGCTCCGCCGGTCCGGGCGCCGTGGTCGCGGCTCCCGCCCGGTCGCGCCGGTCGGTCCCGCCCCCGTGGCGGTCGTCGTCGAAGCGAGGAGTGGACGTGCCCGCTCGGTTCCTGCCCCTGGCGGACGTCGCGGAGATCCTGAGCATCTCCTCGGCGCAGGCCTACGCCCTCGTCCGTTCCGGGGACCTGCCCGCCATCAAGGTGGGCGGGCGGGGGCAGTGGCGCGTCGAGACGACCGAGCTGGAGGAGTACATCCGGCGGATGTACTCCCAGACCCGCGCGCTGGTGGACCGCGGCGGCCTCGACGCCGCGGACGGACCGTCCGCGGACGTCCCCGGGGGCGGGTCCTCCGCCACGGCCTGACCGCCACGGCCTGACCGCCCCGGCCTGACCGCCCCGGCCTGACCGCCCCGGTCTGACCGCCCGGGCCGCCGCGGGACCGGCTCACGTGCTCCGGACGACGCGGAGGGCGGCGAGCGGGACGGCGCGGACCTCGAGGACGGCACCCGCCCGACGCGGCTCGCCCGGCGGGTGCAGCGCGAGATCGACGTGGTCGGCCGCCACCCGGTCCAGCGTCCCGGTGAGCTCGGAGCCGGGCACGTCCAGGCGCACGGGTGAGCGGTCCCGGGCGAGGGCGCGCAGGGCCGTGCGCAGGGAGAGCCGGCGCAGCACCTCCCCCGCCGGTACGGCGACCCGTCGCGAGAGACCGGCGACGGAGGCCACCGAGGCCAGCGGGACGAGCGCCTGCCCCCGGGCGGACGGCTCCGCGAGGACGGCCCAGTCCGGGCCGACGTCCTCCACGCGGCCCTCCACCACGGCGGCACCGAGCAGGTGGACGACCAGCCGCTGCCCCACGTGCGCGCGCAGCCGCTCGGCGAGCCACACGTCCGCCTGCTCCGCCCTGGTCCGGTCGGCGACCTCGGCGCGCAGCGCCGCGGCGTCCTCCTGCTCGAGCTGGCCCTCCAGGTCGGCGAAGAGCCGCTCCCACCGCATCGCGGCACCGTAGCCCTCACCCGGCAGACGCGTACCCGTCGACACCGACGGGTGGTGATGACCACCAAACAGCGCCAAACGTTGCCGTGCGCACCCCTCGTGCTCTACACAGGCCTCGTCGCCACCGGACCGCCGCGAGGCGCCGACCGAGGAGAACCGCCGTGCAGCACCCGCGCGCATCGCAGCCCGACCACCGCGACCGCCACCGCCCCGGGACGGGCCCCGCCGGCACCGCACGGTGCCGACGGACGTCCCGTCCCGTCGCGCACCAGGGCCCGGCCGGTCCCGCCGACGGTGGTGGCGGCCGCGCCCCGCGACCGCGCCGGTCGCCCGTCTGCTCCTCGCCGCGGCAGCGGGACGTCCCCGGGCCCCGGGCCCGGCCGCCCGCGTCGCGCCCGGGCCCGCGGGCGGCGGTGGACCGTCGCCCCCCGACGACCGGCGAGCGGCTCGCGGGCACGACGGCGCCCTCCCCGGCGGCAGGCGGAGGCGACGGCCCGCGACGGGGCCGCGCCGCCGCGGTGCTGGTCGCGGCCCTCGGCCTCGCGGCTCTCGCCGCGGCGCTCCTGCACGTGGCGTCCTCGTCGCTGGCGTCGGCGCTCGGCCCGGCGGGTCAGGTCGACGACGCCGTCGCGGGGCTCGCCGCGGGGGCCGGCGGGCTGCTGGCCGGCGCCTGGGCCCTCGGCGGCCTGCTGGTCGTCGCGGCCCGGACGGCACCCCAGGCCTCTCGGGCGGCGGGCGTCCTGCACCGCGCCGGTGGGCGCCTGCTGCCGGCGGTCCTGCGCGGCGCCCTGGTCGCCGCCCTCGGGGTCGGTCCGCTGGCGGCCGCCGCGCCCGCGCTCGCCGCCCCGGCCGCGTCGGGCGTCGTGCTCGACGTGACGAGCGGCACGGCCCTCACGGTGCCCGTCGACAGCGCCGCGACCGACGGCGCGCGGGCCCCGGACGCCGTCGGGGCGGCTCCCGACGTGACCTGGCGCCCCACGGCGCCCGTGCGGCCGAAGGAGGAGGCGACGACGGCGGCCGAGGCGCTCGTCGTCCCCGCGCCCCGCCCGCAGGTGGGCGCCGGGGAGGTCGTCGTCGTGCGCGGGGACACGCTGTGGGGCATCGCGGCCCGGTCGCTCCCGGCCGGCGCGGACGACGCCGAGGTGGCCGCCACGTGGCCCGCCTGGTACGCGGCGAACCGTCACGTCGTCGGGGACGACCCGGACCTCCTCCGGCCCGGCCAGGTCCTGCGCGCCCCCGTCGAGGAGACGACCCGATGACCACCCAGGAGCTCACGACCGCGGCCACGGCGGCACGGGGACGACGCTGCGACCGCGGGCCGGCGGGGGTGTCCCGCGGTGCACGCCCCGGGTGCCCGGCGGGGGCGTCCCCGCGCCGCCGCGCTCCCGAGGACCAGGAGGGCCCGACCGGGGGCGCAGCCGACGCACCGACGGCGGTGCGCCCGACGACGCCGGGCTCGCGCGTCCGCCTCCTGCCCGTGCCCGTGAGCGCGCCGCCGGCCGTGCTGCCGGACCACCCGGGCGTCGCCCGGGGCGACCGGTACCCCCACCAGCACGCCGGTCAGCACCCGGGTCAGCAGGTCCTCGTCCTCCCCGGGGCGCCGGGTCACCGGCCGCCGTGGTCCGACGCCGACCCGCTCGTCGCCGCCCGGGCCAGCACGCACGCCCAGCTCCCGGACCCGGCGGGCACGTGCGGCGCCCTCGCCGGAGCCGTCGTCGAGGTCCTCTCCGGCCATCGCCCCGCGGCCCAGCTCGTCCGGTGGACGACGCTCGAGGTGCACGCGGAGCTGCAGCGCCGTGCGGCGCTGGCCGCGCGGCTGCGGCCGGCCCGGCCGTCCCGACGCCCCTCGTCGCCCTCCGGGGCGGGTGCGTCGCGGGCGGGCCGGCCGGCCGTCGTCCGCCGGGTGCACGTGTGCCGGCCGTCGGAGGGGGTCGTCGAGGCCTCGGCGGTCGTCGTGGACGGCGACCGGGTCCGCGCGGTCGCCCTGCGCCTCGAGGGCTGGGACCGCCGCTGGCGCGCGACCGCGGTCGAGGTGGGGTAGCCGCGGGGACGCCGTCGGCGCCCTCCTCAGGCCTGGCGGCGGGCCTGCCGGCGCTGGGCGCGGTTGCCGTCGCCCGAGGTGCTGGTGCCGTCGGCGTTCTCCACCCGCCGCTCGACGCCGTCCTCGGAGTCCACCGACCCGGCGCTGTAGGCCAGGCGCTGGGGCGTCGTCGGCTCGTCGAGCCCGCGGGCCCGCAGCTGCGGGGCCGCGGCCGCCACGCCCAGGCCGAGCGCGGGGTCCGCCGTCGGGGACGGGGCCGCGGGCTGGGGCGGCTGCACCTGCACCTCGAGGTTGTAGAGGTAGCCGACCGACTCCTCCTTGATGGCGTCCATCATCGCGGTGAAGAGCTGGTAGCCCTCGCGCTGGTACTCCACCAGCGGGTCGCGCTGGGCCATCGAGCGCAGCGAGATGCCCTCTTGGAGGTAGTCCATCTCGTAGAGGTGCTCGCGCCACTTGCGGTCGAGCACCGACAGCACGACGCGCCGCTCCAGCTGGCGGGTCGCCTCCTCGCCGAGCTGCTCCTCGCGACGCCCGTAGGCGAGCCTCGCGTCCGAGAGCACCTCCTCCAGGAGGCTCTCCCGGGTGATCTGCTGGCGGCCGCCGGCCTCCTCCTCGAGGTCCTCCACCGACAGGCTGATCGGGTAGAGCGTCCCCAGCGCCGTGACGAGCTGCTCCAGGTCCCAGTCCTCGGCGAAGCCCTCGGCCGTCGCGGCGGTGATGTAGCCGGTGATGACGTCGTCGCGGAAGTGCGTCACCTGCTCGGCGAGGTCCTCGCCCTCCAGCACGCGGCGACGCTCGTCGTAGATGACCTGGCGCTGGCGGTTGAGGACGTCGTCGTACTTCAGGACGTTCTTGCGGATCTCGAAGTTGCGGGCCTCCACCTGGCCCTGCGCGCTCTGGATCGCGCGGGTCACGACCTTCGACTCCAGCGGCTGGTCCTCGGGGAAGCCGGTGCGCGCCATGAGCGCCTCGGCCGCACCGGAGTTGAACAGCCGCATGAGGTCGTCGCGCAGCGAGAGGTAGAAGCGGGACTCGCCGGGGTCGCCCTGGCGGCCGGAGCGCCCGCGCAGCTGGTTGTCGATCCGGCGGGACTCGTGCCGCTCGGTGCCGAGCACGTACAGGCCGCCGAGCTCGACGACCTCGTCGTGCCCCGAGCGCACGGCCTCCTCCGCCTCGGCGAGCACCTGGGGCCACAGCGCCTCGTACTCCTCGGGCTTCTCCGCCGGGTCCAGGCCCTCCGCGTGCATCCGCTGCACGGCGAGGAACTCCGCGTTGCCGCCGAGCATGATGTCCGTGCCGCGGCCGGCCATGTTCGTCGCCACCGTCACGGCGCCCTTGCGCCCGGCCATCGCGACGATCGCCGCCTCCCGGGCGTGCTGCTTGGCGTTGAGGACCTCGTGCCGCACGCCCTTCTTGGCCAGCTGCGCCGACAGCCGCTCGCTCTTGCTCACGCTCGTCGTGCCGACGAGGACGGGCTGGCCCTTCTCGTGCCGCTCGGCGATGTCCTCCACGACGGCGTCCAGCTTGCCCTCCTCGCTCTTGAAGACGAGGTCGGAGGCGTCGATGCGCTGCATCGAGCGGTTGGTCGGGATGGGGATGACGCCGAGGGAGTAGGTGCCCTGGAACTCGGCGGCCTCGGTGGTGGCGGTGCCGGTCATCCCGGAGAGCTTGTCGTACATCCGGAAGTAGTTCTGCAGCGTGATGGTGGCGAGCGTCTGGTTCTCGGCCTTGACCTCGACGCCCTCCTTGGCCTCGATGGCCTGGTGCATGCCCTCGTTGTAGCGGCGGCCCGCGAGGATGCGGCCGGTGTGCTCGTCGACGATGAGGACCTCGCCGTCGGTGACGACGTAGTCCTTGTCGCGGCGGAACAGCTCCTTGGCCTTCACGGCGTTGTTGAGGTAGCCGACGTAGGGGGTGTTGACCGAGTCGTAGAGGTTGGCGATGCCGAGCCGGTCCTCGACCTTCTCGATGCCGCTCTCCAGGACGCCGACCGTGCGCTTCTTCTCGTCCACCTCGTAGTCGACGTCGACCTTCAGCGTGCGGGCGACCTTTGCGAACTCGCCGTACCAGCGCGTCGCGTCGCCCTGCGCCGGGCCGGAGATGATGAGTGGCGTGCGGGCCTCGTCGATGAGGATCGAGTCCACCTCGTCGACGATCGCGAAGGCGTGCCCGCGCTGGACCATCTCGGCGGTCTGCCACGCCATGTTGTCGCGCAGGTAGTCGAAGCCGAACTGGGTGTTCGTGCCGTAGGTGATGTCGAGCGCGTACTGCTCGCGCCGCGCTTCCGGCCGCATCCCGTCGGTGATGCAGCCGGAGCTGACGCCGAGGAAGCGGAAGACGCGGCCCATGAGCTCGCTCTGGTAGGACGCGAGGTAGTCGTTCACCGTGATGACGTGCACGCCGCGCCCGGTGAGGGCGTTGAGGTAGGCCGGCAGCGTCGCGACGAGCGTCTTGCCCTCGCCCGTCTTCATCTCGGCGATGTTGCCCAGGTGCAGGGCCGCCCCACCCATCACCTGGACGTCGAAGTGGCGCTGGCCGAGGCTGCGGCGCGCGGCCTCGCGGCAGTTCGCGAAGGCCTCGGGCAGCAGGTGGTCGATGTCCTCGCCGTCCGCCAGGCGCTCGCGGAACTTGTCCGTCTCCTCGCGCATCTCGGCGTCGGAGAGCGCCTCGTAGTCCTCCTCGAGCGCGCCCACCTGCTCGGCCAGGCCCTGCAGGCGGCGCAGCGCGCGGCCCTCGCCGGCCCTCAGCAGCTTCTCGAGCATCCCCACGGCGCGCGCTCCCCATGTCGTCGGCGGGCGCGGTGGCGCGCCCGCCCTCTGCGTCGCCCCCGGGGTCGTGCGTCCCGGGAGGTGGTGCGTCCCGGGCGGGAGACGGCGCGGCTGGTCAGGTCGGCCGTCATGCTACGCACGCGGCGGTCACCCTCCGGCATCCCACGGCCGTGACGCGGGACCCGTCGGGCGGGGCGTCCCGGTCGGCTCAGGAGGCCACGAGGTCCTTCTCGTCCGGGTGGTCCTCGAGCCAGGAGGCCACGTAGGGGCAGTCCGGGCGCACGCGCAGGTCGTCGGCCCGCAGGTCTGCCAGCGCCCCCGCGACGAGCAAGCCGGCGAGGCCCTCGCCGCGACGGTCGGGGTCCGTGCTCGTGTGGGTGAGGGCCACGACGCCGTCGCCCGCGGGCTCGGCGGCGACACGGGCCACCTCGACGCCGTCCTCGACGAGCACCCACCCGTCGTCGCGCCGCTGCACGTCCTGCCTCTGCTGCTCCTGCTGCTCCTGCTGCTCCTGGGCCATGGCGCCAGCCTGCGCCGCCGCCGCGCCGGTCGCACGACGGCGACGGCAGGGAGATGTCAGGGAGATGTCCGTTGCGCCGCCGGGTCGGGCCCGGGAGGGTCCGGGGATGGAGCTGCCCGGCCCGGACCTGCCCGACACCCCGCCCGACATCCCCGTCCGCGAGGGCGCGCGGCTGCGCGGCTACCGCACCGCCGACCCGGCTGACCACCGGGACGACGTCGACGCGGTGCTCGCGATGGCCTCCGAGGAGGTCTTCGCCCGGTGGACGACCGTCCCGGTCCCCTACCGCCGCGAGCACGCCGAGCGGTTCGTCCGGGAGGTGGTGCCGGCCGGCTGGGCGAGCGGGAGGGACCTCACCTGGGCCCTCGAGGTCGACGGCGAGCACGCCGGCACCGTCAGCCTGCGCCCGGCGGACGACGGCGGGGCGGAGGTCGGCTACGGCCTCGACGTGCGCCACCGCGGCCGCGGCCACCTCGCCGCCGCACTGCGCGCCCTGCTCCCGTGGGCCGCGGCCCGTGGCGTCGCCGTCGTGCGCTGGCAGGCGCACGTCGGCAACTGGCCCAGCCGGCGCTGCGCGTGGGCCGCGGGGATCCGGGTCGAGGGCGTGGTGCGCCGGCGGAGCGCGCAGCGCGGCGAGCTGCACGACGCCTGGGTGGGGACCTGGTGCGCCGGCGACCCGACGGAGCCGGCGACGCCGTGGCTCGAGGTCCCCCGCGTGGAGCTGCCGTCGGCCGGGGCCGTCCTGCGGCCCTGGGCGGACGACGACGTCCCCCGCGTCGTGCAGGCGTGCACCGACCCGACGACGCGGCGGTGGCTGACCCAGCTGCCGGAGCCCTACGGCCCCGAGCAGGCGCGCGCCTTCGTCGAGGGCCTGCGCGCCGACGCCGCGCAGGGGCACGCGGTCGGCTGGTGCGTCGCCGACGCCGCCTCCGGCACCGCCCTCGCCTCCACGACGCTGTTCGGCCTCGGGCAGGGCGGGCGCCCCGCCGAGGTCGGCTACTGGGCGCACCCGGACGCGCGGGGACGCGGTGTCGTCACCGCGGCGCTGCGGGCCGCGGCCCGGCACGCGCTGCTGCCCGCCGACGTCGGCGGGCTCGGGCTGCCAGCGGTGCTCGTGCGCGCCGAGCCGGGCAACGCCGCGAGCGTCGCCGTGGCGCGGCGGGCCCGCATGCACCCCGCCGGGTGGGACCTGGCCCCCGACGGCGAGGGCCGCCCACCGGTGCGGCTGGACCGCTTCCTCCTCACGGCGTCGGACCTCGACGGCGCGTGAGCGCGGCCGCCCCGGGGCGTCAGCCCCGGCGGAGCTCGTCCGCCAGCCGGGGGGCGAGGTCGCCGGGGCCGACCACGAGGACGTCGTCGAGGCCGAGCCAGCCGGCCATCAGCCGCAGCTCGTCGGCCAGCTCGGCCGGCGCGTGCTCCGGCGCGCCCGCCTCGCCCCACGCGGCCTGGACCCGCAGCAGGCGGGCGCCGCGGTCGGCCTTGAGGTCGACGCGCGCGACCAGCGCGTCGCCGAGCAGGAACGGCAGGACGTAGTACCCGTGCACCCGCCGCGCCGCGGGCACGTAGATCTCCAGGCGCAGCCGGACGCCGAAGAGCTCCTCGGCCCGCGAGCGCTCGAAGACGAGGGAGTCGAACGGCGACAGCAGGGCCCGGCCGGTCGCGCGGCGGGGGAAAGTCGCCCCGGCGTGCAGCAGCGCCGGGCGGCGCCAGCCCCGCACCCGCACCGGCGCGAGGACGCCGTCCTCGACGAGCGCCGCCACGGCGGCCCGCGACTGCTCGGGGCGCAGCCGGAAGTAGTCCCGCAGCTGCGGCTCGGTCGCGACGCCGAGGGCCCGGCCGGCGATCTCGACCAGCCCGCGCACGGCCTCGTCCTCGGACGGCGTCGGCGCGCCCGCCACCTCGGGCGGCAGCACCCGGGCGCTGAGGTCGTAGACCCGCTCGAACTGGGCGGTCCTCCCGGCGGCGGAGAGCTCGCCCGACCAGAAGAGCTGCTCGGCCGCGGCCTTGACGTCGCGGGCCGGGCCGGCCAGCACCGCCTCGGTGGGCGCGACCATCCACGAGCCCGCCGAGCTGCGGGGCGCGCCGGGGTGCAGCCGCGCGGTGAGCTGGGCCGCCGTCCCGGGGCCGCCCTCGGCCACGGCGGCGAGGAGGTCGTCGAGCAGGCGCGGGCGCTCGGACAGGATCCGGCGGTAGCGGCCCCACGCCTCGTCGGCGGCCCGGGCCATCCGCCACCTCAGCAGCCGGTGCGTCGAAGGCGGCACGAGGCTGGCCTCGTGCGCCCAGTACTCGACCAGCCGGCGCGGCGACCGCTCGCCGGCCCGGCGCAGCAGCTCGTCGTCGTAGGGGCCCAGGCGGCTGAAGAAGGGGAGCCGGTGGCTGCGGGCGAGGACGTTCACCGAGTCGAGCTGGACGACGCCGACACGGTCGACGACCCGCTGGAGGTGCCGCGGCGTCGGCCGCCCCTCGGGACGGGGACGGGCGAGGCCCTGGGCCGCCAGCGCCGTCCGCCGCGCCTGCGCGGCCGTGAGCACCTCGCGTGCCGCTGCGCCTGGTCCCGCCACGGGCGCGGATGCTGCCACGCCCGTCGCGGGACGGGCACGGCCACCACGGTCCGCCCCGGGGTCCGGACGACCCCCACCGGCGGACGCCCGGCTACTCCTCCGGGTCTACTCCTCCGGGTCTACTCCTCCGGGGCTACTCCTCCGGGTCTACTTCTCCGGGTCTACTCCTCCGGGGCTACTCCTCCGGGTCTACTTCTCCGGGTCTACTCCTCCGGGGCTACTCCTCCGGGTCTACTCCTCCGGGTCTACTCCTCCGGGTCCAGCAGCCTCGCCCGGACCGCGTACATGGCGGCCTCCATGCGCGAGTGCAGCTGCAGCTTCTCGAGGAGGTTGCGGACGTGGTTCTTCACGGTGTTCTCGGAGATCCACAGCTGCCCGGCGATGTCCCGGTTCGTGAGCCCCCGCGCGACCAGGCGCAGCACCTCGAGCTCGCGCGCCGTCAGGCGCGGCGCCGGCACGGCCGGCACGTCGGCCTCGGCGGCGCCCCGGCGGCTCAGCGCGGCGAACTCGGCGAGCAGGTGGCTGGCCATCGACGGGCTGATGAGCGACTGGCCCCCGTGCACGGCCCGCAGGCCCGCGGCGACCTCCTCGCCCGGCACGTCCTTCAGGAGGTAGCCGACGGCGCCCGCGCGGACGGCGCTGAAGAGGTCCTCCTCCTCGTCGCTCATGGTCAGCATGACGATGCGGGCGCTCGGGGCGACCTCGCGGATGGCCGCGCAGGCCTCGATGCCGCTGCGCCGGGGCATCCGCACGTCCATGAGGACGACGTCGGGCAGCAGCTCCTCCGCCCGGGCGATCGCCTCGCTGCCGTCGCCGGCCTCCCCGACGATGACGACGTCGTCCTCGAGCTCCAGGACCCGTTCCAAGCCCCGGCGGTACAGGACGTGGTCGTCGACCACGAGGACCCGGATGGGCTCGGCCGCGGCGTCGGCCACGGCCGGCTCGTCCGCCTGCTCGGCGACCGCGAGGGGCGTTCCGCCCGTGGGGCTCCCCGCCCCGTCGGCAGCACTGGGCACCACGTCGACCCCCTCCTGGACGGGGGCACCGCCCCGACCGCCAGCGCGAGCGTGCCCGCTCCGGGGACCGGCTGTCCCTGCGTGACGCATCACGATCTCGCCACGACCCCGTCCCCGGCCGCCGGTCGTCGACCCGCGGCGAGGCGCGGTCCCGAGCACCTCTCCTGCCCCTGCGTTCGGTGCGGCCCGCGCACCGGTTGGGTCGGCTCGTCCGGCTCGTCCCCCGTCGGGCCGGCCACGGCCCGAC
>NZ_JBBIAA010000017.1:0-17626 GCF_037482545.1 Pseudokineococcus basanitobsidens | reverse complement strand
CCCCCCCCCCCCCCCCCCCCCGCGACGGTCCCCGCCGCGCCGGGCCTGCTGCCACCGGCTACGCGCCGATGCGGGCGGTGGCGTCGGAGGGCACCGCGTCCTGCGGCACCTCCGCCGGCGCCTCGTCCAGCCGGATCACGCCGTAGCTCCAGCCGCGCCGCCGGTAGACCAGGCTCACCGCCCCGGTCGCCCGGCACAGGAAGAGGTAGAAGTCGTGGCCGAGCGCCTCCATCTGGGCGAGGGCCTCGTCGACGCTCATCGGGTGCGCGAGGTGCGTCTTCTCCCGGATGCGCACGGGGGACTCGCCGACGGACTCCGCCAGGCCGTGCTCGTCGGGGTCCTCGCCCGCGCCCAGGGTGCCGACGGCCGCGGGCGGCGGCTCCACCGCGTCGGCACCACCCGCCGGCGGCACGGCCGCCACCGGCGGCACGGCACCCTCGGAGGGCATGCCGCGCACCGACGACGGCGTCTGCCGCCCGTGGTGGACCTTGCGCCGGTCCCGCAGCCGGCGCAGGCGCTCCATGAGCTTCTCCTCGGCGAGGTCCAGCGCCCCGTGCGCGTCGTCGGCGCACGCCTCGGCCCGCACCACCTCGCGCCGGTGACGCAGCGTCAGCTCGACGCGCTCGCAGCTCTGCGGCTGGCGCGGGTTCGTCTCGTGGCTGATCACGACGTCGAGCCGGTCGGCCCGGGGGGCGACCTGCTCGACCTTCGCGAGCTTGTCCTCCAGGTGCCGCCGGAAGCGCTCCGGGACGGTGGTGTGACGAGTGGTGAGCGTGATCTCCATGGGTCCTCCTGCGTGGGGGGCGTGGTGCACCGACCCGCTGCCGGCCTCAGGCGGGGGCAGCGGTCGCTCGAGCGGTCGGCACCACCTCCTCGGTCGTGCGCGGGACGGCACGACGGGGAGGCAGGAGCGGCAGCGGGCGGTCTGCGCCCCGGCCGGACGACGTGGGCCCCACGTCCCCCCCGGGGTCCGCCTGCGACGTCGGGCCCGCCGGCGACCTCGGGGCTGCCGGCGACCTCGGGGCTGCCGGCGACGTCGGTCGTGCCCCCGGGCGACGGAGCCCGGGGGGCACGCGCCCGACCCGGCGGACCCCGCGCGGCCCGACGACCGCCTCGGGGCTCGTCCAGCGCGGCTCCATGTCGGGACGCTAGCGCCCACCCGCGCCGTGCGGCACCCCGAGGCGGTCATCGCGCGGCAGCAGCAGGCTGTGACGTCCGTTCACGGAGGGTTCGCCACCGATCCGCGGTACCGGGGGCCGGCACCCCGGGGTGGCGGCGTCGCCAGCACGACGACCGCGCCGAGCACGGTCGCGCCCCCGCGCCCCAGGACCGCCGCCGCCTCGGACAGCGTCGACCCCGTCGTCACGACGTCGTCGACGAGCACGCACGTCGCCGGAGCGGCCCCGCGCAGGCGCAGGGCGCCGCTGCGGGCGGCCGCGCGGGCGGCGGCGCCCCGGCCCACCTGGTCGCCCGCGCCGGCGCGCAGCGCGAGGACGGGAGCCACGACCACGGGCCGACCACCGGCGCGCAGCACCCTCGCCCACCGTCGCGCCAGGTCGGCGACGAGGTCGTCGCCGCGGGCGCGCACCGCCGACCCCCGGGAGGGCATCGGCACGAGCCCGAGGGGCCGCCCCCTCGGCCGTCGCCCGCACGGGCGCGCGACGCCGCGCGTGGTCACGACGTCCGGCGGGAGCGCGCCCGAGCCCGCGCGCCGGAGGGCGTCGGCGAGCAGCGGCGCCAGGTCGTGGCGTCCCTGCTCCTTCCAGGCCAGCAGCAGCCGTCGTGCCGGTCCCTCGTACGCCGCGCCCGCCCGGACGGGAGGCGTGCCCGCCGCAGACGGCGCGACGACCGGCGCAGGGCCGAGGAGCGAGCGGCGGCAGCCGTCGCACACGGCGACGTCCGGGAGCCCGCAGCCGGGGCAGGCCACGGGCCACACGGCCCGGGCGAGCGCGCCGAGGGCGCCGGCGACCGGTCCCGGCGGGGCGGCACGACGGCCTGCGGTGACCACGGACCGAGCCTGCCGTCCGGCCCCGCGCCACGCCGCGCGACCGCGCGGGGCTGTGGACGGGCGACGACGTCCACAGCCCCGGTGCGCCCGCGGGGCCCTGGCCTCGGTCGTCCGGTCGTCGGGTCGTCGGGTCGTCGGTGGTGCGGGCGTGACGCTCAGCCGGGGTAGCTGGGGTCGGTCGCGCTCTCGGAGCCCGGACGCAGGACCCACGCCCGCCCCGAGCGGGCGAGGACCCCGCCGCCCGGTGCGTCGAGCAGCACGGTGCCCGGGCCGGTGGCCGCGGTGAGGCGCCGGACCCCGTCCGGTGCCGCGGCGCTCTGCACGCGGGAGCCGTCGACCCGCGCGAGCAGGAGCCGGGTGCCCTCCTCCCCCTCCGCACGTCCGAGGAGGGCCACCTGCGTCGAGTCCACCCAGGTCACGTCGGTGGCCTCCTCCAGGCCCGGCACGGGCGGGGAGTCCGGGACGTCGAGCCGGACGGGCGCACCGCCGTCGGCCGCCGAGCGCACGACCCCCGCCACGTCCAGGCGGGTGCTCGCGCCGTCCGTCGAGACGACCGCGGCGCGGGCCCCGTCGCGGGAGACGCGCAGGGCGAGCACGCGGCGCCCGTCGAGCCAGGGCGCCGCCACCCGCACGAGCCGGCCCCCGTCGTCGACCGCGACGACCTGGCCCCGCGCGCGGGCCGGGGTCGACCACACCCACCCACGTCGGTCCACGCTGGGGGGCACGAGGTCGGCGCCCGACAGGACGGTGCGCAGCCCGTCGTCCTCGGCGTCCGGCCGGCCGACGAGCAGCTGGCTGCGCTGCTGGACGAGCACGGCCACGAGCCCGTCGACCCCGACGGCGGGGTCGCTCGGCAGCAGCGTGGAGACGTCGAGCAGCCCCGGCACGACCTCGGCCCCGTCGCCGTCGAGGCGGGCGACGCGCCCCCCGGAGAGGACGACCGGGGGGTCCACGACGACCGGGTCGTCCAGGAGGTCGGGGTCGGCGCGCGGCACGTCCAGGGCGCTCCCCTCGGCGGACAGCTGCACGCCCTGGACGCCCGGCACGCCGCGCAGCGTCGCCTCCAGCTGCGCCTGCATCAGCACCCGGTCGGGGGCGCTCGCGGCGCGCGCCTCCTCGCTGAGGTCGACGACGGCGCGGCCGCGGTCGTCCAGCGGCACGGCCGGGGGCTCGCTGAGCAGGACGGCCCCGTCCGGGACGGCGGTGGTCACGGCGTCCGCCAGCCACGGCGAGGGCCCCGCGAGCAGCTCCGAGACCAGCAGCGTGGCGCTGGGCGACCGCCCGGGGAACCACCGCACCTCGGGGACGAGCGCGTCGCGGGAGGGGGTCAGCCACTGCAGCTCGAACGGCACGTAGAGCTGGGAGAAGACGTCGCGGCCGAGGACGACCTCGTCCGGCGGCCGGTCGATGCGCCACTCGCCCTCCACCCGCACGACGTCCAGGTCGACCGCGTAGGAGGCACCGCTGCCGGCGGTCGTCCAGCGACCGCGGGCGTCCACGACCCCCTCGAGCGGTGCGCTGACCGACACCGTGCGGACCGCCCCCGACGTCGGCGTCGCCGCCGGGGCGCCGTCGGTCTCGGAGAGCTGCGGGCCGCCGCCGCCGCCCACGACGAGGCCCCGCGCGGAGACCACGACGACCTGCGTCGTCGGCCGCCAGGAGCGCGCCGAGCTCGGCGCCAGGTAGGACCGGGCGACCGGGTAGTCGTCGTCGAAGGCGGCCGACGCGCGCAGGAAGCCCTCGACGACGGCGACCGGGGACGCCCCGGGTGCGGGCCCGGCGGCCACGAAGCGCGGGGCGGGCTCGGCGCCGGGGGCCAGACCGGCGACCACGGGCCCCTGGCTCGGCAGGTCGACGCACCCGGCGAGCAGGAGCAGGACGGGCAGGAGCGTGGCCGCCGCCGCCCGGCGGAGCCGTCGCTCCCGGCCGGGGACCGCGCGCTCACCCACGACGGGCCACCGGTGGGGGCACGACGGGCAGCGAGGCGGTGGCGATGGCGTCGGCGGCCGCCTCGGCCCCGGCGTCGCCCCAGGCACCGGGCGAGCCGGCGGCCGACGGCACGAGGACCACCCCGGGCAGGCCCTCGACGAGCACGCTCGGTGCCGTCGGGTCGTCCGGCGGCACGTCGGGCGCGAGGTCGTCGGGCATCGCGAGGGGGGCGAGGCCGACGGGACCGCCGAGCACGCGCGGCAGGAGCAGCCGGAAGGCGGCGCCGACGCCGGGGCGTCCCACGACCTCCAGGCGGCCGCCGTGCAGCTGGGCGTCCTCCGAGGAGATCGCGAGGCCGAGGCCACTGCCCCCCGTGGTCCGTGCCCGGGCCGGGTCCGCGCGCCAGAAGCGGTCGAAGACCCGTTCGGCGTCCTCGGGGCGCAGCCCGACGCCGTGGTCGCGCACGAGGACGGCGACCGCCTGCTCGTCCCCCGCGAGGAGCACCTCGACGGGCCGGCCCTCGGCGTGCTCGACCGCGTTGAGGACGAGGTTGCGCACGATGCGCTCGACCCGCGGCGCCTCCACCTCGGCCGTGACGGGCAGCTCGGGCACGTGCGCGGAGACGGGCACCCCCTGGGCGTCCGCGACGGGCTCGGCGTGCTCGACGACGCGCCGCACGAGCACCCCGAGGTCGACGACCTCCGTGTCGACCGCCGCGGCGCCGGCGTCGAACCGGCTCATCTCCAGGAGGTCGGCGAGCAGCGCCTCGAAGCGGTCGAGCTGAGTCATGAGGAGCTCGGCCGACCGGCGCGCCGCCGGGTCGAGGTCGTCGCGCGCCTCGTGGAGGACCTCCCCGGCCATCCGCATGGTCGTCAGCGGCGTCCGCAGCTCGTGCGAGACGTCGGAGACGAAGCGCTGCTGGAGGCGGGAGAGCTCGGCGAGCTGGGTGATCTGGCGCTGCAGCGAGGACGCCATCTCGTTGAACGTGCGCCCCAGCAGCGCGAGGTCGTCCTCGCCGCGCACGTCGAGCCGCTGGTCGAGCTCCCCCGCCGACAGCCGTGACGCGGCGCCGGCCGCGGCGCGCACCGGGCGGACGACGACGCGCGTGACGACGGAGACGATGCCGCCGATGAGCAGGACGAGCAGCAGCCCGCCGACGGCGATCACGCGCTGGACGGCGTCGAGGGTCGACTGCTCCTGCCGGAGGTCGACGACGAAGTAGAGCTCGTACTGGCCCGCGAGCGCGAGGTCCACCCGCTGGCCGACGGCCAGGCCGGGCTCGGTGCCGTCCGCGGTCGGGAGCGCCACGGGAGCGGACTGCTGCGTGGGCTTGTCCTCGACCGCCACGCGCAGCTCGTCGGGCAGCAGCTCCTGGGTCAGCCCGGCGCTCGCCAGGCCGGTGACCGTCGACGTGGCGGTGTTCTCCGGGTCCCGCAGCAGCAGGAACCCCCGGGAGGCGCCGCCGCCGACGGAGGCGAGCGCCTCCTGGTTGTCGTTGAGGAACTGCTGCAGCTCGACGACGGTGGGCACGTCCGCCTGGTCCAGCCGTTCCTGGAAGGCCGCCGCCCCCTCGGCGGCCTCGCCGAACGCCTGCTCCTGGCGGGCGTCGAACAGGCGCTCCCCGATGGCGTCGGCGAGGAAGCCGCCGACGACGACCATGGTGAGCAGGCACAGCACCACCGTCAGGCCGACGACCCGCAGCTGCAGCGAGCGCCGCCACCGCTGCGCCGCCGCCCCGGCGGCCCGCCGGACCACCACCGGGACACGGCCGTGCCGCTCCCGCCCCCCGGTCGGGGCGCCCGCGGGCACCCCCCGCGCCACGGCGCTCAGGCCCCCGGGGCGCCGGGGCCCTGCAGGGAGCCCGGGTCGGCACCGTCGGGCGCCGGCCCGGCGTCGGGCGCCACCGCACCGGCCCGGTAGCCCACGCCGCGGACGGTGAGGACGATCTCCGGGTGCTCGGGGTCGTGCTCGATCTTGCTGCGCAGCCGCTGCACGTGGACGTTGACCAGGCGGGTGTCGGCCTGGTGCCGGTAGCCCCAGACCTGCTCGAGCAGCACCTCGCGGGTGAAGACCTGCCACGGCTTGCGCGCCAGCGCGGCGAGCAGGTCGAACTCCAGCGGCGTGAGGGAGATCTGCCGCTCCCCGCGGGTGACGCTGTGCCCCGCGACGTCGATGACGAGGTCACCGGTGCGCAGCGTCTCCGGCACCTCGTCCTCGCTGCGGCGCAGCCGCGCCCGCACGCGGGCGACGAGCTCCTTCGGCTTGAAGGGCTTCGGCACGTAGTCGTCGGCACCGGACTCGAGCCCGGCGACCACGTCGGTCGTGTCGCTGCGCGCGGTGAGCATGACGATCGGGACGTCCGACTCGGCCCGGATGCGCCGGCACACCTCGATGCCGTCGACGCCCGGCAGCATGAGGTCGAGCAGCACGAGGTCCGGCTTGCCCTCCCGGAAGGCCGCCAGGGCACCCGTGCCGTCCGCGCAGAAGGAGGGCGTGATGCCCTCCCCCCGCAGCACGATGCCGATCATCTCCGCGAGCGCGGTGTCGTCGTCGACCACGAGGACGCGAGGGGTCATGGGCACCATGGTGGCACCGGCGGCCGCCGGCCCGAGGTCCCGGCGCCCCGCGCGTCGTCCGCCTGCGCCTGCCAGGGCGCCACCGGTGGCATGCTCTCGGGGCGCGACGGCGCGCGCCCGACGCCAGCCGACCCGGAGGACACCGCCCGCCATGACCGAGGCCACCGCCGCCATGCCCGCCCACCTCCCCGCCGACGGAGGACGGCCGCGCATCAGCGTCATCGGCACCGGCTACCTCGGCGCCACGCACGCGGCGGCGATGGCCGAGCTGGGCTTCGAGGTCGTCGGCGTCGACGTCGACCCGGCCAAGGTGGAGGCGCTGTCCGCCGGCAAGGTCCCGTTCTACGAGCCCGGGTTGCCCGAGCTGCTCGTGCGCGGCGTCGAGTCCGGCCGCCTGCGCTTCACCACGGACCTCGCCGAGGCCGCCGCCTTCGCCGACGTCCACTTCGTGTGCGTCGGGACCCCCCAGCGGCCCGGCTCCAACGGCGCGGACCTGCGCTACGTCGAGGCGGCCTTCGAGGGCCTCGCCCGGCACCTGACCCACGACGCCCTGCTCGTGGGCAAGTCGACGGTCCCCGTCGGCACCGGCGCGCGGATGGCGCAGCGCGTGCGCGAGACGGCGCCGTCGGGCCTGCGCGTCGAGCTCGCGTGGAACCCGGAGTTCCTGCGCGAGGGCAAGGCGGTGGCCGACACCCTGCGTCCCGACCGGGTCGTCGTCGGCGGCGCCTCGGCCTGGGGCGAGGACCTGCTCCGCCGGGTGTACGCGTCCTCCGTGGACGCGGGCACGCCGTTCATCGTCACGGACCTGCCGACCGCGGAGCTCGTCAAGGTCTCGGCCAACGCCTTCCTCGCGACGAAGATCAGCTTCATCAACGCGATCTCGCAGGTGTGCGACAAGGCCGGCGCCGACGTGACGCAGCTGGCCGACGCCCTGGGCCACGACGTCCGGATCGGCCGCGGCTTCCTCAACGCCGGCCTCGGGTTCGGCGGCGGGTGCCTGCCCAAGGACATCCGCGCGCTCATGCACCGCGCCGGCGAGCTCGGCGCCGACTCGCTCGTCTCCTTCATGCAGGACGTGGACGAGATCAACATGCGCCAGCGGCAGCGGGTCATCGACATGGCGGTGCAGACCTGCGGCGGGAGCGTCCTGAACCGGCGCATCGGCGTGCTCGGCGCCGCGTTCAAGCCGGACACCGACGACGTGCGCGACTCCCCCGCCCTCAACGTCGCCGCCGGCCTGCACCTGCGGGGGGCGCAGGTCGTCGTCCACGACCCCGAGGCGGGCGAGACCGGGCGCCGCGTCTTCCCGTCGCTGACCTTCGGCACGTCCACCGAGGAGGCCGTCGCGGGCGCGGACGTCGTCCTCGTGCTCACGGAGTGGCCGCAGTTCCGCACCGCGGACCCGGTGGCGCTCCTGGAGGTCGCGGCGGCGCGGCCGACGGTCATCGACGCCCGCAACTGCCTGCCCGCGCAGGCGTGGCGCGAGGCCGGCTGGAGCTACCGGGGGCTCGGGACCGCGAGCTGACCCGTCGCCGGCGGGCCGGTCGGGGCTGACCCGCCCGGGGCGGGCGGCCGCGTCGCCCCGCGCCGGGCGGGGTGGACGTGGGAGCATCGGCGACCCGCCGACCTGGGCGACCCGCCGCCACGAGGAGGACCGCGCCGCCATGAGCCAGGACCAGGGATGGGCAGCTCCCGGCCGCCCCGAAGGCCCCCGCGGGAGCGACGGCGGGGGACAGGAGCCGAGCGGTGCTCCCCCGTGGTCGGCCGGTCCCCCGGCGGACGGCGGACCTGCCGTCGGCGGCTCGTCGGCCGGGGCCGGCTGGGGGCCGCCCCCCGGTGCGGGTCCCGCCTGGTCGGCGCCGCAGCGCCCGGGCATCGTGCCGCTGCGCCCGCTCGGGGTCTTCGAGCTCTTCGAGGGCGGCTTCCGCGCCATCAGCGCCAACCCGAAGGTGATGCTCGGCGTCTCGGCGGTCGTCTTCGGCGGCGTCGCGGTCCTCTCCCTGCTGCTCACACCGCTCTTCGGGGGCGCCGTCGCCGGCTTCTTCAACGACACCCTGGCCGGCGCCGGCGCCGGCCAGGGTGACGTCGCCTTCACCGCGACCAGCTTCACGGGCGCCGACCCGGTGACGACGATCGTCAGCTTCCTCGCGACCACCGCCCTCACGGGCCTGCTCGTGCTGTCCGTCAGCGGCTCGGTCGTCGGCCGCGAGATCCGCGGCGGCGAGCTGTGGCACCGCGTCAAGGGGCGTCTCCTGGCCCTCGTGGGGCTCTCGCTGCTGCAGGGGCTCCTGCTGGGGCTCGTCGTCCTGGCGCCCGTCGCCGTCGGGGCGCTGGCCTTCCTGTCCGGCTCGGACGGCGCCGGGGCCGCGGGCCTCGTGGTCGGGCTCCTCGCCGGCGTCGTCCTGACGGTGTGGCTCTACGTCCGGTGGGCCTTCGCGGCCGTCGTCCTCCTGCTCGAGCGGCGCCGGGTCGTCGACTCGCTGCGCCGCAGCAGCTCGCTCGTCAGGGGCACCTGGTGGCGCGTGCTCGGCGTCCTCCTGCTGACCACCGTCGTGGCCGGGCTGGCCCAGGCCGTGCTCGTCGGGCCGGCGGCGCTCATCAGCGGCGTGGTGGGCGCGCTCGGCGCCGGCGCCGGCCCGTCGGCCGTCGCCACCCTCGTCACGCTGCTGTTCTCCACGGTGGCGAGCATCCTCGTCGTCCCCTTCGTCTCCGCGGTCACCGCGCTGCTCTACACCGACCTGCGGATCCGCCAGGAGGGGCTCGACGTCGAGCTGGCCCGCGCCGCCGAGGCGTCGCCCTGACCGCGCTGGTCGCCGGTCGGGCCCTGGCCGTGCCGCCGCCCGGGGACGTCTCCCGCGAGGAGGCGCAGGACCTCCTGCTGCGCGAGCTGTCGGGGGGCGTCTACCAGGAGGCGCAGCCGTCCCTGCTGCGGCGGGCGCTGACCTGGCTGCTCGAGCGGCTCGGCGAGCTCCTCCCGGACAACCTCGACGCCGGGCCCGTCGTCGACGTCGTCGTCGTGGTCGTCGTCGCCGCGCTCGTCCTGGTCGCGCTGCGCGTGGCCGGGCAGGTCGTCCTGCGCCGCCGGCGCCGTGCGGAGCCCGTCGAGGTCTTCGGGGGCACGAGCCGCCGGAGCGCCGACGAGCACCGTCGCGCGGCCGACGAGCGCGCCGCCGCACGGGACTGGCCTGGGGCCGTGGCCGAGCGCTTCCGCGCCGTCGTGCGCGGGGCCGAGGAGCGCGTCCTGCTCGACGAGCGCCCCGGCCGGACGTCGACCGAGGCGGCCGCCGAGATGGGCGCCGCGCTGCCCGGCGTGGCGGAGGACCTGCGCGCCGGGGCGCGCACCTTCGAGGACGTGGTCTACGGCTCGGCCCCCGGCAGCGCCGACGACGACGCGCGCCTGCGGGCCCTCGACGCGCGCGTGCGGGCCGCCCGCCCGGCCCGCGAGGTCGCCCCCGCCGCGCAAGACGGCGCGCCGCGCTGATGCCCGTGACGACGCGCCCCGCCGCGGGCACCTCCGGCGACGTCGCGGGCCCCGGGGCCCCCGAGGCCCCCGGGGCTCCCGCGGCCCGCGGACGCCCGCGGCAACCGCGGCGCAGCACCGTGCTCCTCGTGGTCCTCGGGCTCCTCGTCCTGGCCGGTCTCGTCCTCTCCTCCCTCGGGACCACGGACGCCGACCTCGACCCCGCCAGCCCGACCCCCGGCGGCTCGCGCGCCGTGGCGCAGGTGCTCGACGACCTCGGCGTGGACGTCGTCCGGACGACGACGACGAGCGCCACCGTCGACGCGGTGCGTGCTGCCGGCCCCGAGGAGAGCGCCGTCCTGCTGGTCCCGACGTCGCCGCTCGGGCCGTCGCAGCTGGAGGACCTGGCGGGCTCCGGCGCCGACCTGCTGCTCGTCACCCCGGACGAGGACGTCCTGGCGGCCCTGGCGCCGTCCCTGCGCCCGGCGGACGACGTCGAGACGGCGGACGACGTCCCGCCGCAGTGCGCCCTGCCCGCCGCGCAGGCCGCCGGGGACGCCACGGGGGGCGGCTCCCTCGTGGAGCCCCGCGACGACGAGGACCCGGCCGTGACGTCGTGCTACGGGCTGCCCTTCGGCGGTGCGCCCTACGTCGTCGTGGACGCCGGCGCGGGCGGCGACGGCGCCCGGGGCCGCGTCGTCGTCCTCGGGCAGCCCGAGGTGCTGACGAACGAGGCCGTCGCCGAGAGCGGGAACGCGGCGCTGGCGCTGCGCACCCTCGGGGCGGACCCGACGCTCGTCTGGTACCTGCCGGACCCCCTCGACCCCGGCCTGTCCGCCGACGGGCCGGCACCGCTCTCGGCGCTCGTCCCGCGCGGCCTCGTGCGCGCCGGCCAGGTGCTCGTCGTCGCCGCCCTGGTGCTGCTGCTGTGGCGGGGCCGGCGGCTGGGCCGCCTCGTGCCGGAGCGGCTGCCCGTCGTCGTGCGCGCCTCCGAGACCGTCGAGGGGCGCGCCCGCCTCTACCGCTCCGCCGGCGCCCGCGACCACGCGGCCGCCACGCTGCGGGCGGCGTCCCTGTCCCGGCTCGCCGAGCGCCTCGGCGTGCCGTCCGGCACCGGCCCGGCGGCCACCACGGCCGTCGTCACCGCCGCCGCCGCGTCGTCCGGCCGCCCCGCCGCCGACGTCGACGCCCTGTACCGCTCCCCCGCCCCCACCGACGACCGCGGGCTCGTCGCCCTGGCCGACGACCTCGACGCCCTCGAGAAGGAGGTCCGACGCTCGTGACCGAGCCGACCCACCACCCCGACAGCCCGCCTCCCCCGGTGCCCGACGCCGCCGCGCCGGCGGGCCGGCCCGTCGAGCCCGCCGGTGAGCCCGCCCACGAGCCCGGCCTGCCCTCGGCGGACGAGGCCCGCGACGCCCTGCGGGCCGTGCGCACCGAGGTCGGCAAGGCCGTCGTCGGCCAGGACGTCGCCGTCACCGGCCTCGTCGTCGCGCTCCTGTGCCGCGGGCACGTCCTGCTCGAGGGCGTGCCGGGGACGGCGAAGACGCTGCTCGTGCGCGCGCTGGCCGCCTCGCTGCGGCTGGGGACGGCGCGCGTGCAGTTCACGCCCGACCTCATGCCCGGCGACGTCACGGGCTCGCTCGTCTACGACGCCGGCGTCTCCGACCTCGTCTTCCGCGAGGGGCCCGTCTTCACGAACCTGCTGCTGGCGGACGAGGTCAACCGCACGCCGCCGAAGACGCAGGCCTCGCTGCTCGAGGCGATGGAGGAGCGGCAGGTGACCGTCGACGGGCGCCCCCGGCTGCTGCCCCGGCCCTTCGTCGTCGCGGCGACGCAGAACCCCGTCGAGCAGGAGGGCACCTACCCGCTGCCCGAGGCGCAGCTCGACCGGTTCCTCCTCAAGCTGCGGCTGCCGCTGCCCGCGCGGGAGGCCGAGCTGGAGGTGCTGCAGCGGCACGCCGGCGGCTTCGACCCGCGCGACCTCGCCGCCGCGGGGCTGCGCCCCGTCGCGGGGCCCGAGCACCTGGCCGCCGGCGCGCGCGCCGTCACGGCGGTGCGGGTGGCGCCCGAGGTGCTCGGCTACGTCGTCGACGTCTGCCGCGCGACGCGCGAGGCGCCGTCGTTGTCGCTCGGGGTCTCCCCGCGCGGCGCGACGATGCTGCTCGCGACGAGCCGCGCCTGGGCCTGGCTGCAGGGCCGCGACTACGTGACGCCCGACGACGTCAAGGCCCTCGCGCCCGCGACGCTCGGCCACCGCGTGCAGCTGCGCCCGGAGGCCGAGCTCGAGGGCGTGACGGTGGACGCCGTCCTGGCGAGCGTGCTCGCCGGCGTCGCCGTGCCCCGCTGAGGGCCGCCCGTGGCCGTCACCGGACGACTCGTCCTGCTCGTCGCCCTCGGGGCGGTGCCGGTCGCGCTGCTGCCCGGGTGGGTCCCGGCCGCGGCGTGGGCGCTCGTCGTCGTGCTCGCCGTCGGGGCCGACCTGCTGCTGGCGGCCTCGCCGCGGGCGCTGGCGCTGGAGCGCCGGGTCCCCGAGGCGCTGCGCCTCGGGGAGGCGACGACGAGCGAGCTGCTCGTCACGAACCCCGGTCGCCGGCGCCTGCGCGGCGTCGTCCGCGACGCGTGGCCGCCGTCGGCGGGCTCGGGCGAGGACCGGCACGCCCTCGACGTGCCGGCCGGGGAGCGGCGCCGCCTGGTCACGTCGCTGCGCCCGACCCGCCGGGGCGACCGGGAGGCCGACCGCGTCACGGTGCGCGCGCTCGGCCCGCTCGGCGTCGCCGCCCGGCAGCGGTCGCGGGACGTCCCGGCGTCCGTGCGCGTGCTGCCCCCTTTCCGCTCGCGGCGGCACCTGCCGAGCCGGCTCGCGCGGCTGCGCGACCTCGAGGGCCGCTCGGCCGTCCAGGTGCGGGGGCAGGGCACGGAGTTCGACAGCCTGCGCGACTACGTCGAGGGCGACGACGTCCGCTCCATCGACTGGCGGGCCACCGCCCGGCGCCAGGAGCTCGTCGTGCGCACGTGGCGCCCGGAGCGGGACCGGCGGGTGCTGCTCGTCCTCGACACCTCGCGCACGGCGGCCGGCCGGGTCGGCGACGCCCCGCGCCTGGACGCCGCCCTCGACGCGGCGCTGCTGCTGGCCGCGCTGGCGTCCCGCGCGGGTGACCGCGTCGACCTCGTCGCCGTCGACCGCCGCGTGCGCGCGCGGGTCGAGCGGGCGACCGGCGCCGCGCTGCTGCCCGCGCTGGTCCAGGCGATGGCGCCGCTGGAGGCTCGCCTCACGGAGGCCGACTGGCCGCTCGTCGTCCGGACGTTGCGCACGTCGCTGACCCGCCGGGCGCTCGTCGTCCTGCTGACGCCGCTGGAGCCCGCCGCCGTCGAGGAGGGGCTCCTGCCCGTGCTGGGGCAGCTGACGTCGCGCCATCAGGTCGTCGTCGCCTCGGTCACCGACCCCCGGCTGGCGCAGATGCGCGCCGGCCGCGGCGACGAGGTGGCCGTCTACGACGCGGCGGCCGCCGAGCGGACGCTGCTGGAGACCGACCGTCTCGTCGAGCGCCTCTCCCGCGCCGGCGTCCACGTCGTCCGCGGGACGCCGGAGGAGCTGCCGCCCCGGCTGGCCGACGCCTACCTCGCGCTCAAGGCCGCCGGGAGGCTGTAGCGCTCGGTCGGGGCTCGGTCAGGGCGCCTCGCTCAGGGCGCCTCGGCGGCGTCCACCACGTCGGCCCGCTGGTCCGGCGGCCGCGTGCCGCGCAGCCGTTGGATGCCGCGCATGCCGTGGAAGACGCCGAGGGCGGTCGCGGCGCCCAGCGCGATGCCGCCGAAGCTGAGCTCCCCGACGACCAGGGTGTAGTCGGCGATGCCGACCACGAGCGCGGTGCCGGCGGTCACGAGGTTCACGGGGTCGCCGAAGTCGACGCGGTGCTGCACCCAGATGCGGGCGCCGAGGACGCCGATGAGCCCGTAGAGCACGGTGGCGGCGCCGCCGAGGACACCGGCGGGCACGGTCGCGATGAGTGCCCCCACCTTCGGGGACAGGCTCAGCGCCAGCGCCGCGAGACCGGCGACGAGGTAGGCCGCCGTCGAGTACACCCGTGTCGCGGCCATCACGCCGATGTTCTCCGCGTACGTCGTCGTCCCCGAGCCGCCGCCGAGGCCGGCGAGCACGGTCGCGGCCCCGTCTGCCACGAGCGCGCGGCCGGTGAGGCGCTCGACGTCGGCGCCCGTCATCGCCGCGACCGACGTGACGTGCCCGACGTTCTCGGCCACGAGCACGAGCACGACCGGCAGGAACAGCCCGAGCACGGCGACGTCGAAGGTCGGGGCGGTGAAGGGCGGGAGGCCGAACCAGTCGGCGTCGCGCACCGGGGCGAGGTCGACCTCGTCGCGGACGAGGGCGACGACGTACCCGACGAGCACGCCCAGCAGGATGCCGAGCCGGCTGAGCAGGCCCCGGAAGGCCACCGTGGCGACGACGACCGCGACGATCGTCACCACCGCCGTGACGGGGCCCTCCTCGACGTTCGTGCGTGCGCTGGGCGCCAGGTTGAGCCCGATGAGCGCGACGATCGTCCCGGTGACGGCGGGGGGCATGAGCACCGCGACCCAGCGTGGCCCCGCGACGTGCACGACGCCGCCGACCAGCGCGAGCGCGACACCGGTGAGCGCGACGCCGCCGAGCGCGGTCGCCGTCCCGCCCTGGGCCGACGCGGCGCCGATCGGTGCGATGAAGGCGAAGCTCGAGCCGAGGTAGCTCGGCAGCCGGCCCCCGGTGACGAGCAGGAACAGCAGCGTGCCGACGGCGGAGAAGAACAGCGTCGTCGCCGGCGGCAGCCCCGTGATGAGCGGGACGAGGAACGTCGCGCCGAACATGGCGACGACGTGCTGGGCGCCGACGAGCACGGTGCGCGACCACCGCAGCCGCTCCCCCGGCGCGACGACCTCGCCCGGCCCGACGGTGCGCCCGTCGCCGTGGAGCGTCCACCCCCGGAAGGGTCCCCCGGCACCTCCCTCGGGGCCGGCGGCTGCTCGGGGGCGGGATGCGCTCACGGGCGGCGAGCGTAGGGGCGGGGAGCGGGCGTCCGGAGCGGCCGGGAGAGGTCCGGGTGCGTCAGCCGCGGGTCGGCGCCAGGTCCCCCACGTCACCGGCGCGCAGGTCGCCGGTCTCGCCCGCCGCGGCGGCGCGACGGCCGAGGACGCCGACGTAGACGACGAAGGCGCAGAACACCCCGAAGCCGACGCCCACCCGCAGCCAGGTCGGCCAGGGCGCCGGCGTGACGAAGCCCTCGACGACGCCCGAGACCGCCAGCACGCCGGCGAGCCCGATCGCCACGGTGAACAGCGCCCGGCCCTCGGTCGCGAGCGCGTCGGCACGGGTGCGGGGGCCCGGGGCCACCCACGCCCAGAAGATCCGGAGGCCGGCGGCGCCGGCGACGAAGATCGCCGTCAGCTCCAGGAAGCCGTGCGGGAGGATGAAGGCGAAGAAGACGTCGCCGCGGTCGTAGGCGAAGAGCAGGCCCGCGGCCTGCCCGACGCCCACCGCGTTGGCGCCCAGGAGGTAGACGACCGGGAACCCGGCGACGCCGAGCGCGACGCAGAGCGCGGCGATGCGGGCGTTGTTGGTCCACACCTGCCCGGCGAAGGACGCCGCCGTGTTCTGCGAGTAGTAGTCGACGAAGTCCCGCTCGACGTACTGCCGCGCGTCCTGCTCGCTGCCCAGCGCCGCGAGCACCTGCGGGTCGCCCGCCACCCAGACGGCGACGGCCGCGCCCACGAGGCAGAAGAGGACACCGATGGCGACGACGAGCCGGCGGACCCGGTAGACCGCGACGGGGAAGGACACCAGCACGAAGCGGGCGAGCTCGCGCCAGGCGGGCTCGCGGACCCCGCCGAGCCGGTGGCGCGCGCGGGCCACGAGCCGCGACAGGCGGGAGACGAGCACCGGGTCGGGGTTCTCGGCCCGCAGGAGCGACAGGTGCGTGGCCGTGCGCTGGTAGAGCCGGACGAGCTCGTCGGCGTCCGCCCCGGAGGGCCGCCCCTGCTCGAGCAACGCCTCCAGCCGCCGCCACGTCGGCTCGTGCACCTCGACGAAGGCGTCGACGTCCACCGGGCACCTCCTGCGGGACGAGCGGACCCACGGCTCCCGCGGGCACCGTCACGCTACCGACGCCCGCACCTCCTGCGGCGGCGCGCCGGTGCGGACGGCCCGGACGGGTGGACGTCGACGCCGCCGGACGGCGACCGGCGGCGGCGACGGCGACGGCGACGGCGACGGCCCCACCTGCCAGCATGGGCGGCGTGAGCACGCAGGTCGGCGCCGGCCGCTGGGAGGACGAGGCCCTCGCGCACGCCCTCGGCACCGGTGTGGTGACGGGTGACGCCGTCGTCCTCGAGCTCCCCCGCGCGTCGCCGGCCCTGCGGCTGGTCTCCGGCCTCCTCGACGCCGCCGTGGTCGTCGTCGTCGGGGTCCTCGTCGCGGTCGTCGCCCTCCCGCGGCTGCCGCTCGACGACACCTCGGCGGTGGCGACCGTGGTCGGCCTGCTGCTCGCCGTCCTCTTCGTCGTCCTGCCCGTCGCGGTCGAGACGCTGACCCGTGGCCGGTCGCTCGGGCGGCTCGTCGTCGGCACCCGGGTCGTCCGCGACGACGGCGGGCCCGTGCGCTTCCGGCACGCGCTGGTGCGCGCGCTCACCGGCGTCCTCGAGCTGTGGCTGCTCGCGGGCGGGCCGGCGCTCATCACCGCGCTCGCGAACCGCCGTGGCAAGCGCATCGGCGACCTGCTGGCCGGCACGCTCGTCGTCCGCGAGCGCGCCGCCCGGCAGGAGGTCGGTGCCGTCGTGATGCCGCCGGAGCTCGCGGGCTGGGCCGCCAGCGCCGACGTCGGCGCGCTGCCCCCGCCGCTCGCCCTCGCCTGCCGGCAGCTCCTGGCCCGGCGGGGACGTCTCAACCCGACGTCCCGCGAACGGCTCGGCGCGATGCTGCGGGCCGACGTCGCCGAGCGCGTCTTCCCGCCGCCACCGGCCTCGGCGCCCCCCGAGCGGGTGCTCGCGGCGGTGCTCGCCGAACGCCGCCGCCGCGACCTCGACCGGCTCCGCCGCCAGGAGGCGCAGCGCCGCGAGGACGCCGAGCAGCTCCACCGCCTGCCCTTCACCGGCTGAGCAGCCACCGCCCCCGTCGCGACGTCGTCGGCGTGCCGTGCAGGGCCCCCTCACGCACGAGACGTCCTCGAGGTGCGTGCCACGAGGTCCGGGCCCCGCGAGAAGTCGTCGACGTGCGACCTACGGAGCCACTTCCCCGCGAGAAGGCGTCGAAGTGCGACCGACGGAGCCACTTCCCCGCGCGAAGTCGTCGAAGTGCGGCCAACGGAGCCGCTTCCCCGCGAGAAGGCGTCGAAGTGCGACCGACGGAGCCACTTCCCCGCGCGAAGTCGTCGAAGTGCGGCCAACGGAGCCGCTTCCCCGCGAGAAGGCGTCGAAGTGCGACCGACGGAGCCACTTCCCCGCGCGAAGTCGTCGACGTGCGACCTACGGAGCCACTTCCCCGCGTGAAGTCGTCGACGTGCGACCTACGGAGCCACTTCCCCGCGAGAAGTCGTCGAAGTGCGACCTACGGAGCCATTTTCGGCTCTTCGTACTTGCGGTGGGGGTCATGCCAGTCGGGGGTGG
>NZ_JBBIAA010000016.1:0-68824 GCF_037482545.1 Pseudokineococcus basanitobsidens | reverse complement strand
CACCTGAGCACCATCACGTCTCAACAGGCTTGACAGGTTCCGGGTCGACGAAGCGCGCGACCACCTCGTCCGACCCCTCCGCGCCGAGGTAGCCGGCACGGTGGATCGTGACGATGCCTTGGTCGATGGCCGGCTGGAGGGCCGTCAGTCCCGAGCGCGCGTCGAGCTCTGCGACGGTCGCCTTCATCTGCGCGCTGGCCTCACGCAGCGTCTCTTCCGTCTTGGCGAAGAAGTCGTGGAGGGCCGCCCCCTCCTCGGTGTCCGGCGGCGACTGCGCCAGCTTCGCGCGCCACTCGGGGGATCTGACGGCCGCCATGACCTGCTGGGTCTGTCGCAACTGGTCTTCGGAATGCTCCCCGTCGAGCAGCCCGGCACCTGCTTCAAGAAGTAAGTCGAGCATGCCGTCCGGGTTCCGGGCGGCCTCTAGGACGCTGTCGAGCATCTGAGCTGCGGGCGAGACGATCTCGATCTCGTCGGCGTAGAGCAGGGTGGCCCGCACCAGTTCGACGTCCCGCCCGACCATCGCGAGTCCGCTGCCGCTGGGCAGCGTCGCGATGGTCACCTTCAGCCGGCCCTCTGGGGTGGTGGACACGCCAGAGGCGGCGTTCGACCTCCTGGCCTCGCGCCGCCGCTGGCTGCGGCCCCTGGACATCTGCTCCTCGGGCCTAGGGCGCCGTCAGTGGGCGGCGTCGTAGGCGTCGAGGATGGACTGCTTGACGCGCCCGCGATCGGCGACGGTGTGGCCGTTGTCGCGGGCCCAGGCGCGGACGTCGTCGAGGTCGGCGCGCTTGGTGCCACCGCCTCGGGTGGAGGCGGCGCGCGAGGAGGCCTTCCCCTGAGATGCGGTGGTCTTGCGGGCGGCGCCGATCCACTCGGCGAAGGACTCCTCGATGGACGAGAAGTGCTGGTCGTTGAGGTCGATCTCGTAGTTCGTGCCCTGGAAGGCGAAAGTCACCGTCTGGGTGGCCTCCGAGCCGTCGAGGTCATCAACAAGAGTCACCTGAGTCTTCTGAGCCATGAACACATAGTGGCAGAACGAATGCCCAACGTCCTCACGCCGGCAAGGCGGTGACGCGAACCCACGCATGACCGCGGCCGGTCGGCGAAGAGCACCACTCGCGGACGTTGTCCGAGGTCGCCCCTACGGTCCGCGGGCATGAGCCCGCACCCGCCGCCCCCGCCGCACGAGCACCTCTTCCACCCGGGCGCCGCGGCTGCAGGCAAGGCCGCCCGCGAGGCCGATCCGCCCAGGTCCCACCTGGTGGGGTGTGCGATCTGCGGGCAGTCGGTCCAACTCGGCTCGGACGAGCCGGCGCCGCGCGCTCCGTGGAGGGGTCCCGTCACGCCTTGGCCTGCGCTGGCGCCGGACTTCCGTCGCCCCTGAGGCCTCCGCCGGGCCCGGCGTGGCAGTCGGTGGCGATGCGACCGCGGTGGGGTCAGTCGTGCACCCAGTAGGCGGTGCCGTCGCCTCGGGGGATCCAGTGCCGGCCTTCGTGGTCGACCTCGACGACGCCGTCGGCATTGAGCTCTCGGGCGTGGACGGTTCGAGCCGTCCCGTCGCAGTAGTACGCGGGCAGGACCGTCGCAGGCTCTTCGTGGCTCATGGCGCGGAAGGTCCCTCTCGGCCGAGGTCAACGTCAACCGCTCGTACAGCCGCCTTCTACCGCGCGGCCCCGGCGTCAACTCGGGTCGTCGCAGCTGCGGCCAAGGGCGCACCGTGAGGACGCAGCAGACTGGCTGGCAGCCAGCCGATGACCACTCCCCCGGTCTCGTCCTCGAGCGCGTAGGCCACGCGCGCCTGCCACCTGCCGCGGTCGTCGCGCCGCCAGCCCGCCACGACGCCCGGGATCAGTTCGGCGTCCGGCAGCACCACCCAGCAGTGCCGCCGCTGGCCTGCTCGGTCGCCCATCTCGCCAGGCTCGCACGCGCGGTCCGATCGACACCCTGTGCGATTGTCGGTGGGCAACTGGCGTGCTAGTTTCTGGTTGTCGGACAGCAAGGGGGGTGAGAGCATGCACAAGGACGTGAGGAAGGTCGTCAAGGCGCTGGAGCGCCAGGGCTTCGATGTCGTCACCACCGCCAACGGTCACCTGATGGTGAGCAAGGGCGGCGAGGTGATCGCGGTCCTGGCGGGTACCGCCAGCGACTGGCGGTCCCTCCTCAACGGCCTGGCCCCGCTGAAGCGGGCCGGGTTCCGGTGGCCGCCCCGGCGGTNCGGCGAGGTGATCGCGGTCCTGGCGGGTACCGCCAGCGACTGGCGGTCCCTCCTCAACGGCCTGGCCCCGCTGAAGCGGGCCGGGTTCCGGTGGCCGCCCCGGCGGTGATCGGACGGGGGCCGGAGGCGACCGAACCGCCTCCGGCCCCCGCACACATCGTCCACCTCCGCGCCTCTCGTCCCCATCCCCCGCCCCCTCCCGTCGACATCGACCTCAGGGGCAGTTTGAACATCGAGGAGTCCCGCGTGTCCGCGTCCCGCACGACATCCCGCACGACCGCTGCCGCCCCGGCGGACTTCAACGTCATCGCCGAGCTCGGCGACGTCGTTGACGTAGGCCTGCTGGCCGACGCCGACTGGGCCGACACCGTCTTGGACACCCTGCGGCCCTACCGGCCGGTGCTGGGCCGCAGCGCCTACGGGCGCCTCGAGGTGATCGCCACGCTCCCGGCGACCGACCTCCCGCAGGCCACCCGCACCGCGATGGCCGTCCTGGCCGACGTGCGCCGCCCGGACAGCAGCCCCCTGCCCGCCTACAGCCTCGAGGTGCTGCCCACCCACGCCTTCGACCACCGCACCCGCTTCGTCGACGTCCCGCCGCTGCTCAGCGTCCCCGAGGCCGCCGCCGCCCTCGGGATCTCCCGCCAGGCCGTCCTCAAGCGCATCGAGACCGGGGCCCTGCCCGCCAGCCGGATCGGATCCGTGTGGGCCGTGGCCGCCGCGGCGATGCCCTCTCCCCCCGACGACGGGCCCGACACCGCCTCATCCAGTGCATCGGCGCCTACGTCGGCCGCTCCTGCTGGGGCGAGGGCGTGAGCGCCGCATCCGGCGACGGCCCGGGCATCCTGGCGGTCGTCTCCGACGCCGTCGGTCAGACCCGCTACGAGACCGGAGAGATCCGCCTCTTCCTCGAAGTCCGCGCCAGCGGGCTGACCGACGTCCATCGCGACCTGGTGCTCGAGCTCGTCCGCGAGACCGCCGGCCCGACGGGGACGACGTGGGCCATGACCGCGGCCGCGGGCACCGACGCCGCGGTCGGCGCGAACACCCACACCCACTCCCCCGTCGGCGTCTTGGTCAGCCTCCTCGAGCGCGCCCAGCGCGACGGCCGGCTGCCGCCGCTGGCCTACCGCGCCTGGAGCGATGACGTGCGCGCCGACCTGCAGGACGTCGTGATGGCCACCCCCGAGTTCGGCACCTTCACCGGCGCCTGCGACAGCCGCGGCCGCGTCCAGGTCGCCGACCAGGCCCTGCACGCCGCCCTCACCGGCGACGACCCCATTGCGGCCGTCGCCCGCCTCGCCGGGCTGCCCTGGACCACCGCGCTAGGTCTTACGTCAGCGCTGAACTCACCGTCGGTCGCGCACTAGCAACAGTCTGTCCGCTTGAAAGGGCTTGCCCGAGGTCTGAGGCGTCCAAGACGCGCAGAAGCAGTGACAGCGAGCAGGCTTCGCGCCTAGCGTCCACACCCATGAGCCTCCGCAGGCGGGTCCTCATCGGTGCTGCGGCACTGGCTGGCGTGCTGTGCAGCCTTGTTGGTGTGGCATACGCCACTGGCAGCATGCCAGTGAATCTAACGCCGGCGGCTTTCATGAATGAGGCCTTCATCGCCAGAAATGTGTTGCGGAATAGACCCTTCGGATCTACCGTGCCGACATGCGACCCGGGCAGCCGAACCGACGGCTCGACGACGTCCAGGACCTGCGGGCCATGGCCCACCCGCTGCGGGTGCGCCTGTACTACGCCCTGACCACGCTGGAGGCCGCGACGGCCTCGCGGCTGGCGGAGTCGGTGGGCGAGTCCCCGGCGCTAGTCAGCTACCACCTGCGCCGGCTGCGCGACCACGGGTTCGTCGAGGAGGCCCCGGACCTTGTCAACGACCGCCGCGAGCGGTGGTGGCGCCCGGCGACCGACGGGTTCCGCTTCTCCCTGCCCGAGGCCGACGACGTCCCCGAGGCCCGCGCCGCGGCGGTCGCGCTGCAGCGCACCGCCCTGGCCAACCAGCTCGAGCGGCTGGAGTCCTGGCGCGACGAGCAGCCCTCCTGGGGCCCGGAGTGGTCGGAGGCCGCGGTCTCCTCCGACGTCATGCTCCGACTCACCCCGGCCGAGCTCGCCGCGATGAACGAGGAGCTGCATGCGGTCCTGCGCGCCTACCGCGAACGTGCCCGCGACACCGCACGGGCAGCCACCGACCCGGCCACCCGCAGCGGTCCCTCGACCGGAGCAGACCCCACACCCGGAGAGAATGCGGACTCGGCCGACGGGCGCGAGCACATCTTCCTCTTCCTGCACGCCTTCCCGTTCCAGCCGTGACCGTGACCGCCACCGCCCCGCCCACCAGGGCGGCCTACCGCGACCTCAACGTGCTGCGGTGGGTCACCGGGCTGTTCCTGAGCCTGCTGGGCGACTCGGTCTTCTTCGTCGCCCTGGCCTGGACCGCCACCCAGGTCGCCTCCCCCTCGGTCGCCGGGCTGGTCGTCGCCGCCGGCGCGGTCCCCCGTGCCGCCCTGATGCTCTTCGGCGGGGCCCTGGCCGACCGGGTCGGGCCCCGCACCACCGCCCTGGTCAGCGACGGCGCCCGCACCGCGGTGATGCTCGCCGTCGCGGCCGTGCTGCTGCTCGAGCAGCCCTCCGCAGCGGTCCTGATCGCCCTGGCCGTCGCCTTCGGGGTCATCGACGCGTTCTTCGTCCCCGCCGTCGGCGCGATGCCCGCCGTCCTGGTCGAGCACCACGAGCTGTCCCGGGTCACCGCGATGCGCCAGGTCGTGCACCGCGCCACCGCCGTCGCCGGCGCCCCGCTGGCCGGGTGGCTCATCGCCACCAGCAGCCTGTCGCTGGTCTACCTCGTCTGCGCCGGGCTCTTCGCCGTCTCCGTCGCCGCACTGGCCACCACCCGCACCCTCCCCCGCGCGGCATCGGCCATGTCGGCCACGGCCGACGACGAGGGCGAGCAGCGCGGGCGACGCGGGCCCTGGGGTGACGGCGCGCAGGAGCGAGCAGACCGACGCAGCGACCGACGACCCTCCGCGCGAGCCCTGCTGGACGACGTCACCGCAGGACTGCGCTACGTCCGCGGCCACACCCTGCTGCTGCCCCTCCTCGTCATCACGGCCGTCGCCGAGCTCGGCTTCGCCGGCGCGCTGAACGTCGGCCTGCCGCTGCTGGCCGACGCCTCCGGTTGGGGACCCCAGGGCGTCGGCTGGGTCCTCGGCGCCTGGGGCGCCGCGGCCGCTCTGGCCTCGGTGGTCCTGACGCTCACCGGCTCCCCGCAGCGAGCCGGGCTGGTCGGCGTCGCCTGCCTGCCGCTCATGGGCGTCGCCCTCGCCGGCGTCGCGCTGGCTCCCGGGTTGGGCGCCGCGGCCGCCGCCGCCGCCGTCCTCGGGGTCGGCTCCGGGGTGATCGCCCCCGTGCTCGGCGGCCTCACCCTCGCCGCCGCCGCCGACGACCAGGTCGGCCGCGTGATGTCCGTCGCCAGCCTCGCTGGCCTGGGCGGCGCCCCCCTGGCCTACGCCGCGACCGGCGTCCTCGTCGACCTCACCGACCCCGCCGCTCCCTTCCTCCTCGGTGGCGCTCTCGTCACCCTCACCGGGCTGGCCGCACTCACCTCCCGCCCCGTCCGCACCGCCCGACCCGACGGCACCACCAGCTGAGGGACACGCCCACGACGCCGGCGGGACGACGACGAGGCCAGCTCGGCAGCAGCGATCAGCCCGACGCCGGAGGATGGCCCCAGGACCGACCCGGACGCGCCCGGGCCCGTCGGCCCGGTCCCCGCGCACGTCCTGGCCGCCTTCGACCTCACCGGGCGGCAGACGCCGCTGCCCGGAGGACGGGGGCTCGCCGTCCGGGTCGACGGGGCGGTCCTGCTGCCGGCCCCGGACGTCGTCGCGAGCACCTGGGCCGCCGAGGTCGCCGGACGCCTGCGCTCCCCCGACGTCCGCGTGCCCCGACCCCTGCGCAGCCGCCACGGGCGCTGGGTCGCCGACGGGTGGACCGCCTCCGAGCACGTCGAGGGCGTCGACAGCCCGGCAGGACGCTGGCGCGAGCTGCTGGCCACCGCCCGCGCCTTCGACCGCGCGCTGGCGCACGAACCCGCCCCGGCGTGGCTGGCCGGGCGTCAGGACCCCTGGGCCGAGGCCGACCGCGCCGCCTGGGGCGAGGAGGTGCCGGCGCCCGGGCCGGTGACGGCTCCGCTGGTGGCACGACTGCTGGACGCACGTAGACCGCTGCCCCAGGCGCTGCCGCACCAGCTCGTCCACGGCGACCTCACCGGCAACGTGCTCCTCCCGGTCCGCGCGGGCCACGGCCTGCCGACCGTCGTCGACCTGTCCCCGTACCGGCGCCCCGCCGCGACGGCCGTGGCCGTCGTCGTGGTGGACGGGCAGCTGTGGCACGAGGCCGGCCCGGAGCTGGTCGACCTCGCCGACCTCGGCCCGTGCGGACCGCAGCTGCTCGTGCGGGCCCTGCTCTTCCGCCTCCTGGCCCTGGACGCCCTCACCCGCGACCGGCCCGCCGAGACGGCCGCCGAGCTCCCCGTGCACGAGGCGGCGGCCCGCCTCGTGCTCGCCCTGCCCGACGCGCCGCGCGACCACCCCCGAGGCGCACCACCCCACCGGACGCAGCTGTCCCGGCGCTCCCGCTGCTCGAGCGGCGCTGCAGGACGCGACGCGGTCTCGGAGTCGCCAGGACACGCAGCCGCCGGCCGTGCGGGATCAGCTGGTGATGGGCGCGGCGGCGGCCTCGTCGACGCCGTGGGCGGCGATGACGGCCAGCGCCCGGTCGACGGCCTGGGAGTCCTCGTTGGCGTCGATGGCGGTGACCTTGAGCCAGCGCATGGTGATGACGTGGACGCCGTGGTTGAGGTAGGGCGAGCCGTCGGGCATCTCCTGGGTGGCGTCCCACCGCATCACGATCGTGGTGCGGTGCGGCAGGCCCGTGACCCAGACGTCGGTGACGCGCACCTGCAGGGTCGGGCACACGCGGGCGAGGCGGTGGAACCAGGCGCGCAGGTGCTCGACGTCGTGGCGCTGGCCGCCGAGGGCGTGGTCGCCGCCGAAGCGGTGGTGGATGTCGGGGGCGCACCCCGCGAGCAGGGGCTCGTAGTCGTGGGCGTTGACGCGCTCGAAGTTGCGGCGGGCGATGCGCTCGACGGCGGCGTGGTACACGGCGTCCTCCTGCGGGGCGAGAGGGTGCCGGACCGCCCACCCGGGCGGCTTGACGCTGACAAGCACAGCGTGCACCCCGCCGCTTGACGCCGTCAAGCGGGCGACGGCAGGCTGCCCGCATGACGTCGTCCGACGGGTCGCCCCCCGCCCTGCGCGACGCGCTGCTGCGCGCCGCCCGCGAGGAGCTGGACCAGGCGGGGGGCGCGCCGGTGAGCCTGCGCGCGGTGGCCCGCCGGGCGGGCGTCTCCCACGCCGCACCGGCGTACGCCTTCGGCGACCGGTCGGGCCTGCTCACCGCCGTCGCGGCCGAGGGCTTCGCCGAGCTGGCGGCCCTCATGGACCGACCCGCCCCGCCGGGGCGCGAGGGGCTGGCGGAGCTGGGCCGTCGCTACACCGCCTTCGCCCGCGACAACCCGGCCCTGTACGAGGTGATGTTCTCCCCGGGCGACCTCGACGACGACGACGAGGCCCTGGACGCGGCGCGCGCCTCGTCGCTGCGGGCGCTGACCCGACTCACCCGCGACGACGGCGCCGACGGCCCACCCGGCGAGCTGACGTCGATCGCCTGGGCCTTCGCCCACGGCGTGGCGTCGCTGAGCACCCGGGGGGCGCTGCCACGGGCGACCGCGGAGGCCCTCGTCGACGGCTTCGCCGCCCTCGCGGACGGGCGTGGGGCCGGCCCGGGCCACCGGGGGCCGCAGCAGCGGCAGCCGGCGGCCCACCGGTGACGCCAGAGCCGCCGGCGGGTCGCCCGGGACGCCCGGGACGCCCGGGGACGGAGGTCGAGCGGGGCGGGCGTCAGCCCGCGCGGCCACTCGGGTCGAGCAGCCGACGGGCGCCGGGGCCGCCGCCCCCGAGGACGTCGCCGGGGTTGGCGAGGCCGCAGGCATCGAGGGACAGGCAGCCGCAGCCGATGCACCCGGTGAAGTCGTCCCGCAGCTGCTGGAGGCGGACGATCCGCTCGTCGAGCTCGTCCCGCCACGCCGCCGACAGGCGGGCCCAGTCCTGCGCCGTCGGCGTCCGCCCGCCGGGCAGGAGGTCGAGCTCCTCCCGCACGCGGGCCAGCGGGATGCCGACGCGCTGCGCGAGACGGACGAGCGCCAGGCGGCGCAGCACGTCGCGGGCGTACCGGCGCTGGTTGCCGGCCGTCCGCGTGCTCGTGACGAGGCCCTCGCGCTCGTAGAAGTGCAGGGCGGACACGCGGACCCCCGCGCGTGCCGCGACCTCTCCCGGTGTCAGGTCCCTCATCTCGCTCCTGCCCTTGACCTCAACCTTTGTCGAGGTATCAGGGTGCCACCCATGACGACGACCGACCAGGCCCCGCGACCGCGCGCCGACCGGCTCGGCGGCCACCGGCTCGCCCCGTCCCGCCCCCGGTCGCCCTACGAGGAGGTCCCCCGGCTCATCACCCTCATGACCGGCGACGAGAAGCACGACGCCAGCGCGACGTCGACGCTCGACGTGCTCTGGGTCCTCTACGACCAGGTGCTGCGCGTCGACCCCGCCGACCCCGGCGCCCCGGACCGCGACCGGCTGCTGGTCTCCAAGGGGCACGGGCCCATGGCCTACTACGCCGTCCTCGCCGCGCACGGCTTCCTCGCCGAGGACGAGCTCGCCACCTTCGGACGGTGGGGCTCGTCCCTCGGGCACCACCCCGACCGGTGCTCGCCCGCGGCGTCGAGATCTCCGCCGGGTCCCTCGGCCACGGCCTCGGGCTCGCGGTCGGCACCGCCCTGGGCCAGCGCCTGGCGGGTCGCGACGCCCGGACCGTCGTCCTGCTCGGCGACGCGGAGATGGAGGAGGGCAGCGGGTGGGAGGCGGTGCAGCAGGCGGGCCGCGAGCGCCTCGGACGCCTCATGGCGGTCGTCGTCGACAACCGCTCCTCCGGTCCGGGGTGGCCCGGGGCCTGGCCGCCCGCTTCGCCCTCGAGGGCTGGACCACCGCGGAGGTCGACGGGCGCGACCACGCCGCCCTGGCCGCCGCCTACCGCGCCGCCGACGACGACCCGGGCCGCCCGCACGCCGTCGTCGCCCGCACCGAGGCGAAGGAGTCCTGATGAGCAGCACGACCACCACCGACCCGGTCATCACGAGCGGGAGCGCGTCCGCCCCGGCCGACCAGCGCGAGGCGTTCTACGGGCTCCTGCCCCGGCTGCTGGCCGACGACGACCGGCTCGTCGTCGTCCTCGCCGCCGTCGGGGCCGGCTACCTCGACGTCCCCGAGGAGCTGGCGGGACGCGTCGTCGACGTCGGCATCCGCGAGCAGCTGCTCGTCTCCACCGCGGGAGGCCTGGCGCTCACCGGGCTGCGGCCCGTGGTCCACACCTTCCCGCCCTTCCTCGTCGAGCGTCCCTTCGAGCAGGTCAAGCTCGACCTCGGCCACCAGGGCGTCGGCGCGGTCCTCGTCTCCGCGGGCGGGTCGTACGGCTGGCCGGCCGGAGGCGCCACCCACTTCGGGCCGCGCGACGTCGCGCTGCTGGACACCCTCGACGGCTGGACCGTGCACGCCCCCGGCCACCCCGCCGAGGTCGAGCCGCTGCTGCGCCGGGCCGTCGCCGGCGACGACCGCGTCTACCTGCGCCTGGACCCGACGTCCAACGCCCGTCCTGCCGACGTCACCGACGACCGGTGGCGGGTGGTGCGCGAGGGCGGCTGCGGCCTCGTCGTGGCCGTCGGACCGGTGCTGGACCGGGTCCTCGCCGCGACCGAGGGCCTCGACGTCGCCGTGCTGCACGCCGTCACCGTGCGACCCGTGGACGCCGCCGCCCTGCGCGCCGCGGCGCACGTCCCCGAGGTCGTCCTCGTCGAGCCGTGGCTGCGCGGGACGAGCAGCCACCTCGTCGCCGAGGCGCTGCGGGACCGGCCGCTGCGCCTGCTCGCCCTCGGCGTCGACCGGGCCGAGCACCGCGCGTACGGCGAGGTCGCCGACCACGACCGGCTGCACGGGCTCGACGTCGCCGGGCTACGACGGTCGGTCCAGGGCTTCGTCGCCGCGCAGCGGTGACCGCGCAGGGCGGGGCGGTGACCGGCGGACGCCGGCCCTGCCGCGGGCGACCTCAGCCCTGCGGCTGCGCGGCGTCGTACCGGAGCTCGACGAGCTGCGACCCGGGCAGCACACGGGCTCCGAGCAGACGCAGGCCGGCACGCGCACCGGTGTAGAGCGGCGACCCGTCCCCGACGAGGGCGGCGCCGACGAGCACGACGAGCTCGTCCACGAGACCGCGCCGCAGCAAGGGGTTCCACGTCGTCGCGCTGCCGAACATCAGCAGGTCGCCTCCCTCGCCCTGCTTCAGGCGGGCGAGCTCCGCGGGCGCGTCGTCGCGGCGGACGACGCGCGTGGCGGACGCCCACGGCGCGTCGGGCGGGACCGAGAGGGAGTTGCTCACGACGAGCGAGTCCGACGACGTGACGAGCGCGGCGATCTCGCGGTCGCGCTCGCCGGAGGACTCGTCCGCCGCGACCGCCGACCAGTGCTCCCAGTTCGCCGGGTACCAAGTGCTGCCGTAGACGAGCGTGCCGGCGCTCCGCAGCAGGCCGAGGTTGTGGTCGTTGAACGCGTCCTCGAACGGGAGCGGCGAGAGGTCCTTCCCCGGCCCCTCGTAGTACCCGTCGAGGGAGGTCAGCACGGAGACGACGAGCCGGCGCATGCGCCGACGGTAGCCAGCGCGCCGCCCCAGGTCCCGCGCTCGGAGACCCCGAGATCGGTGGCGGGGAGATCGGAGGCGGGGAGGCCGGGCAGCGCCGCCTCGACCTCGCGCCACGTCGTCATGGTCACAGGCCGGTGCCCGGCTCCGGCAGCGCCGGCCGGCACGGGGACGGCCGCCGTCGCGGAGGTCTTGCGGGGCCCCTCCGCACGGCGCCACCCTGGCGTCCCGACCGCGCCCCGACCGCGGCCGACCGCGGCCGGCCGCGGTCGGCACGGGGCGACGACCAGCAGGAGGCCACGATGGTCCGTGAGGTGCAGATCACCGTCGACTGCGCCGGCCCGGCGGCGCTGGCGTCCTTCTGGGCGGAGGTCCTCGGCTACCGGCTGCAGGACCCACCGCCGGGGTTCGACTCCTGGGACGCGGCGCTCGCGTCGATGGGCGTCCCGCCGGAGCACCGCGACGACGCCTCGGCCGTGGTCGACGCCGAGGGCTCCGGCCCCCGGCTCTACTTCCAGCGTGTGCCCGAGGGCAAGGCGGCCAAGAACCGGCTCCACCTCGACGTCCGGGCGGCGCCCGGGCTGGAGGGCGACGCCCGGATGGCCGCGCTGGAGGTGGAGTGCGAGCGGCTCCTCGCGCTCGGCGCGACCCGCGTCGAGCGGCACGAGCCCGCTCCCCCGCTCGGCAGCGGGTGGATCGTCATGACCGACCCGGAGGGCAACGAGTTCTGCCTCGACTGAGCCTTGGTCCGACCACCGAGCCCTGGTCCGACCACCGAGCCCTGGCCCGACCGACGGAGCTTGACCCACCGACGCTGCCCGCCAACGCGTCTCAGCTCGTCAGGTCGGTGCTCGCGCTCAGCTCGCGCCACTCCTCGAGCTCGGCGCGCTGGGCGTCGAGCACACCGCCGACGGCCGCGAGGGCGTCCGTGCCGAGCAGCAGGAGCGCCGGGGCCCTGCCGGACCCGACGGCGGTGATGATCGCCTGCGCCGCCTTCGCCGGGTCCCCCGGCTGCGTGCCGTGGACGGTGTCGTTCTCCTTGCGCCGCGGGCCGACCGTCTCGGCGTAGTCCTCGATGGGCTGCCGGGCCCCCGTGAGGGACCGGCCGGCGAAGTCGGTCCGGAACGCCCCCGGCTCGACGGCCGTGACGGTGATGCCGAGGGGTGCGAGCTCGGTGCGCATCGAGCCGCTCAGGCCCTCCAGCGCCGCCTTCGTCGCGGCGTAGTAGCCCGACCCCGGCGGGCAGAGCCGCGCCCCGATGGAGGAGATGTTGAGGATCGTGCCGCTGCGACGGCGACGCATCCCCGGCAGCACCGCCTTGGCCGTCGCGACGGGCCCGTGCACGTTGGTCGCGAAGAGACGGGCGACGTCCTCGTCGTCACCCTCCTCGACCGCACCCCGGTAGCCGTAGCCGGCGTTGTTGACCAGGACGTCGACCTGGCCGAAGCGCTCCTCGGTCGCGCGGACCGCGTCGCGGACCTGGTCGCCGTCGGTGACGTCCAGCGCCAGCGCCAGGGCGGTCCCCGGGTGGGCGTCGACGAGGTCCTGCACCGACCGCGGGTCGCGGGCGGTGACGGCCGCCTGCCACCCCCGCTCGAGGACCGCCTCGGCCAGGGCACGGCCGAGGCCGGTGGAGCATCCGGTGATCAGCCAGGTGGGCATGTCGTCCTCCGTCGGTCGTGGTGGGTCGCGCCGGCTCACGGGCGTGGAGCGCCGAGCCGACCACGGACGATGGCGCACCTCCCGCCCTCGGCGCGACACCGGTGCCGGCAGGAGGGGCGACGCGGCACGACGCGACGCCGTGGCGTGGCGTGGCGTGGCGGGTGCCGCCGCGGGCGGTGCTGGACGGCGGCGCCGCCCGAGGAGGACCGTTCCCCCGTGAGCCCGGTGCCGGACGACGACCGGTCGACGTCGACCACGGCCCTGCCCCCGGAGCCGCTCGACGAGGCCGCCCGCCGGGCACGACGCGGCGTCTTCGACGCAGGTGCGGCCCGCTACGCCGCCGCCCGACCCACCTACCCCGACGGGCTCTTCGACGCCCTCGCCGCCTACGGCGTCCTGGGACCCGGGGCGCGCGTCCTCGAGGTCGCCCCGGGGACGGGGCAGGCGACCCGCCCGATGGGCCTGCGCGGCTGGTGGGTCCATGCCGTCGAGCTCGGTGGGGGCATGGCCGCGGCCGCCCGTGCCCACGTCGCCGACCTGCCGCGGGTCACCGTCGAGGTCACCGCCTTCGAGGACTGGCCCCTGCCGGACGACCCCTTCGACGCCGTCGTCTGCTGCACCGCCTGGCACTGGCTCGACCCCTCCGTCCGGGTGGGCAAGGCCGCCCGTGCCCTGCGTCCCGGGGGGACGCTGGCCGTCGTCTGGACCCACCACGTCGCGGGAGGCCCGAGCAGCGCCGACGACGAGGTGACCGCCGCCTACGCCGCCGCCGGGCTCCAGACCGCCTGGTCGGCGAGACGTCCGCGCGAGGAGGACCTGACGCCGTCCACGGCCGAGCTCGCGGGGTCCCCGTACCTCGGCGACGTCCGCTCCGTCACCTTCCCCGTCGAGACCGCCTACCACGCAGGCGCTCTCGTCGAGCTGTTCGGCACCTACTCCGAGGTGGTCGCCCTGTCGCCCGCCCGCCGGGAGCGGCTGCTCACCCATCTCGCCGAGCTCGTGGACGCCCGCGGCGGCCTCGTCACCCGCCGCCACGTCGTCGAGCTCGTGCTCGCCCGCCCCACCGCGCCCGACGACGGCTCCTCCACCGGGTGACGGACGCCGTGGCCACGCCACCATCCCGGCGGCGAGGCCGGGCGGGCGCTCCTCGGGCTGCCACACTCCGCGCATGGCGCAGAAGACAGAGGTCGTGCTCACCGACGACGTCGACGGCTCCCCCGCGACGCGGACCGTCTCGTTCTCCTTCGAGGGCACCGCCTACGAGGTCGACCTCAACGACGACCACGCCGCCGCCATCGAGGAGTCCTTCGCGGAGTGGATCGCGGTGGCGCGCAGGGCGTCCGCCGGTGGTGCACGTCCGGACGGCGGCACGCGCCGCTCGAGCACCGCCAAGCGCTCCGACCTGGACGTCGTCCGCGCGTGGGCCCGCGAGAACGGGCACACCGTCTCCGGCCGGGGCCGCGTCGCGCAGACGGTCCTCGACGCCTACGACGCCGCCCACGGCTGAGCCACCCACCGAGGTGGCGGCCCCTCAGCTCCGCCGCAGCTGCCGTCCGCGTCTCTCGTCGGGCGACGGGCCGGCGTCCACGAACCCGTGGCGCTCGTAGAGCCGCGTGGCCCCGTCGTCGCCGGAGGAGACGGACAGGACGACGGGCGTGCCGGGGTGCTCGGCCGCCGCCCAGGCGAGCACGCCCGCGACCAGGGCGTCGCCGCAGCCCCTCCCACGGGCCGCCGGGTCCACCCACAGCGAGACCAGCTCGGCCGCACCGCTCGCCCCCGGCGAGGACGCGGCGACGACTCCGACCGAGTCGCCGCCGCCCAGCTCCACGACGAGGTGAAGCGCGACGTCGCGCAGGCGGCCACGCCAGTGCTCCTCGCGGTCGCCGTCCCCGCTCCACCGCGCGAGCGTCGACCCGGACGCCCCGGGGTCCTGCGCGAGCGACGCCCGGCCCAGCCGACGCCACGGCCGCCGTCGTCCTCACGGCGCCCGGCGTGCCCGACAGCGCCACCACCGGACGAGAGCCGCGTGCGGGTGGCGACGGGCGTCGGATGCGTCTCTACTGTCGCCGTCCACCACCGGCGGCAGGACGGGGAGCGACATGGGTGCCAGGACATCAACACGCAGGGCGGAGCGCGAGGTGGAGGGGTTCGCCCGACGGGCCCTGCACGACGTCGCCACCGGGCGCTTCGAGCGCACGCTCGCCGGGCTCACGGCGGCGGGCGCCGTGGTCACGACCCTGGAGATCTACACCTCGCACGACTCGGCGAGCTTCGGCAACAAGATGATGTGGTGGCCCATCGCGGTGGTCCCCACGCTCGTGCCGGCCGGTGTCGCCGCGGTCGTCAGCCGGCGGGCCGCGCGCACCGTGCTGCCGTTCGCCAGCGCGCTCGTCGTCGCCAACGGCCTCCAGGGCACCTACCTGCACGCCCGTGGCATCGCGCAGAAGCCCGGCGGCTGGCGGATGGCCGCGTACAACCTCGAGATGGGCCCGCCGCTGTTCGCTCCGGCGCTCGCCTCGCTCGTCGGCGGCATGGGGCTGCTCGCCTCCGTGCTGCGCCGCGAGGGCAGCGACGACGACGGTCCGGCGGTCGCGAGCACCCGGTCCTCGCGCCTGGCCTCGCGCGCGCAGCACGACGTCGCCCGGACCCGCAGCACCGCCCGCCGCACCGCCCGCCGCGCCGCGCGACGGGTCGGCGCCTGATGGTCTACCGCGCACCGGGCCGGCGAGGGCTCACCCCGCAGGGCCGCGGCCGCTACCCGGGCTTCGACGTCCTCGACGAGGTCGGCCGCTGGGACGACGTCACGGCCGGCGTCGTCCTCGCCCGGCTGGCCACGACGACCGACCTGTCCTTCTTCACGACCGAGGAGGACGCGGTGGCCTCGCCGCTCTTCGACCTCCTGCTGGCCCAGGACGGCGAGCCCCGGGTCCCCGTGGTGGCCCTGGTCGACGCCCGCCTGGCGTCCGGGGAGACCGACGGCTGGCGCTACGAGGACATGCCGCCGGACGACCAGGCCTGGCGGGCGACGCTCGCCGCCCTCGACGAGGACGCCCACGACGCCCACGGCGCGCCCTTCTCCACCCTGGACGCACAGCAGCAGGCGGGCCTCGTGCAGGCGGTCTTCGACGCCGGCCAGCACGGCGACACCTGGCACGGCTGGTCGGGCGCGCACGTGTGGAGCCTGTGGACCCGGTACGTCTGCGCCGCCTTCTACTCCCACCCGTGGGCGTGGAACGAGATCGGCTTCGGCGGGCCGGCCTACCCGCGGGGGTACAAGAACGTGGGCCTGGACGCGCGCGAGCGCTGGGAGGTGGCCGACGCCGACCCGTCCGACCCGGCCGTGCTGGCCCGCCGCGTCCGCGAGGCGCGCGCCGAGCACGAGCGTCTGACGGGCGCGCCGTCGACCCGGCCGTCGGGCACGAGGGCGCCCCGGCAGGGAGAGCTGCGATGAAGGTGCCGCTCGGCGCGCCGGGACGCCTGTCCTACCGCGACGTCCGCGAGCGCAACGAGTCGGCGTGGCTGCTGCCGCTGGACGGCGCCCGCACGAACCACGAGCTGCGCGCGGACATGCGCCGCTTCGCCGACGACGACGAGGTCGACCTGGTGGTCGTCGGCGCCGGGGCGGGTGGCGGCGTGCTCACCCAGCGGCTGGCGCGGCGCGGCTGGAGCGTCGTCACCCTGGACGCGGGACCCTTCTGGGACCCCGACGCCGACTGGGTGAGCGACGAGCGCGGCTCGCACGGCCTGTACTGGACGGAGCCGCGCGTCATCGGCGGCAGCGACCCGGTGCCGCTGGGCTCGAACAACTCCGGGCGCGGCGTCGGCGGCTCTCTCGTGCACTACTCCGGCTTCGTGCCGCGCCTGCACCCCAGCGACTTCTCGATCCGCAGCACCGACGGCGTCGGCGTCGACTGGCCCATCGGGTACGACGACCTGCGGCCCTACTACGAGGCGATCGAGGGCGAGCTGCCCGTGGCCGGCCAGGACTGGCCGTGGGGGTACCCACACCGCTACAGCCACCACGCGCACCCCGTCGGCGGCAACGGCGACGTCTTCCTGAGGGGCTGCCACGCCGCAGGCGTCCCGGCCCGGGTGGGCCCCGTGGCCATCACCAACGGCCGCTTCGGCAACCGGCCGCACTGCATCTACCGCGGGTTCTGCCAGCAGGGCTGCAAGGTCAACGCGAAGGCGAGCCCGCTCATCACCCACGTCCCCGACGCGCTGGCCCACGGTGCGGAGATCCGCGCGCACTGCCACGTCAGCGGCGTCCTCGTCGACGACAGCGGCGAGCGCGTGACCGGCGTCACCTACCTCAAGGACGGCGTCGAGCACCGCCAGCGCGCCAGGGCCGTCGCGGTCGCCGGCTACAGCATCGAGACGCCGCGGCTCCTGCTGCTCTCCGCCTCGAAGCACCACCCGCAGGGCCTCGGCAACGACCACGACCAGCTCGGCCGCAACCTCATGGTCCAGGGCGCCCCGCAGACGGCGGGCCGGTTCGCCGAGGAGGTGCGGATGAACAAGGCGCAGGTCCCCGAGGCGAGCAGCGAGCACTTCTACGAGACCGACCCGACGGCGTCCTACGCCCGCGGCTGGTCGCTGCAGACCGTGGGCCCGCTGCCCGTCACCTGGTCCGAGCACCTGGTCGCCCAGGGTCACTGGGGTGCACCGCTGCGCGAGTACATGCGGGACTACAACCACTGGGCCGTCGTCGGGGCGCTCGCCGAGCTCATGCCGCACCCGGACAACCGCGTCACGCTCGCGGACGAGAAGGACCGGCACGGCCTGCCGGTCGCCCGGTTCGACTACAGCCTCGGTGACAACGACACGGCCCTGATCGACGCGGCGACCAGCAGCATGGAGGAGGTCCTGCACGCCGCCGGGGCGCACGAGACGATGACGGTCCAGCGCTTCGCCCACCTCGTCGGCGGCGCGCGGATGGCCGCGAGGGCGCAGGACGGCGTCGTCGACACCGACCACAAGGTCTTCGGGATGCAGAACCTCTTCGTCACCGACGGCTCCACGCTGCCCACGCAGGGCGCCGCCAACCCCGGCCTCACGATCATGGCTCTCGCCGCCCGCGCCGCCGACCGGATGGAGGCACTGGCCCGCCACGGGTGAGTCCCGCCGTCGCCGACCGGCGCCGACCGTCAGCCGTCCGTCACCTCGGGCGGCAGGTGGTCGAACCAGTCGACGACGGCCTCTTCGTACCGCAGCCCGAAGTTGAGGGTCACGAGGTCGACCGGCCGGGCACCGGCCGCGAGGGCCTCGTCCCGCTGCCGCCGGTAGCCGGCGAGGCGTCCTACGTGCTCGGCCCGGTGCGCGGCGACGAAGCCGGCGAGCTGCCCCGGCGGTAGGTGCCGGGCGAAGGCGAGCACGAGCAGCAGCGGGTACCGGATCTGCTCCTGCGCCGGGGGCTCGGACAACCACGCCCGGAACGCCCCCCGGCCGGCGTCCGTGAGGGCGTAGGCGCGGCGGTCCCGTGCTCCCGCCTCCTGCGCCTCGACGAGGCCGGCGTCGGCCATGGCGGCGAGCTCCCGGTAGACCTGGCTGCGCGTCAGGCTCCAGAAGTCGCCGATGGACGCCTCGGCCGTCTGCACGAGGTCGTAGCCCGACTGCGGGCCGTCGTGCAGGAAGCCCAGCAGCGACGCCGCCGTCGCGTTCACCCTGCGCGCCACCCGACCTCCCTCCTTTCACTCCCCACCCACCTCTTGACCATCCACAGTAGACGGTGCATGCTCCCCACATCACAGTCCACTGTGGACCGTCACGGAGGGGAAGCCCCCATGGACCTGCACACGGCACTGCTCGTCCCGCACGTCGCCGCGGGCGCCCTCGGCCTCGGCCTCGGCCCGGTCGCGATGCTCCTCCCGAAGCGCCTCGACCGGCACGGGGTGGTCGGCCGCCTCTACGTGGCCGTCACCGTGGTGATGACGACGAGCGCGCTCGGCCTCGTCGCGCTGGCACCGAGGCGGCTCTGGGGGTTCGCGATCATCGCGGTGGCGACCCTCGTCACGGCGCTGGCAGGCGCCGCGCTCGCGCGGCGGCGCCCCCGCGGCTGGCTGCCGGTGCACGTGCGGCTCATGAGCGCGTCCTACCTGTCCTTCGTCACCGCCTTCCTCGTCGTCCAGTGGTCGAGCCCGCTGGCCTGGCTGCTGCCCACGCTCGTCGGGTCGCCGCTCATCGCGCTCGCGGTGCACCGTCTCCCCGCCGCGGCGCGGACGGCGGGCGGCGGCCCGCGGCGGTCACCGAGCCCCGCCGGGGCGACGGGCTGAGGCGCAGCAGCGGACGACCGCCACGTCACGGCGTCGTCACGGTCGCGACGTGTCGGCGACGGCGGCACCAGCGCGACGGCGGGCGGTGGCAGAGTTCGACGCCGCACCCCGTCGCCCCGCACCGGAGGACCCCGTGAGCAGGACCCGCTCGAGCAGGACCACCACGACCGCCGCCGCCCTGGGCGTCCTCGCGATGGTGGCCGTCGCCGGCTGCGGCGGGCAGGAGGCGGGGACGACCGAGTCCGGGGTCGAGCTCGTCGACGCCGGGGCGATCACGACCTGCACGCACCTGCCGTACGAGCCCTTCCAGTTCCAGGAGGGCGACGAGGTCGTGGGCTTCGACGTCGACGTCGTCGACGAGGTCGCGGACGACCTCGGGGTCGAGCAGAAGATCGTCAACACGCCCTTCGAGACCATCCAGTCCGGGGAGGCGCTCAACGCCGGGCAGTGCGACCTCGCCGCCGCCGGCATGACGATCACCGACGTGCGCGAGCAGAACCTCGACTTCTCCGACCCGTACTTCGACGCCACGCAGGCGCTGCTCGTCCCGGCCGACTCGGGCATCGACTCCGCCGAGGGCCTCGACGGCCTGCGCCTCGCCGTCCAGTCCGGCACCACGGGAGCCGACTACGCCGCCGAGAACATCCCCGGCGCCGAGCTCGTCACGTACGAGGACCTCGGCCTGCTGCTGACCGCGGTGCAGACCGGCCAGGTGGACGCGGGCATCAACGACAACGGCGTCCTGCTCGACTTCGTCGCCAAGAACCCGGAGCTCGCCGTCACGACCGAGTTCGACACGGGCGAGCAGTACGGCATCGGCGTCCGGACGGGGAACACCGCCCTGCTGGACCAGGTGAACGCGACGCTCGAGCGGATCCAGGACGACGGCACCTACGACGAGATCTACGCCAAGTGGTTCGGCGAGGCGTCGACGGGCGCTCCGTCCGCGAGCGCCGAGCCGTCGGCGAGCAGCTGAGAGGGGTGGGACGGACGGGGCGGCCGGGGAGGCGGCCATGACGACGCAGGCCGCCCCGCGCGGGCGGCGCGGGCTCCGCGAGACCCTGCGCTCCCCGCGGCGTCGGGCGCGCCTGAGCCGCGGCGTCCAGTACGCCGTCCTCGTCGTCGCGCTCGTCCTGCTCGTCTCGCTCGCCGACCTCGGCGAGATCCGGCGGGCCTTCTTCAACACCGAGGTCGCGGCGGCGCAGCTGCCGGCCGTCATCACGGTGGCGCTCGTCAACACGGTCATCTACACGCTGCTGGGCTTCGTGCTCGCCTTCGCCCTCGGCCTGGTGCTCGCGCTCATGCGCCTGTCGACCGTGGCGCCCTACCGCTGGATCGCGACGGTCTACATCGAGGCGTTCCGCGGGCTGCCCGCGCTGCTCGTGTTCATCGCCATCGGCACCGGCATCCCGCTCGCCTTCCCGGGCGTCTTCCTCGACCGCTACCTCGCGGTCACGCTGGCACTCGGCCTCGTCGGCGCGGCGTACATCGGCGAGACCATCCGCGCCGGCATCCAGGCGGTGCCGAGGGGCCAGGTCGAGGCCGCGCGCTCGCTCGGCATGTCGCAGACGCGGGCGACGGTGACGATCGTCATCCCGCAGGCCTTCCGGATCATCCTGCCGCCGCTGACCAACGAGCTCATCATCCTGACGAAGGACTCGTCGCTGACCTACGTCCTCGGGTCGACCTTCGCCCAGCAGGAGCTGACGCAGTTCGGCCGCAACGCGCTGAACCAGTACCAGAGCCTGACGCCGGTGCTCGTGGCCGGCCTGTGCTACCTCGTCATCACGGTGCCGCTCGGCTTCGTGGTGCGACGGCTCGAGTCGAGGACGGCGAGGTCCCGATGAGCGCCCGCACGACCGGCTCCGAGCCCGTCGTCCAGCTCGACGGCCTCGTCAAGCGCTTCGGCGACGTCGAGGTGCTCCGCGGCATCGACCTGCAGGTGGCCCGCGGAGAGGTCGTCTGCGTCATCGGCCCGTCCGGCTCGGGGAAGTCGACGCTCCTGCGCTGCGTGAACCTCCTCGAGCAGCCCAGCGGGGGGCGCGTGGTCGTGCGCGGCACGGACGTCACCGACCCCGACTGCGACATCGACGCCGTCCGCCGGCACGTCGGGATGGTCTTCCAGGCCTTCAACCTGTTCCCGCACCTCACGGTGCTGGAGAACTGCACGGTGGCGCAGCGGAAGGTGGCGAAGGTCGGGAAGGAGCAGGCGCAGCAGCGGGCGCAGCACCACCTGGGCAGGGTGGGGCTCGGCGACCGCGGGGACGCGTACCCCGCGCAGCTGTCCGGCGGGCAGCAGCAGCGCGTCGCCATCGCCCGGGCGCTGAGCATGGAGCCCGACCTCATGCTCTTCGACGAGCCGACGTCGGCGCTCGACCCCGAGCTCGTCGGCGACGTCCTCGAGGTGATGCGCGGCCTCGCCGACGAGGGCATGACGATGCTCGTCGTCACCCACGAGATGGCCTTCGCCCGCCAGGTCGCCGACCGCGTGGTCTTCATGGACGGCGGGGTCGTCGTCGAGGAGGGCCCGCCGTCCCAGGTGGTCGACGCGCCGCGGGAGGCCCGCACCCGCGACTTCCTGGACCGGGTCCTCAACCCGACCCGCGCGCGGGGCGCCGACGGCTGACGCCCCGTCCGTCCTACGGCGGCCGGCTCTCGTGGCGCGTCGGCGGACGCGCCGTCGCGTGGGAGCGCCCGCTGACCGAGGCGGACCGCCGTCATCTGGGCGACCGCGCGCCCGGACGGGATCAGCCCGTGCTCGGGGTCCGGGTGGCCGGCGAGGGTGTCGGCATCCGTGACCGTGCACGGTCACGGATGCCGACCACTGCTCCGCGGCGGCGGGCCGGGAGCCTCTGCGTCCGCCGCTGGCCCCGTCAGCGACGCACCCATCGCTGGTAGCCGATGCCGGCGGCGTACGTCGTCGACTCGGCGAGGCGCAGCCCCGACTGCTCGTACCCGTCCGGGAAGAGCCGTCGGCCGGCGCCCTGGACGACGGGGTAGGTGAACAGGCGGTACTCGTCGACGAGACCGGCCGTCACGAGGGCGTGGCACAGCCGGATCGACCCGGTGCAGACGACGTCCTTGCCGGGCCGCTCCTTGAGGGCGCGGACCTGGGCGACGAGGTCGTCGGGTCCCGCGGCGGCCATGACGGTGGTCCCCGCCCAGCCCGGCTCGGTGAGCGTCGACGACACGACGTGCTTGGCGACCCCGTTCAGGTAGTCGGAGATGCCGGTGGTGTCACCGGCGAGGTCGCGCCAGTAGCCGCGGAAGTCCTCGAAGGTGCGGCGCCCCACGAGCAGCGCGTCCGCGGCGGCGTCCTGCCGGCGGTTCTCCGCCATGAGGTCCTCGTTGGCCGGTCGGCCCTGCTCCTGGTCGTCGAACCAGTCGCCGAGCATCTCGACGCGACCGTCGAGCGTGACGTTCTGGGTGATGGCGAGCGTGCGCACAGCGCCTCCGGCGGGTCGGGGGGGTCTCGGGCCGGGACCGGACGGGCCCCTCGAGAGACCGACCCCGGACGCCGCCGCGGCTCATCGGTCGTCGCCGGCGGATCGGCACGGTTCCGACTGCAGGTCTGGTACACCGTGCCACACGATTGGTACGGTGTACGAAAGACACCCGACGAGAGAGCGGAGGACGGGTCGTGGGACTCGAAGGGCTGCAGGACCGGGTCGCGGCGACGGACGCGGTGTGGCAGTGGCTGGTGCTGCTGCTCGGGGGCGCGATCCCGTTCGTGGAGAGCTACGGGGCGTCGGCGATCGGGGTGCTCGTCGGTGTCCCCTTCGGGCTGGCGGTCGCCGCGGCCGTGGTCGGCAACGTCATCAGCATGGTCGCCGTCGTGACGGTGGGCGACGCCCTGCGTCGACGTGCCCGGTCCCGGCGCGAGCCGCGCCCGCCGTCGGCGCGCACGGAGAAGCTGCGCCGGAGGTTCGACCGCTTCGGCGTCCCGGGCGTGAGCCTGCTCGGGCAGACGGTGCTGCCGAGCCAGATCACCTCGGGCGCGCTCGTCGCCTTCGGCGCGGACCGCCGCCAGGTGATCGCCTGGCAGGTGGTGTCCATCGTGGTGTGGGGCCTCGCCTTCGGCGGGCTCGCCACCGCGGGGCTCTACGCCGTCGAGGGCTGACGTGGCGCCCGTCGTCGGCGGCCCCGGCACCGCCCCCGACAGCGCCGGCGCCACCGGTGCGGGCCGCGGAGCACGTCCGGACCGTCGCGAGCAGATCCTCGTGGCGGCGGACCAGGTGGTCGCCGAGGAGGGGTTCTCGGCGGTCTCGGTGCGGACCGTCGCGGCCCGCGCCGGCATCGGCGCGAGCACGCTGCGCTACTGGTTCCCGTCGCAGGACGACCTCGTCACGGCGCTGGCGCGGCGCCGCGTCGACCCCTTCCTGGACGACCGCCGCATCGCGGACGCGGCGGTCCCCCCGGTCGAGCGCCTCGCCGAGTGCCTGGCGCAGCTGCTCCCCGCCGCGGAGGCGGACCGGCCGGTGCTCGAGGACTGGGCGGCGCTGCTGAGCACCGCCGTGGGCCCGCACGCGACGCCGCTCGGGCGCGCTCTCTACGCCGGCGGCCAGCAGAGCGTCGCCGCGCGGGTCCGCGCGTGGCTCGACGTCCTCGTCGCGGAGGGCGCCCTGCCCGCCGGGCGCGTGCCGACGGCGGTCCCGGCGCTGCTCACGCGGGCGGACGGGCTGGCGCTGGGGCTGCTACCCGGCGGGGCGGTGCCCGACCTCGCGACCGCGCTCGCCGTCCTGCGCGCCGACGTCGAGGCGCTCCTGCGACGGCCGGACGTCGCCACCGCGGACCCGTGACCGACCGCCCTCGCGACCGGCCCGGGAGGTCCACACTCGCCGCGTGGCGTACGACGAGCAGCTCGCCGACCGGGTCCGTGCCGTGCTGGACGACGAGCCGGACGTCGACGAGCGCCGCATGTTCGGCGGCCTCGCCCTCCTGCTCGGCGGGCGGATGGCGGTGGCCGTGACCGGCCGGGGCGGGCTCATGGTCCGGGTCGGCCCCGCAGGCGTCGGCCCCGACGCGGCGGAGGAGCTGCTCGACCGGCCCGGGGTGGAGCCCGTCGTCATGCCCGGCCGCCCGACGCGCGGGTGGGTGCACGTGCGGGCGGAGCGGCTGGGGGACGACGCCGCGCTGGAGGAGTGGGTGCGGCGCGGGGCCGACGAGGCGCGCCGCGGTGCGGGCGGCAGCGGTGACGGGGGCGACGGCGAGGACGGACGACCGTGACCGACGACCTGGCCCGCCGCACCGTCGCCAACCGCCGGCGCGTGGCCGACCTCGTCGAGCGGCTCGACGAGGCGCAGCTGGCGTCGCCGAGCCTGTGCGCCGGATGGTCCTGCCGGGACGTCGTCGGGCACCTCGTCATGGCGGTCGACCTCTCCGTCCCCCGGTTCCTCCTCGAGGTGCTGCGCGACCGCGGCCGCGTGGCCAGGACGTCCACGCGCGTGGCGCAGCAGGTCGGCGCGCGACCCGTCCCCGACCTGGTCCACGCCCTGCGCGAGCACGCCGGGGACCGCCTGTCGCCGCCGGGCGTGGGACCGACGGGACCCTTCGTGGACTCCTGCATCCACCTGCGGGACATCGCCCTGCCGCTCGACCTGGACGACGGCCCCCCGCTCGAGGACTGGGCGCGGGTGCTCGACCTGCTGCGGACGCCGCAGGCCCGGGCGGCCGGCTTCCTCCCGCGCGGGCGGCTCGACGGGCTGCGGCTGCGCGCCACCGACCAGGGGTGGAGCGCGGGCACCGGCGCGGAGGTGGCCGGGACGAGCGAGGCGCTCGCCCTCGCCGCGACGGGTCGCGCGGTGGGCCTGGCGGAGCTGGAGGGCCCCGGCCTCCCCCTCCTGCGGCAGCGCGTGGCGCCCGGCGGCTGACCCCGCCTTCCGGCTCGTCCGCGGACGACGCCGCAGGGGTCGACCGGAGCCTCGACCGGGGGCAGGCTCTGCCCATGGCCGAGGACTTCAACACCCGGGTGATCCGAGAGTTCCGCGAGAACGAGGGCCGGGTCGGCCCGCCGTTCGAGGGGGCGCCGATGATCCTCGTGCACCACCGTGGTCGCCGGTCCGGCGAGGAGCGCGTCACGCCGCTCGTCTTCCAGCCGGTCGGGGACGCGTTCGCCGTCTTCGCCTCCGCCGCCGGGGCCCCGGAGCAACCGGCGTGGTACCTCAACCTCGTCGCCGCCCCGGAGACGACCGTCGAGGTCGGCGCCGAGCACCGCGGGGCGCAGGTCCGGGTGGGCGTCCGCGACCTCACCGGCGAGGAGCGCGACCGCGTCTGGGAGGAGCAGAAGCGCCGGGCCCCCGGCTTCGCCGACTACGAGGAGAAGGCCGCCCCGCGCCAGATCCCCGTGGTGCTGCTCGAACCGCGCTGACGAGACCCGTCGCCCGCCGTCGACGTCGACGCCGTGCCGTGCCGTGACGGGTGCGCCCTCGGTGAACGTGGCGGACGACCGCTGGACGCGGGCGACCCGCTGCGGTCGGCTTGCCTCATGCGCCTCCTCGTCCTCGGCGGGCCCCTCTCCCTCGACCGACGCCTCCTGGACGCGCGGTGACCGGCCGCCGGCTCCGTCCCGTGCCGGCCGCCGGTGCGGGCGCACCGCCCCGCTTGCCGGGACGAGACGTCCCCGCTGCCACCGCGCCACCCCTGCTGCGGGTGCTCGTCGGGCAGCGGCTGCGGCGGGCGAGGACCCACCGCGGCCTGACCCTGCGCGACGTGGCCGCGCGGGCGGACGTCTCGATCGGCCACCTCTCCCAGGTCGAGCGGGGCCTGTGCGAGGTCTCCTCCGAGGTGCTCGCCGCGGTCTGCCGGGCTCTCGGGCTGCCGCTGGCGGCGCTGCTCCGCGGGGTGGTCGTGGACCTCACCGTCGCCGCAGGCGAGGACGGCGACGCCGTGCCGCTGACCGCGGTGCCCCGCCGGGCGGGGGCCGCGGCGGTGCTCGGGCCGCCCGTCCACGCGCACCGCCGCAGCGCCGACGCGGTGCTGCGCGCGGCCTGACCCCCGTCCACGGCGGGACCCTCGTCCGAGGTCGTGGCCTCGGGCACCCGGGTCTACCGTCCGGGCATGCCTGCCCGCACCGGCACCCTCGGCTCGACGACCGTCTCCCGCGTCGGCTTCGGCGCGATGCAGCTGCCCGGTCCGGGCGTCATGGGGCCGCCGCGTGACCACGACGAGGCCGTGGCCGTGGTGCGGCGGGCCGTAGAGCTCGGCGTCGACCACGTGGACACGGCGAGCTTCTACGGGCCGGACGTCGCGAACCGCTTGCTGGGAGAGGCGCTCTCGCCCTGGCCGCAGCACGTCGCCCTCGTCTCGAAGGTCGGGGCCCGGCGGGACGAGCAGGGCGCCTGGCTCGCCGCCCTGGCCCCGGACGACATCCGGCGCTCGGTCGAGGACGACCTGCGGGACACCGGAGCCGGCCGACTGACCGCCGTGAACCTGCGCCTGCACGACGACACCTCGGACGAGGTCCTGCGGACGGGTCTGCGGACGCTGGCCGGGCTCGTCGACGAGGGGCTCGTCGGTGGTGTCGGCGTGTCCACGGTCGACGAGCGCCAGCTGGCGCTGGCCTGCGACGAGGTCGACGTCGTGTGCGTCCAGAACCAGTACGGGCTGCTCGACCGCAGCGGCGAGCGCGTGCTCGAGGCGGCCGGGGAGCGCGGCATCGCCTACGTGCCCTACTTCCCGCTCGGGTCGGCCTTCGGCGCGGCACCCCGGCCGGCCGAGCACCCGACGGTGCAGCGCGTCGCCGCCGACCTCGGCGTGACGCCCTCGCAGGTCGCCCTCGCCTGGCTGCTGCACCACGCCGACCACGTCCTGCTCATCCCGGGCACGAGCTCGCTGGCCCACCTCGAGGAGAACGTCGCCGTCCGCGACGTCGTCCTGCCGGACGACGCCGTCGCCGAGCTGGACGCGCTCGCCCCGCCCGCCTGAGGTCGCCCGTCGACGGGTCGCGCCGAGCGGCGGCACACTCGGGGACATGGCCGCAGCCCGCCGGGACGAGCCGGACGAGGTGCGCCACGGCGTGCCCCTCACCTCCCTCGGCAGCGAGCTCTTCGACGGGGCCGGCGCGACCAAGCGCGACCTCGTCGACCACGTCGAGGCGCTGGCGGACCGGCTGCTGCCCGAGCTGGCCGGCCGCCCGCTGACCGTGGTCCGCGTGCGGCCCGGTCAACGGCCCTTCGTGCAGAAGAACCTCCCCGCCTCGGCGCCGGCGTGGATACCGGTGCGCGAGGTCTGGTCCGAGGCGTCGCACCGCACGGTGCGGTACCCGCTCGTCGAGGACGTGGCGACCCTGGTCTGGCTCGCCGGTCAGCGCGCCGTCGAGCTGCACCCGACCGTGCTCGACGGCGAGGGGCGGGCGACGCGCCTGGTCGTCGACCTCGACCCGCCGGAGGGCGCCCCGTTCGAGCACGTCGTGCACGCGGCACGGCTCGTGCGTCGGGTGCTCGACGACGCGGGCCTGGGCGCCGCGGTCACGACGAGCGGCGCGAAGGGCCTGCACGTCGTCGTCCCGGTGCGCGGAGTCGCCGTCGAGGACGCCGCCGCGGTGACGCGAGCGCTGGCCGCGCGGGCGGAGCGGCTCGACCCCGACGCCGTGACGACGGCCTACCTGCTCGCCGACCGCGGCGGACGCGTGTACCTCGACCCGACGCGCGCGGGTGGCGGCACGCTCGCCGCCGTCTACGCGCCCCGGGTGCGGCCCGGGACGCCGGTGTCGTTCCCGGTCGCGTGGGACGCCCTCGACGACGTCGTGCCCGGGCAGCCGACGGTGCGGACGGCGGCGACGGTGCTCGGCGACGCGGACCCGTGGCGGGCCTCGCTGCCCGCGCCGCAGGACGTGCCGGCAGCCCTCGTCGACGAGGGCCGCACCATCCCGCCGCCCCGCGCCGCGGCGATGCACGCGGGACGGCGACGCGCCCGGGCGGCGCGCCCGCCCGGCTGAGGACGCCCGGCCGAGGACGCCCGGTGAGGACGCCCGGTGAGGACGCCGGGTCGTGCCGCGCCACCGGTCCCCGCACGATGGGCGGCATGGCGACGAGGCAGCAGCAGGTCATGGCCAGCGCGGGCGACGCGCTGCGGTACGAGCCGATCGGCAAGCGCGTGCGCGCGGCGCTCGCGGGCGGGGTCGTGCTCGACACGACCGACGCCGTCGTGGTCTGGGAGCCGCGGCGCCTGCTGTGCCAGTACGCGGTCCCCGAGGCCGACCTTCGCGCGGACCTGACCCCGGCGGCCGACGTCGGCGCAGCGGTCCCCGAGGACGGGATGCTCGGCCCGGACGTCCCCTTCGCCGCGCACACCGCGGCCGGCACGGCGCTGGACCTGTCCGTCGGCGGCGTCGTGCGGCCCGGGGCCGCCTTCCGCCCGGAGGACGGCGACCTCGACGGCATGGTGCTGCTCGACTTCGACGCCCTCGGCCCGTGGTGGCACGAGGAGGAGGAGAACGTCGGCCACGCGCGGGACCCGTTCCACCGCATCGACACCCTCCCCAGCACGCGACGGGTCCGCGTCGAGCGGGACGGCGAGCTGGTGGCGCTGAGCACCCGCGCGATGGCGGTCTTCGAGGCGCAGCTGCCGCCGCGCTTCTACCTCCCGCGGGAGGACGTCGTCGCCGACCTGGCGCCGACCGGCACGAAGACCGCCTGCCCGTACAAGGGCTGGTCGACGTACTGGACGGTGCGCACGCCCTCCGGGGCCGTGGAGGACGCCGCCTGGAGCTACGAGACGCCGCTGCACGACGTCGTCGCGGCCGCCGGGTACGTCTGCTTCGACGACGGCGCGCTGGACGTCACGGTCGACGCCCCGGCCTGACGGCCGCCGCTCCTGGGCGGCGACGACGGCGGACCTCGTGGGGCGGCACGCCGTCCGCCGACCCACGAGGTCCACCACGGTCGCCGTCCCACCGCCGGCTCACCCCTGGGACGCGGCCCCCCAGCCGTGCCAGCGGGTGACCTCGACGTGGACGAGGACGCGCGGGCTCTCCCGGTTCGGGTACTCGCGCCCGGTGTAGTGGCGGGACAGCCGGTCGATGCCGGCGAGGCCCTCGTCGTCCTCGACCGAGACGACGCGGCCCTGGACGCTGACGTGCGTGTACCAGTCGCCCTCGGCGAGCGCGGTCAGGGCGACGCGCCCGTCGCGACGCAGGTGCTCCAGGCGGGCGCGGCCCGCGTCGAGGCCGAGCAGCACGCGACCGTCGTCCTCGACGAGGTACCAGGTGGCGACGCTGACGGGACGGCCGTCGGCGGCGACGGTGGCCATCACCGCGGGGTTCGGCCGGCGGAAGAGCTCGGCGACGTCCTCGGGCATCGGGGGGTTCGGCATGCCGCCACGATGCCACCGCGGTCCCCGTCGCGGTCGGCGCCGGGCGCCGGGGGTGCCCGGCCGGCCGTGCGGCATCCTCACGGCGTGGGCGTCGAGGAGGTGCTGTCGGCGGCGCGCGAGGGCGTGCGGCGGCTGGACCCGCACGAGGTCGTCGCCGCGGCCGCCGACGGGGCCCTGGTCGTCGACACCCGCACCGAGGCCCACCGCCGCGAGCAGGGCGAGCTCCCGGGAGCGCTCGTCATCGACCGGACGGTCCTCGAGTGGCGCCTGGACCCGACGAGCCCGTGGCGCATCCCCGAGGCCTCCGGACCTGACCTGCAGGTCGTCGTGGTCTGCCGGCACGGCTACAGCTCCAGCCTCGCCGCCGCCTCCCTGCGGGCGGTGGGGCTGCACCGCGCGACGGACCTCGCCGGCGGCGTGCAGGCGTGGCTCGCCGCGGGTCTGCCCGTCGACGACGGGCCGGCCGACGTGCGCCGGTAGCGGGTCGACGGGGTCCGCCACGACGGTCGGTCCCGCGCCCGACATCCCGCGGATGGCGCGGGAGGGTGCGCGGCTCAGACCCGGACGGCGCCGCCGGCGACCGTGAGCGTCGTCCCGCTGACCCAGCCGGCGTCGTCGGAGGCGAGGTAGGCGACGGCGGCGGCGACGTCCTCCACGGTGCCGAGCCGGCGCAGCGGGTGCTCGGCGGCGAGCTGCTCCTGCACGTCGGGCGGGATCTGCTGCTGGTTGCGCTCGGACATCACGGTCTCCGGGCTGACGCAGCACACCCGGACGCCCGAGGGGCCCGCCTGCGCGGCCGCGAGCGCGGTGAGGTGCTCGACGCCCGCCTTGGCCGCGGCGTAGGCGGCGGGGCTGCGCGGGTCCGGCAGCCGCGCCGCGGTCGAGGACACGGTGACGACGACGCCCGACCCGCGTCGCTCCATCCCCGGCAGCACCGCGCGCAGGGTCAGGAAGACGCTCGTGAGGTTGTCGTCCACCTCCCGGCGCCACTGCTCCGGGGTGATGTCCTGCACGGGGCCGGGGCGGACGCTGCTGCCGCCCGCGCACGCCACGACGACGTCCGGCGCGCCCCACGCCGCCTCGAGGTCCGCGCGCAGCCGGTCGACGGCGTCCTCGTCGGTCAGGTCGGCGAGCAGCTGCAGCGCCTGCCGCCCCTGCGTCCGCACGAGCTCCGCCGTGGCGGACACCGCCGCGGCGTCGCGGCCGTGGACCGCGACGTCGGCGCCCTCGCGCGCGAGGGCGACGGCGCACCCACGGCCGATGCCGCGCGAGGCCCCCGTCACGAGCGCCCGTCGACCGGTGAACCGCTGCATGCGCCCTCCTCGGCCCTCTCCGGACCGGCGCGACCGGAGGGGTCACGACGGTGCTCCGGCGACCGTCGGACGTCAACACCCCTGGGCGTCGTGCGGCGGCGGGACCGTCGCGTGCTCTCGCCGTCCGGCCGCCGCCGGGCCAGGCTGGCCGGGTGACCGACGACCCGCTGCCCCCGCTGCCCGAGGACTTCTCGACGATGCTCGCCGTCGCCGCCCACCCCGACGACCTGGAGTACGGCGCGGCCGCCGCCGTGGCGCGCTGGACCGACCAGGGCAAGACCGTCTCCTACCTGCTCCTCACCCGCGGCGAGGCCGGGATCGACACGGTGCCGCCCGAGGAGTCCGGCCCCCTGCGCGAGCGGGAGCAGCGGCGCGCGTGCGCGGCGGTGGGCGTCGACGACGTCGTCTTCGCCGGGCTGCCGGACGGCGTCCTGCAGCCGGACGTGGTCCTGCGCCGCGAGGTCGCCCGAGCGGTCCGGCGGGTCCGGCCGGAGGTCGTCGTCGCGCCCGCCACGCGCGACTGGGGTGGCGTCCCCGACCAGGCCGACCACCGGGCGCTGGCCGCCGTCCTGCTCGACGGCGTGCGCGACGCCGGCAACCGGTGGGTGCACCGGGAGCTCGTGGACGAGGGCCTCGAGCCCTTCGACGGCGTGCGCGAGGTGGTGCAGGTCTTCGCCGCCGAGCCGACGCACGCCGTCGACACGAGCGCCACCCTCGACCGCGGGATGGCGTCGCTGCGCGCGCACGAGACGTACTGGGAGGTCCTCGGCGGCACCCCGGAGCAGATGCTGCGCGAGGGCGCGGCCGCGGTCGGGGCACGGCAGGGCGTCGCGTCCGCGGTGCTCGTGGGGCGTCTGCCGCTGCGGCCGCAGGAGTAGGGCGCAGGACCGGGAGACGACGGGGACAGCCCCTCGACAGACCGAGACGGACTGAGGACACGATCGGGTGATGTTTGTGTCCAGCGGGGTCACCCGTCCGTGGCCGTCGGCATCGTCGCAGGTCACAGGCCTGCGGGCGGTACTCGACGCCGGTCCCGTCGTCGGTGGTCGCCCCTAGCGTCAGCGGCATGACCACGGCGGCGGGGGACGGCGCGACGGGCGAGGAGCCCGTCGGCGCGCCCGGTCCCCCCGCCCCGCGTGACGGTGCCTGCGGCTCGCCGGTGCCCGTCGCGGACGGCGTCACCGCCCTGAGCGCCACCCTCGACGCCCTGCTGACCGCGGAGGTCTGGCGGTGCACCGACGCCGGGGTCCGCGACGCCGTCGTCGCGCTGGAACGGCAGGCCGCCCGCCTGGACGCCGTCCGCCTGCGGCTGCTGGCCGCCGCCGACGACCGGTCGGTCGGCCGGGCCACCGGGGCACCGTCCACCGCGGACTGGCTCGTCGGCGCCACCACCACCCGCGCCGAGCACGCCCGCAGACGGGTCGACCTAGCCCTCGCGCTGCAGGGACCGCTGACCGCCACCGGTACCGCCCTGGCCGCCGGTGACGTGACCGGCGACCAGGCCGGCGTCATCCACACGACCATGACCCGCGTCCACCCCGACGTCGACGCCGCCACCCGCACCGACGCGCAGGCCTTCCTGCTCGAGCAGGCCACCCACCTCGACCCCCGCCGCCTCGCCCACGTCGGCCGGCACCTGAGCGCCCGCCTGGACCCCGGCACCCACGACGACCTCGCCCGCACCGAGGCCAGACAGACCCGGCAGCGCGCCGTGCGCTGCACCCAGACCGACGACGGCACCTGGTTGCTCTCCGGCGTCCTGGACCCGACCGGCGGCGCCACCCTCACCGCCGCCCTGGCACCCCTCGCCGCCCCGGCACCCGCCACCGACGGCACCCCCGACACCCGCACCCACCCCCGGCGCCTGGCCGACGCCCTCGTCACCCTCGCCGACGCCCACCTCGCCGGCCACACCGGCACCAGCAGCTCCCGACCGCGGCTGCTGGTCACCGTGCCCCTGACCACCGTCCTCGACCCCGCCACCCCCGGCGCCGCCCCCGGCCACCTGCCCGGCGGCGCCCCCGTCTCCGGGCAGCAGACCCAGCTCCTGTCCTGCGACGCCGAGGTCGTGCCCGTCCTCGTTTCCGACGACGGCACCCCGCTGGACGTCGGCCGGACCACGTACTCCTTCCCCGACCGCATCCGCACCGCCATCCGCCACCGCGACCAGACCTGCACCTTCACCACCAGCCGCGGTGGCGGCACCAGCGGCCGCTGCACCCGCCCGGCCGCCAGGGGCCACCTGCACCACCTACGGCCCTGGTCGCAGGGCGGCACCACCTCCGAACGCAACGGCACCGTCCTGTGCGGCCACCACCACCGCCTCGTCCACGCCCAGGGGTGGCGGGGCGAGCTGCGCGGCACCCAGGTCGTCTGGCACCCACCCGACCAGACCGACCCCCACGTCCCACCGCCACCCTGGGCACCACGCCTCGGCACGCTCGTCGGCCGCTGGCGCGCCCGCGCTCGTGCGGCACCACCCCGACCCGCCGACCCCGGCTGCGCGGCGTGAACCGACGGGTGCTCCCGACACCCGTCACTGCCGACGGCCGGGCTCGGCACGCACGCGGCACGTCCGCCGGGGCGAGGAGACCTACCCGGGTACGCCGCGAGAACTCGACCACCGGGCACGTCGGCCGTCGAGCGGCACGGACCGATGAGCCGAGGGACCTCCGGCGGTCTCTCCCTGGACCGAGCGGCGGACTGAGCGGCGACGCCGCCCCACCTCCAGGAGCAGCCATGACCCTGAACCGAGTGCTCGCAGGCGTCACCGTGAGCGACCTCGCCGTCGCCGAGCGCTGGTACACCACGCTCTGGGAGCGGGGGCCTGACGCGAGACCCATGGAGGGCCTGCTGGAGTGGCACCTCGGGACCGGCGCGGGGCTGCAGGTGCACGCCGAGCCCGCGCGCGCCGGCCGCTCCGGCGTCACCCTCGCCGACGACGCCCTCGACGCGCTCGCCGAGCGCCTGCGGGCCGCCGGCGTCCGCCACGACGGGCCGCAGCCCGGAGGCGGCGCCCGGATCCTGCCGCTGGAGGACCCGGACGGGAACCGCGTCGTCGTGACCGGCACCTGAGACCGGCCACGTCCTCACGGTCCACGACCGGAGACCCGGCCGCAGACGCGACGGAGCCCGCCTCCCCCCGAGGGGGAGACGGGCTCCGGTGGTGCTGGTGAGGCGGCTGCCTCAGGCGGGGCGGACGCCCTGCGCCTGGGGGCCCTTCTGACCCTGGCCCACCTCGAACTCGACGGCCTGACCCTCGTCGAGGGTGCGGTAGCCCTGCATGTCGATCTCGCTGTGGTGGACGAAGACGTCAGCGCCGCCGTCGCTCGGGGAGATGAAGCCGAAGCCCTTCTCCGGGTTGAACCACTTCACGGTTCCCTGTGCCATGTGACCACTCCTTCACGGGGTGTCGGTCCCGCACCGTGCGGGACCGGCCGACCCAGACGGCGGGCACCGGCCCCCTCCTGTCGAGGGCCTGGTCGCTCCGCCGCCGTGTTACCGCGAGCGTGGATGACACGACACACGAAACTGGACGACCTGCTATGTCTAGCACCTCCGGGCCGCCACGTCTTCCCCGGGTCCGCCACGAGATCGGCCCCCCGTCCCGCGCCCCCGTCCCGCGAGACGCCTCGACGCGACCGTCAGCCGTCCAGCAGCTCGGCCTCGGGGACGCCGTCGCGCAGCACGACGCGGACGCGGTGACGCTCGTCGCCGACGCGGAGGTCGCAGACCGCCTCACCCCGGAGCACCGTGGCCGGGCAGGAGCCGGCGACGTCGACGCGCCCGACGGGCCCGTCCGGCCCGTCGGTCCCCGGCGACCTGCCGTCCGGGACCGGTGCGTCGCCGGTGCAGGTCACGGTGACGTCCAGCCCCACCGCGGGCGGGGTGCACTGGAGCGACGCGGGGTCGAGCCCCACCGCCTCGAGGACCTCGACGGCTTCTTCGGCACCGGCGCGGACCACCGGGCTGCCGGAGACCAGCAGGTCGTCGGCGGGACCGTCTGCGACCGCCTGCAGCGTCTGCCACGCCGGTGCGACCGCACGCACCACCACGACGGCCACGACGACCGAGGCGACGCCGAGCGCCACGGCGACGCCCGACCGCACCGCCCCCGTCCGGAGCCGGCGCGCGCGCACGAGCCCGACGAGCCCGGCGACGAGCGCGGGCACGCCCGTCAGCACGGACAGCACGACCGACAGCACGCCGAGGACGACCGCCGTGGTCGCGACGTCGTTGCGGACCTCGTCGTCCGCCCGGCCCACGAGCCCCCCGAGCCCGCCGGGGGCCGCGGGGCCACCACGACCGGGCTCCTCGGGCTCGTCCTCCCGCTGCCCCACGAGCCGTCCCCTCGTCCTGCGGGCCCGCGGGTCCCCGACGACCGCGGCGAGTCCCGCCGACGCTACGCGGCCCGCCCCGCACCTCGGGTCCGGCAGCAGCACCGGGAGCGCCTCAGGACCGAGCACCACGGGACCGACCCCCGGGCGTCACGACCGCGACGACGGGGTGACGATGGAGACGCGGGGGCGACGCCGGGGGCGCACCGCACGGCACGCCCGGGGACGGGGACCCGCAGGACAGCCCCGGAGGACAGCCCAGGAGGACAGCCCGGGAGGACAGCCCCGAGAAGGGCCCGGGAGGACAGCCCGGGAGAGCGCGGAGGAGGACGCCGGTGGCGGAGCGCAGGAGGCCGCAGGACGTCCCGGTGGCGGACTGGGTGGAGCAGCAGATCCGCGACGCGCAGGCGCGGGGCGCCTTCTCGGGGCTGCGCGGCGAGGGCCGCCCCATCCCGGACCTGCACCGTCGGCGCACGAGCCACCAGTGGGTCCTCGACTGGGCGGAGCGCGAGGGCGCCGACCTCTCCCTCGCCGTGCCGCTCAGCCTCGCGATGCGGCGCGAGCGCGCCGAGCTCCGGGCGCTCCTGCCCTCGGTCCGCTCCGAGGCGGAGGTGCGCGAGCTCGTCGCCGACTTCAACGGCCGCCTGCGGGACGCCTACCTGCGGCCCGCCTCCGGACCGCCCATGGCCGTCGGCCCGCTGGACCTCGACGTGCAGCTCGGGCGGTGGCGCGAGGCCCACCCCTCGCCGCCGGAGTCCCCTGCACCGCCCGCACCGACGCGTCCGGCGGCCCGGCGCCCGTGGTGGCGCCGCCACCGCACGCGCTGACGACGTCCCCGCCGCCGGAGCGGCGCACGCAGGACGCCGGTGGCCGACCGGCTTGACGCCCGGGCCCCGGCCGGTGAGCGTCCCCGCGTGACCCCCGCACCCGACGCAGAGCCGCTGGACCACCTCGCGCTGCTGCCGGGCGTCGTCGACGGGCTCCTGGCCGCCGCGGTGGACGTCGACCTGGCCGCGCCCGTGCCCGGCTGCCCCGGCTGGGACCTCGCCGCACTGCTGGATCACCTCGGCGGCACCTACCGGTGGGCGGAGGCCATGCTCCGGTCCGGCCGCGCGGAGCACCTGCGCCCCCGCGACGTCGTGCCGCCGCCCGGCCCCGACCCGAGGACGTGGGTGCGCACGAGCGCCGACTCGCTGCTCGACGCGCTCACGACGACGGCGCCCGACGCCCCGGTCTGGACCTTCGGCCCGCGCCCGGTCGCGGCGTTCTGGCGGCGACGGCTGCTCCACGAGAGCGCCGTCCACGCCGCCGACGTCGCCCTCGCCGGTGCCCGCGAGCCCGAGGTGCCGCGACCGGTCGCGGTCGACGGCGTGGCCGAGCACCTCGAGGTCGTGCCGCGCAACCCGGGGGTCGTCCGGCGAGCGGCCGGGTCGGCCCCGGCCGCGCCGGTGCTGCTGGACCTCGTGGCCGCCGACGGGCCCGAGCGGTGGCGTGTGCGCTGGGACGGCACCGGCAGCAGCCTCGTCGCCGCCGGCCGCGCCACCGGGCCGACCGAGGGCGCCGCGCCGGACGCCGTCGTGCGCGGGCCCGTCGTCGCCCTGCTCCTGGCGCTGTGGCGGCGTCCGGCCCCCGTCGAGGTGTCCGGTGACGCCGCGGCGTGGCACCGGTGGTCGCAGGCGCACGCGCTCTGACCCGCGGCAGGGGCGCCCTGGCGGGGCGCGGGCAGCACTGCGACGATCCGGGCCCGGCCGCGACGACGCGACCGGCTCTCCTTGGAGGTCGGCATGGCAGGTAACCGCGCGGTCACGTACCGAGGACCCGGGGAGGTCGAGGTCGTCGACATCGACTACCCCACCTTCGAGCTGAAGGACGGGCCGGGCGTCAACCCGGCGAACGTCGGGCGGCAGCTCCCGCACGCGGCGATCCTCAAGGTCGTCACGAGCAACATCTGCGGCAGCGACCAGCACATGGTCCGCGGCCGGACGACGGCGCCCGCGGGCCTCGTCCTCGGGCACGAGATCACCGGCGAGGTCGTCGAGACCGGCCCGGGCGTGGAGTTCATCCGCACGGGCGACATCTGCTCGGTGCCCTTCAACATCGCCTGCGGCCGCTGCCGCATGTGCAAGGAGGGCAAGACGGGCATCTGCCTCAACGTCAACCCCGACCGCCCTGGCTCGGCCTACGGCTACGTCGACATGGGCGGGTGGGTCGGCGGCCAGGCCGACTACGTCGTCGTCCCCTACGCGGACTGGAACCTCCTGCCCTTCCCCGACCGGGACCAGGCGCTGGAGAAGATCCGCGACCTCACGATGCTCTCCGACATCTTCCCCACGGGCTTCCACGGCGCGGTGACGGCCGGGGTGGGGCCCGGCTCGACCGTCTACATCGCCGGGGCCGGGCCCGTGGGGCTCGCGGCGGCGGTCGGCGCGCAGCTGCTCGGGGCGGCCGTCGTCCTCGTGGGCGACCTCGACGAGCGCCGCCTCGCCCAGGCCCGCAGCTTCGGCTGCGAGACCGTCGACGTCAGCAAGGGCGACCCGAAGGACCAGATCGAGCAGGTCCTCGGGGTGCCCGAGGTCGACTGCGGCGTCGACGCCGTCGGCTTCGAGGCGCGCGGGCACGGCGAGGGGTCGAGCCACGAGGCGCCCGCGACGGTGCTCAACTCCCTCATGGAGGTCACCGCGGCGGGCGGCGCCCTCGGCATCCCGGGGCTCTACGTCACGGGGGACCCTGGCGGCGTCGACGAGGCGGCCAAGAAGGGCTCGCTGTCCCTGAGCCTCGGCACCGGGTGGGCGAAGTCGCTGTCCTTCACGACGGGCCAGTGCCCCGTCATGCGCTACAACCGCCGGCTGATGCAGGCGATCCTCCACGACAAGGTGCAGATCGCGAAGGCCGTCAACGCCACGGTCATCCCGCTCGAGGACGCCCCCCGCGGGTACGCGGAGTTCGACAGCGGCGTGGCGCAGAAGTTCGTGCTCGACCCGCACGGCATGGTGCCCGCCGCCTGAGCGGGTGACCGCCCGCCCGGCCGGTGCTCCCGGTCGGGCGGGCCTCGGGCAGGCTCGCGGCGTGCCCCCGCCCCGGCCCCGTCCGCCGCGCCGCCCCCGTGCCGACCGGGTCGGTCTGGCCCTGGCGTGGGTCGCGGTGGTCGTGGTGGGCGCCGGGGCCCTGGCGTCGCTGGACCCGGCGCGCGTCGGCCTGTCGATGCTCACGCCGTGGGCCCAGCTCGTGACCCTCCGCGCCGCCGCGGGCGCGCTGGCGCTGGCGCTGGCGGTGCTGCTGGCACTGGTCGCCGCGGCCGTGCGGGTCCGCCGGCGGCGGCGCCTGCGGCGGTGGCCGGTGCCGCTGCTCGTCCTCGTCGCCTGCCTCGCGGTCACGGGGGTCGGCCAGGGCGCCGTCCTGCTGGCCCGGACCCCGCCGCCGGCCCTCGGCGCCGCCGGTGACGGCCGTCCCCTGCCCGGACGGCAGCCCGGTGACCTCGTGGTGACGACCTTCAACGTCGGTCCCCGCGGCACCCCGGCCGACGAGGTGGTGGACCTGGCGCTGCGCCGGGACGCCGACGTGGTCGCCCTCACCGAGGCCCCCGAGGAGCTGGCGCAGCAGGTCGCGGACGGCCTCGCCGCCGCAGGGCGACCGGTCCAGCTGCTCTCCGCGGCCCCGGTCGACGGGCCAGCCCTGCGCCTGGGCGGCACGGGGCTGCTGCTGCCCTTCGTGGAGGCGAACACGCGGCTGCTCGTCAGCGAGGACCTGGGTCGCTACACGGCCGTGGGCCCGGACGGGACCACGTCGGAGGGGACCACCTCGGACGGCACCAGCTCGGACGGCACCAGCTCGGACGGCACCATCAAGGAGGAGGCCGGTCCGGGGGTCCCCGCGCCCCCACGGCTGCTGGGCGGTGCCGTCGTCGCGGTGCCCGCGGACGGCGACGGACCGCCGCTGGCCGCCGTGCACACGCTGCCCGCCCTGCCGCTCCTCTTCGACATGGGCCGGTGGCGGTCGGAGACGGCCGCGGCCGTGGGCCTGTGCGACCGCCTGCCCGGTGGGGTCGTCGCGGGGGACCTCAACGTGACGCCGGACCACGCCGTCCTGCGCACGACGACCTGCGTCGACGCCGCGGCCGGGGAGGGCCTCCACGGCGGCGACGGGCCCGACGACGACGGGGCCGACGACGACGGGGGCGGCGACGACGGGGGCGGCGGGGCCGACGCCCCCGGCGGGACGTGGCCGAGCAGCCTGCCGGTGCCGCTGACCGCCCCGATCGACCACGTCCTGGCGGACGCCGGCTCCTGGTCGGCCGTCGACGCGGCCGTCGACCGGGTCGGCGCGAGCGACCACCGAGCCCTCACGGCGCTGCTGCGCCCGCGTCCGACCGGCTGACGGCGGCGAGAGGACCGAGGGGACCGAGGGGACCGAGGGGACCGAGGGATGGTCCCGGGGCCGGAGCGCTAGAGGGCCGCGGTCGTCGTCGCACCCGGGGCGGTGGTGACCAGGGCCCCACCGGCCAGCCCGTCGAGGGCGCTCGCCTCGAGCCGGGCGGAGATCTGCGCGCCCCCGTCGGCGGCGTGGCCGTGACGCGTGGTCCCGATCCGTTCCATGACGCGGGACAGCGGCAGCGACGCCGTCGCCGCGGTCGTCGTGACCTGGCCGTAGCCGAGGTGCCGCAGCGCGGCGGCGGTGTGACGCGCCAGCGCGCTGCCGACCCCGCGGGCCTGCCAGCCGTCCTCGACGAGCACCCCCATCTCCGTCGTGAAGTCGGTGCCGGGGCGCACGCCCACGTGGGCGGTGGCCACGGCGACGACGTGGCGGGGGCCGGCGAGCGCGACGACCACGAGCGGCTCGGCGAGCAGCGCCGTGAGCGCCGTGAGCGACGGGGCTCGGCCGCCGGCGCGGTAGCGCTGCAGCAGGGTGGTCCCGGTGCAGCGGCCGTGCATCGCCGCCAGGGCGGCGAGGTCGGCGGGCACGGCACCGCGCACCACCAGGACCTGCTCCGTCCCCTCGCCGGCGCCGGCGCCCACGGCCGACCGGCTCGACAGGCCCTGCAGGACGTCGACCGGCGCGTCCTCGCCGAGGGCGGTGGGCGAGAGCCCCGGACCCTCCGGCCGCAGCTGCCAGGGCCGGCGGGCGAGCGCAAGCCCCTCGCGGACGGGCAGCGGCGCGGGTGCGCTGCGCCGGGGCAGCGCCCGGCTGGGGCGGGTCCGGCGCCGCCGGACGCCACCGGCGGGGTGGCTCGCCATCGCCGCGGCACGGGCGGCGCTCGTGGTCGCAGCGGGGCGGGGGGCGGGCACTGCGGTCATGGCGCTCACGGGGTCCTCCTGCGGCTCAGCCGGTGTGACGCGCCTCACGGTGCACGAGCCGTGTTCCCCGGGGGTCACGCCGTGTTTCCGCCGTGTGACGCGCCGGGCCCCCGGGAGGGCCCGACCGGCGCACGAGCCCGGTCGGCCCGGGGTCGTCGGCCCGGGGTCGTCGGTCCGGGGTCGTCGGCCCGGGGTCGTCGGCCCGGGGTCGTGGGCACGGGGTCGTGGGCACGGGGTCGTGGGCACGGGGTCACCCGACGACGGGCGACCACGTCCCCGCCCAGACCGCGGCGCCGGTCGCCGCCGCCGCGAGCAGCACGCACCCGAGGACCACGCCGGCGTCGCGGGCGGCGAAGGTGCTGCGGCGAGCCCACGTCCGCGGGGCCCCCGGCACCCCGAAGCCCCGCGCCTCCATCGCCGTGGCCAGCCGGGTGGCCCGCCGCAGGGCGAGGACGAGCAGGGCGAAGGCCTGGCCGCCGGCCACCCGGGCACCGGCGAGCGGGCCCCGCGCGTCGCCGAGCCCACGGGCGCGGCGCGCGAGCGTCAGCGTCCGCCACTCGACGACGAGCAGGCCCGCGAGCCGCAGCCCCGCCAGCCCGCCGAGGACGAACCGCGACGGCAGGCGCAGACGCTGCGCCAGGGCGTCGCCGAGGTCCGTCGGGTCCGCCGCGACGAGCAGGAGGACGCCGGGCACCCCGACGGCGAGGACGCGCAGCAGCGTGGCGACGCCGAGCTCGAGCGAGCCCTCGGTCACCGTGAGCGGGCCGCCGCCGAGCAGGACCTCACCGGCGTCCCGGCCGATCACCGTGGTCACCAGACCGGCGGGGACGGCGGCGACGAGGACGGGCAGCAGCCGGACGACCAGCGCCCGGGCACCCAGACCGGCGAGGGGCAGCAGCGGGAGCTCCAGCAGGAGCGCCACGCCGGCGCTGACGACGTCGACGGTGAGCAGCAGGCAGACCGCGACGACGGCGCCCCCGGCCAGCAGGGCGAGCGGGTTGGCGCGCGTGAGCGGCGTCGCGCGGACGGACCCCACGGGACCGCCGAGCGACGCGCCGGAGGAGGCCGGGCCGGAGGCGGTCGCGTCGCAGGAGCACGGGCCGGAGGAGCACGGGCCGCAGGAGCACGGGCCGGTGGCTCGGGGAGCCGTGCTCACGCCCGCCCCCGCCCCCGCCGGAGCCGCCGGCCGCGGCTCGGCGCGGGCCCGTCCGGCCGCTGCGCCAGCGGCACGGCGGGGTCCGGCGGCTCGAGGTGGTGCACCCGGGCGCCGGTGGCGGCGACGAGCTCGGCGTCGTGGGTCACGGCGAGCAGCGCGGCCCCGCCCTCGACGAGCTCGCGCAGGAGGGCGACGAGCTCGGCCCAGGTGCGCGCGTCCTGGCCGAAGGTCGGCTCGTCGAGGACGACGACGCGCGGGCCGGTCGCCAGGGCGGTCGCGACGGACAGGCGGCGCTTCTCGCCGCCGGAGAGCGTGAAGGGGTGCGCACGGGCGAGGGCGGCGAGGCCGAGGCGCTCGAGCAGCTCGTCGGTGCGCGCCCGCACCTGCGCCTCGGGCACGCCGAGCCGCCGCGGCCCGTGCGCGAGCTCGTCGGCGACGGTCGCGGTGAGCAGCTGGTGCTCCGGGTCCTGGAAGACCGTCCCGACCCGGCGCAGCAGCTCGCGCGAGCGCCAGCCCCACGGCGAGACCCCGAGGTCCCCGGCCAGCCCCGGCGAGGCCTCGACGCCGCCGCCGACGGGCTCGAGGAGGCCGGCGAGGGTCAGGGCGAGCGTGGTCTTGCCGGCCCCGTTGGCACCCGTCAGCGCGGTGACGGAGGCGGCCGGCAGGTCCAGGTCGGCCGAGCGCACCGCCACAGGGCCGCCGGGGCGGGCGCACGCGAGGGAGCGGGCGTGCAGCAGCACGTCCCCGACGGCCGGCGGCGTCCACGCGGGGGCGGGCGGACCGGCGCGGAAGCGCTGGGGCACCCAGACGCCCCGGGCGGCCAGGGCGTCGCCGTGGGCGCGGAGCACCTGCTCGGGCGGGCCGTCGGCGACGACGGCCTCGCCGTCCGCGGGACGCCCGAGCACCACCACGCGGTCGACGACGTCGGCCCAGACGGCCACCCGGTGCTCGACGACGACGAGCGTCGCCCCCGTCCGCCGCAGCGCCGCGACGACGGCGTCCCGCACCTCGACGACGCCCGCGGGGTCGAGGTTGGCGGTCGGCTCGTCGAGCAGCAGCAGCCCCGGTCGCATCGCGAGGGCGCCGGCGAGCGCCAGACGTTGCTTCTGCCCGCCGGACAGCGCCGCCGTCGGGTGGTCGAGCGGGAGGTCGAGCCCGACGGCGTCGAGCGCCGCGCGCACGCGCGGCCAGATCTCCTCCCGCGGGACGGCGAGGTTCTCCGCGCCGAAGGCGACGTCGTCGCCCAGGCGGGAGAGCACGACCTGGCTCTCCGGGTCCTGGAGCACGAGCCCCGCCCGGCCGCGGCGCGCTCCCGCCGGGGCGCCGCCGACGAGCAGCTCCCCCTCCCGCTCCCCGTCGTCGGCCCCCCCGGCCCCGGGGGGACCGCCCGCGAGCACGCCGGCGAGCGCGGCGAGGAGCGTCGACTTGCCCGAGCCCGACGGACCGAGCAGCAGGACCCGCTCCCCCGGCGCGACGTCGAGGTCGACGCCGCGCAGCGCGTGCGCCCGACGGCCGCCGTGCCGCCACCCGAACCCACGGGCCCGCACGGCGGCGGGCCCGGTGGTGGGCCCGGTGGTGGACCCGGTGGTGGACCCGGTGGTGGGAACGCCGGCGCGGCTCAGACCCGCGTCCCGGACCGGCCGGACGCGACGCCGGACAGCGCCCCCGTCCGCGCGAGGGCACGGACGACGACGTGGGCGAGGGCGCCCGCGAGGACGAGGCCCGAGACGACGGACAGGACGAGGTAGACGACCTTGTAGCCGAGCTCCCACGCGGGGTAGGAGAAGGTGGTGTCCATCAGGCCCACGGCCACGCCCGCGAGCGCCCCGGCCAGCAGGGCGGCGACCAGGCCCCAGCGGCGGTAGCCGAGCAGCGCGAAGCCGAGCTCCGCGGCCAGCCCCTGGACCACGGCCCAGACGAGCACCGTCACGCCCCACTGGGTGCCGATCAGCATCGAGACCAGGCCCGCGACCACCTCGGCGAAGAGCGCGGCCCCGGGCCGGCGGACCACGAGGCCGCCGAGGAGGGCGGGGAGCAGGTAGCCGCCGTTCAGCACGGCCGCCAGCGGCGGGAGGAAGGCCAGCGGTGCGCCGACGGTGTTCGACGCCGCCCCCCACGCCCACAGGACGACGCCGGCGGCGACCGCGACGACGGCGCAGACGACGATGTCGACGACGCGCCAGCGGCCGCTCGCCCCGCGGGCCCTGGTGGTGCTCCTGCTGGTCGTGCTCATGGTGGTTCTCCTCCCGTGCGGTGCACGAGGGGGACGCCGCGCGCCCGCCGGCCCGGCGGGCGCGGTTCTCCCACGCCTACGGGTCGACGCGCGACGGCGACGAGTCCCGACTCCCTCCGCCGGTGCTAACCGGTTCAGGTTCGAGGGTCTGCGGCTCCCGCCGCACTCTCAGCGCCGGTCGGCGCTCCCCTGTCGTTCGGGGGGAGCGTAGCCCCGCGCCGTGGGGCGCCGCCCGCGGGCGGCGGTCGACGGGTGCCGGCCGTGCCGGAGGCCCCGGCGGTCAGCAGCCCGCCGTGGCGACGGCGGTGGCGAGCACCTCGACGTTCACGACGCCGACGACCCGCCCGTCGCCCGCGGTCACGACGAGCGGGGCGAAGCGGTCGGGGGCCGGACGGGCCATCGCACGCGCCAGGGCGGCCCGGGGGTCGGTGTCCGGCGACAGCGTCGTCACGGGGTGGCACCAGGGGGTGCCGTCGGGCTGGGCCGCGACGACGGCGCGGGGCCGACCGCCCGGGTCCAGGTCCAGCTGGCCCGGCGCGGGGTCGAGGAGCAGCGCCCCCAGGCCGGAGGGACGCCGCGCCGGCGCGCCGAGGTCCCGCACCCGGGCGAGGTCGGCCACGGGCCAGGCGGGCGCGGGGCGGCCCAGGAGGAAGCCCTGCACGAGAGGCACGTGCAGGCGCCGCGCCGTGAGGAGCTGCTCGGGCTGCTCGACGCCCTCGAGGCAGACCCAGGCGTCGAGCGCGGCCGCGAGCTCCCCCACCGCGCGGACCGTCGCTTCGGCGGCCGGGTCCGTCCCCAGGCGTGCGACCACGCCGCGGTCGAGCTTGACGACCGACGGGCGGACCTCGAGCAGCCGCGACAGGCCGGACCACCCGGCGCCGACGTCGTCGAGGGCCACGGTGCCGCCGGCGGAGCGCACGGCGTCGAGGCCCTCGAGGACGGGCCGCGGGTCGTCCGGCCACAGGCCCTCGAGCACCTCGACCACGACGCCGCCGAGGTCGCCCCACTCCTCCAGCTCCTCGAGCACCTCCGCGTCGGCGAGCGCGCGGGGGTCCACGTTGACGGACAGGAAGGTGTCGGGCGGCACGTCCGGCCGCAGCCGGCGTGCCTCCCGGAGCGCCAGCACGTGCAGGGCGCCGAGGGCGTCCGGGTCCTGCGCCGCGGCGAAGAGCTCGGCCGGGCCGGTCCCCAGCCGCTCGTCGACCCGGGCGAGCACCTCCCAGCCGGCGACGACGGCGCGCTCGAGGTCCACGAGCGGCTGGACGGCGCACCGCAGCAGCGACGGGTCGGCCAGCACGGCGGCCACGGCCACGGCGGGCGCCACCGTCGTCCTGCGGGGCGCGGGCGCAGCGACCGGGCCCGTGGCCGTCGCCGAGGAGACCGTCACGATTCGCGCACCCGGGCGAGGACCTCGTCCTCGAGCGCGTCGTCCACCGTGACGCCGTGGTCACGGCTCGCGTGCTCGACGACGTCCTGGAGGACCTCCTCCGCCGTCTCGCCCCGGAACGTCTCGGAGCAGCCCGGGACCACGTCGCCGCAGCGGAACGCCTTCACGCCTGGACCTCCTTGAGCCCCTCGCCTGCCCTGCCTCGGCCACGGACCTCCGTCCCCTCCGGAGGTCCGCTGCGGACGCGGCAGTGGTCAAGGCTCGCCCTACGGACCCCATTTGACCACTCCCTGTCCGGACTGCAGACGCTGAGTGAGGAACACGGCCTGTCGGCGCGGCACCGGCGACCCTCCGGGGGCAGTCGCGGGCGACGCGAGCTTGCCCGGCGTCCTCCCCGGCGGAAGGGTGTCCCGCCATGGGAGACAAGCTGTTCAAGCTGCTGGGCACGGGGGGCGCGATCGCCGCCGGCATCGCCGCCAACAAGGTGCTCACCACGGTCTGGCGCAAGAGCCTCGGCGGCGAGCCACCGCTCAACCCCGAGTCGGACGAGACGTCCTGGGGGGAGGCCGTGGCCTGGGCGCTGCTGTCCGGGGCCGTGGTCGGGGTCGCGCGGCTCGCCTGGCGGCGCAACGCCGCCTCGTACTTCCGCCGGAGCACCGGGCGCCTGCCGGGGACCCTCGACGAGGCGCACTGACCCGTGGTCCTGCGCACGCTGCGCGGCACGGACGGCGGACCCGCCCCGGGCGCCAAGGTCCTCGCCGCCCTCCTCGTGCTGGGGCTCGTCGGCGCGCTGATCCCCACGCTGGTCCCGGTGCTCCGGGCCCTCCTGGAGGCCATCACCTGACGGGGCGGGAGGGCCGACGTGGAGCGCGTCCGCCCGGCGCCGGGTCCGGGCACGCCCGCGTCGTCCGCGCCACCCGGCGGTGCGCCGGGCGGGTGAGGTCCATGATTCAACGACAGAAGTCGGTCTTCCCGGGCGCCGAGACCTGGTGGTGACGAGAGAGCCGGGGAGCAGCCCCGGCGCCGCACTCCGGGGGGGACCGATGAGCACCACGACGCAGGTGACGAGCACGACGCAGGTGGAGGCCGGCCGGGCCGAGGCGGCGGGCTACCGCTGGACGACCGGCGGCGACCAGCGGCGTCGCCGGACCGGGCGCCTGCGGGCGCTCCTGGCCGGCGGCCTCGTGGTGGGCGTCGGCTCGGCCGTGACCCTCGCCTCGTGGACGGACACCGAGTGGGTCTTCGGCGCCGGCGGCGCCGGCGGCGAGGACGTCGCCGCGGGCGTCTTCGAGGTCCAGCAGAACGTGTGGGACGGCGCCGGGGGCGGCGCCCGCTTCGCCGCCGCCTCCACCACCGCCACCGCGGCTGCGGCCTCCGGCGCCGGGCAGTTCGTCGACCGCGAGCGGCAGGAGCTCGCGGGGACCCTCGCCTTCACCCCGCTCGCGGCGACCTCGCTGTCGCCCGGCGACGTCGTGTACGCGCCCATGCAGCTGCGGACGACGGCCGGGAGCGCCGCCGCGTCCGTGACGCTCCGGGGCGCCGTCAAGGGCTCCGGCGACGACCTGTTCTTCTCCGCCCTGCGCTACGCCGTGCGCTCGGGCGTCGAGCGCGGTGCCTGCGGCGCGGCGGCCTTCGCGCCGGGGTCGCCGGCCGGGACGTCGCTGGTGGCGAGCGGGTCCGGCCTCGCCGCCGGCTCGGTGCCCGGGGCGCTGCAGCTGTCCGCCGGCACCGACGACGCCCCCGGCGAGGCCGTGGACCTCTGCTTCGCCATCACCCTGCCCGGTGGCTCGTCCGACTCCCTGCAGGGTCGCGGCGTCTCCCCGGCGTGGGCCTTCGACAGCCAGTCGGTCTGAGCCCCGGCCGCCGGCCGACCGGGGTGCTCCGATGAGCTCGAAGGTCCTGCACGGGGCGCGCGAGGCGGTCCTGACGACCGCGGCCGTCCTCGGGACGGCGTGCCTGGTGCTCGTCGTGCTGGGCGCCGTCCTCGACGCCTCCCTCGTCGTCTTCCGCACGGGCTCGATGGCGCCCACGATGCCGACCGGCTCGCTCGCCGTCGTCCGGCAGGTGGACGCACGCGACGTCGTCGTCGGCGACGTCGTGACGGTCGAGCGCGGGGCGGGGCAGCTGCCGATCACCCACCGCGTCGTGCGCACGACCGCCGACCCCACGACGGCCGGTGGCACCCTGCTGGAGCTGCAGGGGGACGCGAACGCGGTGCCGGACCCGGCGCCCTACGCGGTCGACCGCGTCGGGCGGGTCGTCTGGTCCGCGGAGGGCCTCGGCGCCGTCGCGGAGCACCTGCGCACGCCCCCCGTCCTGGGGGGCGCGACGCTGCTCGTCGCCGTGCTGGTGACGAGCGCCGCCTGGCCGCGCGCGGACGCCGACGAGCAGCGCGGCCGCGCGGGCACGCGGGTGACGACGTGAGGCGCCGGCTGCCCCCGCCCGTCGCCGCTCTCGGGCTGGCCCTGGTGGGCGCGCTCGGCGCGGTCCCCGCGGCGGCGGCCCCCGTGGCGGCGGCGTCCGCGGCGGCGGAGTCCGCGGCCGGGCCGGAGCGCGAGGTCGTCGACGTCCTGCGGGTGCGCTCGACGGTGGACACCACCCAGCTCGGGCGGCTCAGCCCGGGCACGCAGGTGCACTGGCGCGTCGACGTCGACCTGGAGGGCGCCCCCCTGGGTGCCGTCGTGCTGCAGGTCGCGGCCTCCGGCCGGATGGTCGCCCACCCGCAGGGGCTGCGCCTCGTGCTGCTGTCCTGCGACGAGGCGTGGACGGGGGTGGACCCTCGCGTCCACCCCGTCGCGGCCTCGACCGCGGCCTGCGGGGCCGGCCGGACGCGCGTGCTCTCCGAGCCCCTGGCCGACGTGGACCCCACCCTCCTGCTGCCCTACCGCAGCATCTCCCCCACGACCGGCGCGCACCTGCTGCTGTGCCTGCGGCTGCCCGAGGACGCCCCCGACGAGCTGCAGGGCACCCGGGCGCACTTCGGCCTCGGCATCACCGCGACCGGCGACGAGCTCGACCCCGTGCCCGGTCCCACGCCGACCCCCGCGCCGACCCCCGGGCCGACCCCCGACCCGACCCCCGGTCCCGTGCCCGACCCGGGCGCCACCACCCCCGTGCCGGACCCGGACCTGGACGGCACCGCACCCGACCCCTCGACCCCCGGGGGCCCCGGGGGCCCCGGGAGCCCGGGAGGCCCCGGGGGCCCCGGGACGGCAGCGCCCCCCGGCGGGGCGACGCCGGCCACCCCCGGGGGGACGGCAGCCGTCGGCGACCCGCTCCCGAGCGGGACCGGACCCGTCGTCGTCCCCGCCGCCTCACCCCTCGCGCCGACGGGCCCCGGGGCACCGGCCCCGGCCGGCGCAGGCCTGCCCGGCCGGCTCGCGCGCACCGGCCTCGAGGTGCTGCCGCTCCTCGGGCTCGCCGGCGGCGCCGTGCTCGCCGGGCTGACGCTGCGCACCGCTCCGGGAGCGCTCGCGGCGGCCCGGCGCCGGCGGTGCCCGCGATGAGGGACGCTCGCGGGGCAGCCGGCCGACGTCGTCCCGCCGCGGTGGTGGCGGTCGTGGCCGGCGCGCTCCTGACCGCCGTCGCCGTCGTCCCCTCGGCGGCCGACCTCCCGGTGCCGCTCGTCGGGCGCACGGACGCCTCCTGGGTCGACACCGAGCACGTGCGGGCCCCCTTCGTCGGGCTGGCCCGCGACTGCGCACGGCCCTTCCGGTACGCGTCGACCGCGTCGTCCCGTGTGCTCTCGGGCACCCTGCTCGGCACCTCCCTCGACCCGGTCGTGCAGCTCTCCGGGGTGACGGCGACGCACACCGGCGCTCCCGGCACCACGTCCACCGCCCGGCCGGCGACCGCGCCGTCCGCCGGCGCGGACACCTACGCCGCGCCGCTCGACGTGACCGCCCTCAGCGGGGTCGCCGGGGTCGGTATCGCGGCGCCGGCCGTCGTCGTCCTGCCCTCGGCGTCGCAGCAGGTGGCGCTGCTGCAGCAGCGCAGCCGCGCCACGAGCGACGGCGAGGCCTCGTCGGCGACGGGGGCCGTCGCCGACGACGGCGGCATCCGCACGACCCCCGTGCCCACCGACGGCACGGAGCCGCCGCGCAGCGCGGTCCTCGACCTCGCCGCCCTGGCCCCCGGGGCGGCCACGCTGGCCGGGCTGCGGCTCGAGGTGGGTGCGCTGGCCTCGACCGCCGCCCTCGACGGCTGCGAGCGCGACGAGCACGGCGCGGGCCCGGTGCGGGCCTACCACGTGGGCGACCTCGACCTGCTCCTGGCGTCACCGTCCGTCGGCGCCCTCACCTCCGGCACGGCCTCCGCCGCGGCCGCCGCGCAGGCGCGGGTGACCGCCCTCGAGCGGCAGCTGGAGCAGTCGCTGAAGGGCGTCGGCGGTCTCGCCGGCTCCACCGTCCGCGTGTCCGTCGCCGTGGACGCCGCCGCGGCCGTCCGACCGCTGCTCGGGACGCGCCTCGGCACCGGGACGGAGGTCGAGGTCGACCTCGCCCGCGGGACCGTCCGGGTGGACCTCGCGCGGCTGCTCGCCGGGAGCGGGGGGCTGGACGGCAGGGCGCCGGGCACCGAGCTCGTCCTGGACGCCGCGCTGACCGCCCACGTCGCGGCCAGGGTCGACGCGCTGCTGCAGGCCTGGGCCACCGACGTCCAGACGACGCTGGAGGCGGCGCTGCGCGCGGCGCGGGTCACGGTCACCGCGACCTCGCTGGGCCTCGTCACGCTGCTGCAGGTGGACACCACCGTGAGCGAGCTGCTGGAGGGTCGTACCCGGATCGGGCTCCTCGGCGTCGGCGTCGACGCCGGGACGGTGCTGGCCGTCCTGACGGACGGGCTGCGGGCGGGCCTGCTCGGCCCCGGGGGCGTCGGGCCGTCGACGGGCACGGCCGTCCGCGCCCTCGTCCCCCCCGTCGTCGCCGCGACGTCCACGGCGACGGGTGGGCTGCGCCAGGCCGTCTCCCTCGTCGTCAACGACCAGCGGCAGACCGTCGGGCCGACGGGCCGGACCGCCACCGCCGACGTCGCGGCGCTGCGCGTGCGGGTGCTCGCCGGGCCGGCGACGACGGGCACCGCGGGGGCGACGGAGCTCCGGCTGTCGACGTCGTCGGTGGGCCCCGTCCTCGAGCGGCCCTGACGGGCCGCCCGCGCACCGGGTCAGCCGCGGTCGGCCCCGCGCCCCGGCCGGCCGGCGTCCCCGTCCGGCTCGTCCACGACCACGCACCCGTCCGGCAGCCCGCCCTCGGGCTCCTCGGGGCCCCGGAGACGGCTCAGCTCGTCGACGAGCAGCAGGTCGCGGTCCACCTTCCCGGTGCGGTAGGCGGCGCGGCCGACCATGTGGGCGGCGACGGGGGCCGTGACGAGCTGCAGCACGACCACGAGGACGACGACGCCGAGCACGACGGGCGTGCGCAGGGCGAGGCCGACGCCGACCGCCACGAGCACGATGCCCAGCGCCTGCGGCTTCGCGGCCGCGTGCAGGCGGGTGAGCACGTCGGGCAGCCGCAGCACGCCGAGGGCGGCGACCAGCGCGAGCAGGATGCCGAGCCCGACGCAGACGGCGGCGAGGACGTCCGCGACCACCCCCGCCACCTCCCCGACACTCACCGGCTGTCCTTCGCCGCGAACCGGGCGACCGACACCGAGCCGACGAACCCCACGAGGGCGAGGACGACGAGGATCGGCAGCAGCGTCGCGTCGCGGCGGGCCACGGCCTCCAGGCCGAAGGCGGCGACGAGCACGACGACGAGCGCGTCGAGCGCGACCACGCGGTCCAGCACCGTGGGACCGACGACGGCGCGCACGAGCACGCACAGCGCGGCCACGAGCAGGGCGGCGCCCGCCACGAGGACGGCGACTCCTCCGACGGTCACGGGCGGGCCTCCTGCGGGTCGGCGGGCGGGGGGTCGGCGGGCGGGGGGTCAGCGGGCGGGGGGTCGGCGGGCGGGGGTCGGCGGGCGGGGGGTCAGCGGGCGGGGGGTCGGCGGGCGGGGGGCCGGCGGGCGGGGGGTCGGCGGGCGGGGGGTCGGCGGGCGGTTGGGTGGCGGGCGGTGGGGTGGCGGGCGGGTCGGAGCGGTCGTCGCGGTCCGCGGGGCCCTCGTCCTCGCGGGGCCGCCGGCCGACGGCGTGCTGGGGCTCGCCCGGGCGGGCGGTCCGGCCGGCCCGGGGGCCCCCGGCCACGACCCGCCGCCGCACCGGTGGCCGCGGGTGGCGCCCGTGGCCGGTCGGGTCGCCGGCCTCGAGGTCCGCGACCTCCTCGGCCGTCCCGAAGGCGCGGACGATGCGCTCCTCCACCCCGAGCACGTGCCGGCGCTCGCGCTCGACCGCGGCGAGGTCGGGCGTGTCGATGACGTGGAGGAAGAGGCTGTGGGCGCCGGGACGGACCTCGATGACGACGCTGCCGGGGACGAGGGAGACGAGCTCGGCCGTCGCCGTCAGGTGCGCCAGGCTGGCCGTGCGCAGGTGCACCTCCAGGACCGAGCTGACCGGGGTGCGGCGGGAGAGGACGAGCGCCGCCACCTGGACCGACGCGCGGACGAGGTCGACGAGGAAGGCCCCGACCAGCCGGAGGGTCGCGCCCGGCCGCGCCGCTCCCGGGAAGCGCAGCGGGGGCTGCGGGAACACGAGGACGACCAGCAGCCCGAGCACGGCCCCGGCCAGCACGTTCGCGACCGACAGGTCCCCCCAGAGCAGGACCCAGACCAGCGCCGTCCAGACGAGGACGGGCCACTGGACGACCGCCCGGCGCGCGCGCGTCACGGCTGCCCCCCGGCGCCGTCGGGGCCGGGGCCGACGGGGCCGGGGCTGACGCGCTCGCCCGCCGCACCCCCGAGGACGCTGACCACGTAGGGCCGCCGGTCGAGGAGCTCGGCGGCCGCCTCGTCCGCGACGGCCAGCAGCGGACCGGCGAGGAAGGTCAGCGCCAGCCCGAGGACGACGAGGCCCGCGGTGGGGACGACCATCCCGGCGGGCAGGCGCCGGACGTCGACGTGGACCCCGTCGGGGTCGACCGGCTCACCGGTGAGGGCCCCCGCGACCACGCCCTCGGGCTCGGCCTGCTCCCGCGCGCCGTGCTGCTCCGCCCCGGCGCCCGCCCCGCGGGCGCGCTCGGCGGCCCCGGACCGCACCCCGACGGCCCCGACGGCGGACAGGACCGTGCCGGCGCCGGGGACCTCGTCCTCGTGCGCCTCCGTCTCGTGGTCCCGGCCGACCGTCGCGGGCCGGCTCCAGAAGGAGCGGTTCCAGGCCTTCGCGACCGCGTAGAGCGTCAGCAGGCTCGTGACGACGCTCGCGCCCACGAGGACGAGCGGCAGGACGCCGCCGTCCTGCACCCCGGCCTGGAGGAGCCCGACCTTGCCGAGGAACCCCGAGAGCGGCGGGATGCCGGCGAGGTTCATCGCGGGCACGAAGAACAGGACCCCCAGCAGCGGCGAGAGCTTCGCCACGCCGCCGAGCCGGTCCATCGACGTGGTCCCCCCGCGCCGCTCCACGAGCCCGGTGACGAGGAAGAGCGTCGTCTGCACGGTGATGTGGTGGATGACGTAGAAGATCGCGGCCGCCAGCCCGAGCCGGGACGACAGCGCGATGCCGAGCAGCATGTAGCCGATGTGGCTGACCAGCGTGAAGGACAGGAGCCGCTTGAGGTCGCTCTGCGCGACGGCGCCGAGGATCCCCACGAGCATGGTGGCGAGCGCCACGACGAGCAGGACGTCGTCGAGGCGCCCGCCGGGGAAGAGCAGCGTCTGGGTCCGGATGATCGCGTAGACGCCCACCTTCGTCAGCAGGCCGGCGAAGACGGCCGTGACCGGGGCGGGAGCCGTCGGGTAGGAGTCCGGCAGCCACGCGGACAGCGGGAAGACGGCGGCCTTGATGCCGAACGCCACGAGCAGCGCCAGCTGCAGGGCCAGGCGCACCCCGTCGGGCAGCGCGTCGAGACGCTCCGGCAGCTGCGCGAGGTTGGACGTCCCCGTCGCCGCGTAGACGAGCGCGATGGCCGCCAGGAACACGAGCGAGCTGGCGATGCTCACGACGACGTAGGTCGAGCCGGCGCGGATGCGCGCGCTCGTGCCGCCGAGGGTGATGAGCACGAAGCTCGCCGCGAGCAGCATCTCGAAGCCGACGTAGAGGTTGAACAGGTCGCCGGACAGGAAGGCGTTGGAGACGCCGGCGGCCAGCACGAGGTAGGTGGGGTGGAAGATCGCGACCGGGGCGCCGTCGTCGCCGTCCGCCGCGCCCTGGGCGACCGAGTAGCCGAGGACGGCCAGCGTCACCGCGCTGGAGATGCTCAGCATGAGCGTGGAGAGCTGGTCCGCGACGAGGGAGATGCCGACGTCGGACGGCCAGCCCCCGACGGTGACGACGAGGGTGCCGACGTCCTGGACGGCGACGAGCATCGCGACCGACGTCACGAGGACGACCGTGAGCGCCACCAGGCTCGTGAGCGCCTGGGCCCGGCGGTGCCGCGCCAGGGCGAGCGCGAGGCCCGCGGCCACGAGCGGCACGAGCACGGGCAGCGGCACGAGCGTGGGCCACTCCAGGACGGTCCCCTGCGTGGCGCGCAGCCCGGGGCCGCCGTCGCCGCCGAGAGCCGGCAGCGTGGCCGCCAGGGACGTCGCTGCCGCCGTCACGGCGCTCACGGCCGGCCTCCTCGGTGGTGGGGGTCCCGGTGGTGGTCCCGGTGGTCGTCCCGGTGGTCGTCCCGGTCGTGGCGGCTGCTCGTCCCGCGCGGTGCCCGCCGCGGCCGGGCGTCGCGCCCGTCGTCGCTCGGCGCCGGGCTCGCGTGGGCCCGGCGGTCGTCCTCCGAGCGCTCCTCCACGGGGTTCTCCGGGTCGCCGTCGTCGTCCTCGGGGTCGTAGCTGCCGGACATCTCGTCGCGGACGGCGCGGGCCACGATGAGGCGGTCCTCGACGTCGTCCTGGACCTCGTCGTGGCCGTGCAGCTGCCAGCTGCGGTAGGCCATGGCCAGCAGGAACGCGGTGAGGCCGAGCGTGATGACGACGGCCGTCAGCACGAACGCCTGCGGCAGCGGGTCGCTCATCTCGTCCTCGGGCGTGACGCCGACGAGCGCGGGGCCGCCGGCGCGGCCGCTGGCCACGAGGAACAGCACGTTGATGCCGTTGCCGACGAGCACCACGCCGACGAGCACGCGCGTGAGGCTGCGCTCGAGCAGGAGGTACACGCCCGTCGCGACGAGCACGAAGACGACGGCGACGAGGACCAGCGCGGGGCTCACCGGGCACCTCCGCCGCTCGTGGCGCGGTCGCCGTGGAGGGCCCGTCCCCGGCCGTCGGGGCCGTCGGGGCCGTCGGTGCCGTCCGGCGGCGGCCGCACGTCGCCGATCCCCCCCGACAGCGACAGCGCGGCGCCGGTGGAGCCGTCCGCCGCGGCCTCGCGCTCGATCTGCGCGTCGACCCCGCCGCCGAGGCTGCGCAGCACGTCGAGCACCAGGCCGATGACGAGCAGGTACACGCCGACGTCGAAGAACAGGGCGGTCACGAGGTGCACCGTCCCGAGCACGGGGACGGGGACGTCGAGCACCGCGCTCTGCAGGGGCGTGTAGCCGAGCAGCGCCGCCGCGAGGCCGACGCCGGCCGACAGGAAGAGCCCCGAGCCGAGCAGCAGGCCCGCCGGGACGGGCGCGGCCCGGTCGAGCTCGCGCCGGCCCCCGGACAGGTACCGGACCATGAGCGCCAGGCCGGCCACCAGCCCGCCGGCGAAGCCGCCGCCCGGCTGGTTGTGCCCGGCGAAGACGAGGTACAGGGAGAACAGCACGACGGTGTGGAACGTCAGCCGCGTCACCGTCTCGAAGATCACCGAGCGGCGCTCCGCCGGGAGGTCGGCGTGCGCCGCCCCGGCGTGCTCCGTCGTCGACCCGACGTCACGCCGCTCCGCCCGCGCGTCCGCCAGGGCCGCGGACAGGACCTCCTGGGGCGCCCCGACCGCGTGGGGCGTCCTGCCGTCGTCCGGCACGGGCCCGGGGCGCGCCGGCTCCCCCCACCCGTCCTCGTCGCCGTGCTGGTCGACGTGCTGGTGCTGGTCGACGTGCTCGTGCTGGTCGACGTGCTCGTGCTGGTCGACGTGCCCGAAGCGCCGGCCCAGGAAGACCAGGCTCGCGACGCCGGTGGCCGCCACCAGCAGGACGGAGAGCTCGCCGACCGTGTCCCACGCGCGGATGTCGACGAGGATGACGTTGACGACGTTCGCGCCGCCGCCGAACTCGTCGGCCTGCCGCGGGAAGGGCTCGGAGACCGGCGTCGCCGTGCGGGACGCCGCCGCCACGAGCGCCGCGGCGCTGAGCGTCCCGCCCACGAGCACCCCGAGCCCGGCGCGCAGGAAGCGGCTGCGCCGCAGCGGGCGGTCGGAGAAGTACGGGGGCAGCCGCCGCAGCACCAGCACGAAGACCACGAGGCTCACGGTCTCCACGAGCACCTGCGTGAGGGCGAGGTCGGGGGCGCCGTGCAGGGCGAACAGCAGCGCCACCCCGTAGCCGGTGACGCCGAGGAGGACGGCGGCCTTGAGCCGCCGACGGCTGCGCGCGGTCGCGACCGCGGCGGCGGCGATGACGACGCCCACCGCGGCCTGGGCGGGGGTGTCCCACCACCGGACGTCGACGTCCCACGGCCCCGCCACGGCGGAGACCACGCCGGGCCCGAGGACGACGACGGCGAAGATCGTGGCGAGGTAGGCCGGCAGCGAGCCGCGCTGCGTCGCACCGGTGGTCTCGACCGCGAGCCGCTCGACGCCGCGCACGACCCGGCCGTAGCCGCGCTCGGTGCTGACGAGCACCGGCGCCGCCGCCTGCAGGCGCACGACGGCGCGGCGCCCGGCGAACAGGACCGCGCCGACGACGAGGGTGAGCAGGCTGAGCCCGAAGGCGGGCGAGAGCCCGTACCAGGGCTCGAGGTGCACCTCGGGCTCCCCGCCGAGCGACTCGGCGTAGGGGGTGAGCAGCGCCTCCCACGGCCCGGTGAGCGCGAGCCCGAGCACGAGGCCGGCGGCCCCGAGCACCGCGGGGACGGCCACGAGCAGCGCACCGGGCGCATGGACCTCGGTCGCCGGGCGCCCCTTGGCGGCGAAGGCCCCCCAGCAGAAGCGGATCGTGTACGCCGCCGTGAGGCACGAGCCGAGGACGACCGCGACGAGGGGGAGCACGTCGCCGCCCTCGAGCATCGCGTCGAAGGCCGACTCCTTGGCGGCGAAGCCCGCCAGCGGCGTCACGCCCGCCATCGACAGCGCGGCGAGCAGGGCCGCGGCGGTGACGACCGGCATCGAGCGGGGGACGCCGGAGAGCTGGCGCAGGTCCCGCGTCCCCGTGGCGTGGTCGATCGCTCCGACCGACAGGAAGAGCGTCGACTTGAACAGGCCGTGCGCGCAGACGAGGGCGAGGCCCGCGAGCGCACCGTCCGGCCCGCCGAGGCCGACGACCACCGTCATGAACCCGAGCTGGCTGACGGTGCCGTGCGCGAGCAGCAGCTTGAGGTCGTGCTGGCGCAGCGCCCGCCAGCCGCCGACGAGCATCGTCACGCCCCCGAGGCCGAGGACGAGCGGAGCCCAGACCGGTACGTCCGCGTAGCCGGGGGCCAGGCGTGCCAGCAGGTAGACGCCGGCCTTCACCATCGCCGCGGCGTGCAGGTAGGCGCTGACGGGCGTCGGCGCGGCCATGGCGCTCGGCAGCCACAGCGAGAACGGCCAGATCGCCGACTTCGACAGCGCCCCGACGAGGACGAGGACGAGGCCGGTGGTCGTGGCGGCCCCCGGCGCCGGTGGCGCGGCGACGAGCGCGGAGAGGCGGTAGGTGCCGGCGCCCTCGGCCAGCACCACGAGCCCCACGAGCATGGCGAGGCCGCCGAAGGTCGTCACGACGAGCGCCCGCATGGCCGCGAGCCGGCTGCTGCGCTGCTCCACGAGGTGGCCGATGAGCAGGTAGGAGAAGACGGTCGTCAGCTCCCACAGCACGTAGAGCACGAGCACGTCGTCGGCCAGGACGAGGCCGAGCATGGCGCCGGCGAAGGCGACGAGCACGCCGGCGAAGCGCCCGAGGCCCTCCTCGTCGTCGTCGAAGTAGGAGGTGCAGTAGAGGAGGACGAGCGCACCCACCCCCGTCACGAGCAGCCCCAGCACCAGCGCGAGGGCGTCGAGGCGGAACGCGAGCTCGAGGTCGAGCACGGGGACCCAGGGGACGACCTCGAGCCTCTCGGCGCCTGCGCCGGCGGTGACCGCACCCACCTGCAGGGCGAGCCAGACCAGCGAGGCCGCGGGCACGAGGGCCAGGACGGCGAACGCCCGGCGACCGAGCAGCCGGACGAGCGTGGGGGCGAGCAGGGCCGCGAGGGCGTGGGCGCCGATCAGGGCGGTCATGCGGGCACCCGGCCTCTCGGGGTCGGTGGCCGGCGGCGGGCCCTCGCGGACCCGCGCCGACCGTGCGGTGCTGCGGGCGGCGGTGCCGCCCGCCGGCCGGGACCTCGGGGCTCGCGGCGCCGCCCGGGCACCTCCCCGACCCGTCGGCCGACGCCGCCCAGTCTACGCAGGGGGCCGGCCGGCCCGTCAGCCCGCGAACGGCGGCACCGGGAGCCCGCGGACCCCCGGGCGCACGTGGAACAGGGCCCCGGCGAGCGGGTCGTCGTCGACGTCCTCCAGGCCGTCCGCCGACGTCGTGATGAACAGGTCCGCGAGGTCCGGGCCCCCGAAGGCGCACGCCGTCACCTGCGTCGCGCCGACGTCGACGACGGCGAGCAGCTCCCCCCCGGGCGAGACGCGCTGCACGGCGGAGCCGCCGAAGAGCGCGGTCCACACGCACCCCTCCTCGTCCACGGCCAGCCCGTCCGGGCCCCCGCGGTCCTCCGGCGTCCTGCGCACCTCCTCGCGGCCGGTCACCTCGCCGTCGTCGTCGACGACGAGGCGCCACAGGGCCTGCGTGGGCGTGTCGTGGTGGTAGGCGAAGGAGCCGTCCGGCGCCCACCCGAGCCCGTTCGAGATGGTGAGCCCGCGCAGGACGACGTGCACCGAGAGGTCCTCGTCGAGCCGGTACAGCGAGGCGGCCCCCTCGCGCTGGTCGTAGGCCATGGAGCCCGCGTAGAAGCGGCCGCGCGGGTCGCAGGCGCCCTCGTTGAAGCGCACCCCCGGGTCGTCCCAGACCTCGGGCAGCCGGCGCGGGGGCGCGGCGCCCAGCTCCCCGTCCTCCAGGAGGGCGAAGCAGCGCTCGAGCGCCATGACGTAGCCGCCGGCGGCGCGCGGGCGCACGACGGCGAGGACCTCGCCGAGGTGGTCGCGACGGACGGCGTCGGGGTCGGCCGGCTCGCCGTCCCACCCGTCCGGCGGCGCCCAGGACAGGAGGTCGCCGCGGAGCATGTCGACCCAGCGCAGCGTCGCGGCGGCCGTGTCCCACACCGGCCCCTCGCCGTGGTGGGCCAGCGGCGGGCTGATCTGCCGGGCCTCGAGCCGCAGCCCGACCGCGGGCTGCGCCGCGTCCGGCGAGCCGGCCTCCACGGCGTCGGGCCGCGGCCCCGGACGAGGGCCCCCCGGCGGGTCGGGACGTCGGCTCGTGCCCATGCGCCGCAGTGTGCTCCGCCGCGGGCCCCGGGAGCAGCAGCCGCGCGGCCCGGGCCGCGACGACCGGGGATGCAGGGGGGCGGGCGGGGCGTTGCACCGGACATGCTCGATCCCCAGGACCTCGTGGAGGTCTACGAGACCTCCGACCTCACCCCCGGCGAGCGGCCCGTGCTCGTGCACGCGCTGCGGGGCTTCGTCGACGCCGGGTCCGCCGGCTCCCTCGCCGTCAGCACCCTGCTCGCCGAGCTCGAGTCCGAGCCCGTCGCGCGCTTCGACGCCGACCAGCTCGTCGACTACCGGGACCGCCGCCCGAGGATGACGTTCCGCACCGACCGCTTCGACGCCGTCGCGATGCCGGAGATCCTCGTGCACGCGGTCCGCGACCAGGCCGGCCGCGCCTTCCTCGTGCTGTCGGGCCCCGAGCCCGACCTGCAGTGGGAGCGGTTCGCCGCCGCCGTCCGGCTGCTCGCCGAGCGCTTCGACGTCCGCATGGCCGTCGGGCTGCACGGCGTGCCGTGGGCCGCGCCGCACACGCGTCCGGTCGGGCTGACGCCGCACGCGAGCGACCGGTCCCTCATCGCGGGCCGCCCGCGCTGGATCGGCGAGGTGGAGGTCCCGGGCCACGTGGGCGCCCTGCTGGAGCAGCGCCTGGGCCAGGCGGGGGTGCCGGCCGTCGGGTTCACCGCGCACGTGCCGCACTACCTCTCCCAGGCCGACTTCCCCCCGGCCGCCACGGCCCTGCTCGAGGCGCTGGCGGAGACGGCCGAGCTCGACCTGCCCAGCGGTCGCCTCGCCGAGGCCGGCAGCGCCGTCCTCGTCGAGGTGGACCGCCAGGTCGCGGGCGACGAGGACACGCGCACGGCCGTGTCCGCGATGGAGCGTGCCTACGACGCGGCCCTCGCCGGCCGTGCCCTCGAGGGTCCCGGCCTCTCCACGCCCTCGCTGCCGGACGACGAGATGCCCGACGGCGAGGAGCTCGCCGCCGACCTCGAGAACTACCTGCGCGGTCTCGACGCCTCCGGCGACGAGCGAGACCGGCCGTGGCCGGGCGAGGTCGTCGACGGCACCGCGGCCGGGACGCAGGACGGCTCCCCCGCGGCGCCCGCCGACGGCGCGGACGGCACGTCCGGCGGCGAGGCCCCGGGCGACGACGACGGCGGCGACGGCGGCGACGGTCCGGGGGGTACCACCCGCTGACCGGAGGGCGTCGGCCGCACCACGGGCGGTCGACGGCGCGGTCGCGGCTGACCGCGATGTGGCGTCGGCCGCGGCCGACGGCGCGGCGGGGTAGGAAGCCCGCGTGAGCCGATCCCCCGCCGCGACGCCGTCCTCCGCGACGTCCCTCGGCCCCGTGGACCGCGTGCCGGCCCCGCTGCTCATGGCCGTCTCCATCGGCAGCGTCCAGTTCGGCAGCGCGATCGCGAGCACGCTGTTCCCCGCGCTCGGCGCGCCGGGCACCGTGCTGCTGCGCCTGCTGCTGGCGGGCGCCCTCCTCGCCGCCCTCCTGCGTCCGCGGGTGCACCGCTGGTCCTGGGGGGCGCTCGGCGGCTGCGCGCTGCTCGGCCTCGCGATGGCGGGGATGAACGGGCTCTTCTACCTCTCCATCGAGCGCCTGCCCCTCGGCGTGGCCGTCTCGGTGGAGCTGCTGGGCCCCCTCGTGCTCTCGGTCGTCCAGGCGCGGCGGGTGCAGGACCTGCTCTGGTCCGCGCTCGCGCTCGGCGGCGTCGTGCTGCTGGGCACCCGGGCCCTGACCGACGTCGGCGCGCAGGGCGGCCTCGACCCGCTGGGGCTGGTGCTCGCCGCCTCGGCCGGGGCGTGCTGGGCCGGCTACATCCTCGCCAGCGCCCGCGTCGGTCGGCTCGTCCCCGGCACGGGAGGGCTCGCCGTGTCCCTGCTCGTCGGCGCCGTCCTCGTCGCACCCCTCGGCCTCGGCGGGGCGCTCGTCGTCCTCGACCGGCCGGGCCTGCTGCTCGCGGCGCTCGCCGTCGCGCTGCTGTCCTCGGTCGTGCCCTACGGGGCCGACCTGGCGGCCCTGCGTCGGCTCCCCACCCGCGTCTTCGGCGTCCTCATGAGCCTGCAGCCGGCCGCGGCGGCCCTGGCGGGGCTCCTCGTGCTCGGCCAGGGGCTCTCGCCGCTGGAGCTCGTGGCGCTCGTGCTCGTCAGCACGGCCAGCGCCGGCGTCGCCCTGAGCCGCCGCCGCGGGGAGCCGACCGCCGCGCGTCCGGAGGACGTCTCGGCGACGACGGCCCGGGGGCGGCGCGGGCGGCGACGGGCTCGTCTACGCTGACCAGGTAGTCCAGCGTTCACGTATCTCGGCGCCCGCGGCGCCGACCAGCACCGGGAGGCACCCATGGCCGACACCAAGGTCGCGATCATCTACTACTCCGTCACCGGCACCATCGACACGATGGCCCGCCGCCTCGCCGCGACGGCCGAGGCCGCCGGCGCCGAGGTGCGGCTGCGCGCCGTCGGGCGCGGCGACGCCGAGGGCCAGCCGGGCTCCGACGACCGGCCGCAGGAGCCCACGGCGGACGACGTCGTCTGGGCCGACGTGGTCCTGTTCGGCACCCCGACCCGCTACGGCAACGTCGCGGGCCGCCTCAAGGTCTTCATCGACAGCCTCGGCGCCCAGTGGTTCCAGGGGCTGCTGGCCGACAAGGTCTACGCCGGCTTCACCGCCTCGCAGACCCTGCACGGCGGCCAGGAGGCGACGCTGCTCAGCCTCTACACGACCATCCACCACTTCGGCGGCATCGTCGTGAGCCCCGGCTACACCGACGGCAGCAAGTTCGTCGACGGCAACCCCTACGGCGTCGGCCACGTGACGGGCGCGAACAACGACGCCCCGGTCGAGGACGTCACCACCACCGCGCTCGACCACATGGTCACCCGCGCCATCACGGTCAGCCGCCGCCTGGCCGGCTGAGCCCGCGCCACGACGGCCCCGCACCCCCCGAGGGTGCGGGGCCGTCGGCGTCCCGGGCGTGAGGTGGGGCGTGCGCGGGGGTGACAGCGCTCAGCACGTGCCCCGGCGCGGCCGATGCTGGCGGGGTGGAGGTCCCGGGCCCGCTCCGTCGTGGGCGCTACGCGATGGTGCCGGCGCGGACCCCGGCGCCCGTGGTGCTGGCCCAGCGGGTGCTGCTGGTCGGCCTCGCGGTCTTCACCGCGTCGACCGTGCTGCGCCCCGAGCCGGGGTGGTCGGTGCTCTTCGACGGGTGGCTCTACGGCGGCTGCGCGCTGCTGGTCGCGGCCCTCGTCGTGGCCCGGGCCTGGGCGGTACGGGCCGAGCGCGGGGCCTGGCTGGCCCTGGCCGGTGGGGTCGGGGCCAACGCCGCCGGCGAGGTCGTGTACTCCACGCTCGTCGCCGGTCCGGCGGAGACCTTCCCCAGCATCGCCGACCCGCTGTACCTCGCGGTCTTCCCCTGCGCGTACGTCGCCCTGGTCCTGCTGCTGAGGGCCCGGGTGCGAGGGCTGCCCGCCGCGGTGTGGGTGGACGGCGTCGCGGCAGGCCTCGCGCTGGCCGCCCTCTTCAGCGCCGTGGCCTTCGAGACCTTCAGCAGCACGACCCTGGGCGGCTCGGCCGTGGTCGTCGCCGTGGGCCTGGCCTACCCCCTGGGGGACCTGCTGCTGCTGGCGGTGGTCACCGCGGCGGTGGTGGTGCTGGGCCGGCGGGCCGACCGTCGGTGGCTGCTCTTCGCCGGCGGCATCGCCCTGTTCGCCGTCGCCGACACCCTGCTCCTGGTCCGGGTGGCGCGGGGCAACTACGCCGAGGGCACCCCCCTGGACGCGCTCTGGATCGCCGCCGGGGTCCTCTACGCCCGGGCGGCCTGGCAGCCCACCCGGCAGATCAGCGACCGCCGACCGGATAGCCGGGCCGTCCTCGCCCCGCCCCTGGTGTGCACGGTCGCCGCGGTCGGCGTCCTGGTCGCCGCCTACGACGTGCCCCTGCCCCGGCCCGCGGTGGTCCTCGCCGCGCTGGCCCTGGCCGCCGTCGCCGCCCGCCTCGCCCTGACCTTCCGCGAGGTCACCGCGCTGGCGGACAGCCGACGGCAGGCGCTCACCGACGACCTCACCGGGCTGCCCAACCGCCGCGCGCTGCTGGCGGCGCTCGACGGGGCGGCGACCGGTCGTCGTGCGGCACGGGAGACCACCGGACCCGCTCCCGGCGGGCTGCTGCTGCTGGACCTGGACCGCTTCAAGGAGATCAACGACTCCCTCGGCCACCACGTCGGCGACGAGCTGCTCCGTCAGCTCGCGGACCGGCTGGCCGGACGGACCCGCCCGGGCGACCTGCTCGCCCGCCTCGGGGGTGACGAGTTCGCCGTCCTGCTCGCCGCCGGGACCACGCCCGAGGGTGCCGACGAGGTCGCCGCCGGCATGGTCCGCGGCATGGCGGAGACCTTCGCGCTCGACGACGTCACCCTGCACGTGGAGGCCAGCGTCGGCGTGGCCCTGTGGCCGCAGCACGGCCAGGACCCGAGGGCGCTGCTGCAGCGGGCCGACGTCGCCATGTACCGCGCCAAGAGCACCCGCGGCCGGGTCGCCCGCTACCGGGTCGAGGACGACCCGCACGGCCGCGACCGGCTGCAGACGCTCGAGGCGCTGCGCGCGGCGCTGACCCGCGGCGAGCTCGTCTGCCACTACCAGCCGAAGGTCACGCTCTCCGACGGGGCGGTCCGCTCCGTCGAGGCGCTGGTGCGCTGGCAGCACCCCGATCGCGGCCTGCTCACCCCGGACACCTTCCTCCCGCTCGCCGAGCAGACCGGGCTGATGCGTCCGCTCACGCTCGCCGTGCTCGACCAGAGCCTGCGCCAGCTCCGGACGTGGCGCGACCAGGGCAGGACGCTGTCGGTGGCCGTCAACCTGTCCGTGACGAACCTGCTCGACACCGACCTGCCCGACGACGTCGCCCGGCTGCTGCAGGCCCACGACGTGCCCCCCTCGGCGCTGGTCCTGGAGATCACCGAGAGCGTCCTGATGGCCGACTCCCGCCGCGCCGGCTCCGTCGTCGACACGCTGCGCTCCCTCGGCGTGGGCCTGTCGATCGACGACTACGGCACCGGGTACTCCTCGTTGTCCTACCTGCAGGACCTCCCCGTCGACGAGCTCAAGCTCGACCGCGCCTTCGTCGGCCGGCTCGTCGCCGACCCCCGGTCCGCGGCGATCGTCCGGTCCACCGTCGACCTCGCCCACAGCCTCGGGCTCCGCCTGGTCGCGGAGGGCGTCGAGGACGCCGCCACCCTGGACCTGCTGCGCGGCTACGGCTGCGACGTCTCCCAGGGCTACCACCACAGCCGCCCGCTGCCCGCCGACCGGCTCGAGGCCTGGCTCGACGCGCGTGGCCGCAGCCGCCCCGCCCCCCGTCGGCACGACGCGCCGCCCGTCCCTGTGCAGGCGGACCGCCGGCTGCCGTCCCCCCTGGACGCCGGCTGACCCGCCCCGGCCGGCGTCGGACGGGGCGCCGCACGGGCCGGGTGCGGCACGGGCCGGGTCCCCGTGGAGGACGACGGGTCGACCGGCGCGCGGCCTACAGCGAGCGCACGTACCGGTCGACGTCGGCGGTGCGCCCGGCGAGCAGGATCTCGTCGCCGTACCCGAGGACCGTCGTCGCGTCGGTGTAGGTGAACTCCGCCGAGCCCGCGGGCTTGACGGAGACGACCGTCACGCGGTGGCGGCGGCGCAGGCCGGACTCGCCCAGCGGGACGCCCACGAGGTCCTGCGGCGGGCGGGCGGTCGCGAGGACCCAGTCGTCGCTGACGCGCAGGTAGTCGCTGACCTCGCCGGAGACGAGGTGCGCGACGCGCGAGCCCATCTCCTCCTCGGGCAGGACGACGTGGTGGGCGCCGACGCGGCGCAGGATCCGGGCGTGCTGGCGGTCCAGCGCCTTGGCCCAGATGCTCTCGACGCCGAGCTCGTCGAGCAGCGACGTCACGAGGATGGACGCGTGCTGGTGCGTCCCGATGGCGACGACGGCGCGGTCGAAGTCCTGCACCCCGAGCTCGCGCAGGGCGTCGACGTCGGTGGCGTCGGCGGTGACCACCTGCCCGAGCTGGCCGGACAGGCGCTGCACGACGGCGGGGCTGGAGTCGACGGCGAGGACCTCGCCGCCCTGCTCGATCAGGCCCGTCGCCAGGGCGGTGCCGAAGCGGCCGAGGCCGATGACGACGACGGGGTGGAGGCGGTCAGCCAACGATGGTCCTCTCCTCGGGGAGCTGGGTGCGGCGGGTGCGCTCGCGCAGGGCGAGCGCCGTCGCGGCGGTGAGGGGGCCCACCCTGCCCGCGAGCATGAGGCCCACGAGCACGAGCCGGGCGTCGGTGGGCAGGTCGGCGGTGATGCCGGTCGACAGGCCCACGGTCCCAAAGGCGGAGACCGCCTCGAACAGGACGGCGTCCAGGGGCTCGGCCGTCATGTCGAGCAGCAGGGACGTGCCCAGCGTGCACAGCCCGACCCCGAGCAGCGCCACCGTGAGCGCCTGCCGCTGCGTCTCCCGGGGGACCCGCCGACGGCCGACGACGGCGTCGGGCTCGCCCCGCACCTCGGCCCACACGACGAAGGCGAGGATGCCGAAGGTCGTCACCTTGATGCCGCCGGCGGTGCCGGCGCTGCCGCCGCCGATGAACATCAGCACGTCGTGCAGGAAGAGCGTCTCGGGGTGCAGGGCCCCGATGTCGACGGCGTTGAAGCCCGCCGTGCGCGCCATGACGGAGGCGGTGACGGCGCCGAGGAGACGGTCCTCGACGTCGAGGCCGCCGAGGGTCGCCGGGTTCCCGGCCTCGGGGACGAGGACGCCGACGGTCCCGACGACGAGCAGGACCGCCGTCACGAGCACCGTGACGCGCGTGAGCACCGACCAGGTCGACGGCCGGCGCCAGGAGCGCACCAGCTCGAAGACCACCGGGAAGCCGAGCCCGCCGACGACGACGGCGGCGCAGAGCGTCCCCAGCACGACGGGGTCGCCCGCGTAGCCGACGAGGCTGTCGGCGTGCGTGGAGAAGCCGGCGTTGTTGAACGCCGAGACGGCGTGGAACACGCCCTCGTACAGGCCGCCGCCGAGGGAGGCGTCGTAGGTGGTGAGGAACCGGGCGGTGAGGACGACCGCGACGACGGCCTCGCAGCCGAGGCTGAAGAGCACGACCCGGCGCACGACCCGGCGGACGTCCGCCCCGGTCAGCGTCTTGGTCTCCGCCTGGGCGACGAGGCGGGCCCGCAGCCCGAGCCGGTGCCGCAGCAGGAGCGCGAGCAGCGTGGCCAGCGTCATGATCCCCAGGCCGCCCGCCTGGATGAGCAGCAGGATCACGGCCTGCCCCGGGCCGGACCAGTACGTCCCGGTGTCCACGGTGACGAGGCCCGTGACGCACACGGCCGAGACGGCGGTGAACAGCGCGTCGACGAGCGGCGCGCGCTGCCCGGAGGCCGTCGCCGCCGGCAGGGAGAGCAGCGCCGTGCCGACCGCGGCGGCCCCGGTGAAGCCGGCGACGACGACGAGCGCGGGGTTGCCCGTCCCCCGGCGCACGGCGCGGCGCCGGGCGCGGGCCGCGGCGGGACCGCTCACCGGGACCTGCTGGTGGCGGGGGGCCGGTCGGGGGCGTGCACGCGCACACGGTGGCACCCCGGCCCGGGCACCGCGGACGGGGTGGCCCCGACGGGCGCGCCGACGCCGGTCGGGTCGCTCATGGACCGGCGAGGAGGTGGCCCGGACGCTCGAGCGCCCCCTGCAGCACCCGGGCCGCCCCGCCGAGGACGACGGCGTCCGTCCCGCGCCGGGCGGCGCGCACCTCGACGGGGTGCACGCGCGCGCGCAGCACGCGCCGGACGAGCCCGGCGGCGAGCGGCGGCCCGAGCCACGGCACCAGCGGCGCGTAGACGCCCCCGAGCACGACCGCGTCGACGTCGAGGACGTTGACGGCCGAGGACGCGGCGACGCCGAGCGCACGCCCGGCGCCGGCGAGGGCCTCGAGCGCGCGGGCGTCGCCGGAGCGGGCCGCCGCGGCGAGCGCGGCGCCCGCCCCCCCGCCCTCCGCGGCGCTGCTGACGTCCGGGTCGAGCCCGGCCGCGGCCAGGACGGCGTCCTGCCCGGCGTAGACCTCGAGGCAGCCCGTCGCGCCGCACCCGCACACGGGTCCGGACGGGTCGACGCCGACGTGCCCGAGCTCACCGCCCCACCCGTGCGCCCCCCGCAGCAGCCGCCCGCCGACGACCACGCCGGCGCCGATGCCGACCTCGCCGGAGACGAGCAGGAAGCTCTGCGGCGCGGCGCCGTCGGCCCCGGCCGGACCGGGGCGCCAGGCCTCGGCCACGGCGGCGAGCGCCGCCTCGTTCTCCAGGACGGGTCGGCCCGCGGCGGACGCGGGGCCGCCCCGGCGGTCGAGGTCGGCGGCGACGTGGACGTCGCGCCAGCCGAGGTTCGGCGCGAGGCGGACGACGCCGGCACCGGCGTCCACGAGCCCCGGCAGCCCCCACGCCGCGCCGACGACCTCCAGCCCCTGCCCCGCCGCGTCCCGCGCCACCGCGTCGGCGAGGTCGGCGGCGCGGCCGAGGACGACGTCGGGCGGCAGGCCCCGCTGGTCGCCGGGGACGACCCGCAGCGCCCGGGTCGCACCGGTCAGGTCGGCGACCCCCGCGGCGAGGTGCCGGACGCCGACCTCGACCCCCAGGCCGGCCACGCGCCGTCCCGACAGCCGCAGCCGCTGCGCCGGCCGCCCGCGGGTCGGCCCCGGCGGGGAGACCTCCTCGAGCAGGCCGGCCGCGACCATCTGGTCCACGAGCGCGGACACGGTCGTCCGCGTCAGCCCCGTGGCCACGGCGAGCGCGGCCCGCGAGGGCGGGTCGACGGCCCCGGCCACGCGCGCCAGGAGCGCGGCGCTGTTGCGCGCCCGCAGGTCCTCCTGGCGCGTGACGTCCACGCGCGCACCGTGCCACAGCACCAGGGGGCGACGACCGTTGACGGCACCGGCCGCCGCCGATTATGTTCAGTGACTGGACGAAGTGCCGGGCGCGCCGCCCGGCCGACAGCGCTCGACGACGAGGAGCTCGCCATGGCCCCCACGCCCACCCGCGACGACAAGTTCTCCTTCGGCCTCTGGACCGTCGGCTGGCCGGCGAACGACCCGTTCGGCGCGCCGACCCGCGCGCCGCTCGACCCGGTCGACGCCGTCCACCGCCTGTCCGACATGGGCGCCTACGGCATCACGTTCCACGACGACGACGTCGTCCCCTTCGAGTCGACCCGCGACGAGGCCGAGCGGGCCCGGATCCTCGACCGGCTGCGCACGGCCCTGTCCGACACCGGCCTGCAGGTGCCGATGGTGACGACCAACCTCTTCAGCCACCCGATGTTCAAGGAGGGCGCCTTCACCGCGAACGACCGCGGCGTCCGGCGGTTCGCGCTGCGCAAGGCGCTGCGCCAGATCGAGCTCGGCGTCGAGCTGGGCGCCAGGACCTTCGTCATGTGGGGCGGGCGCGAGGGCAGCGAGGTGGACGTCGCCAAGGACGTCCACGGCGCCCTGTCCCGCTACAAGGAGGCCGTCGACCTGCTGACGACGCACATCCTCGAGCAGGGCTGGGACGTGCGGATCGCCATCGAGCCCAAGCCGAACGAGCCCCGCGGCGACATCCTGCTGCCGACGGTCGGGCACGCCATCGCCTTCACGCACACCCTCGAGCACCCGCACCTGGTCGGGGTGAACCCCGAGGTCGGCCACGAGCAGATGTCCAACCTCAACTTCACGCAGGGCATCGCCCAGGCGCTGTCGGCCGGCAAGCTCTTCCACGTCGACCTCAACGGCCAGCACGGGCCCAAGTTCGACCAGGACCTCATCTTCGGCCACGGCGACCTCATCAACGCCTTCACGACGGTCGACCTGCTGGAGAACGGCTTCCCCGGCGGCGGGCCCACCTACGACGGCCCGCGGCATTTCGACTACAAGCCGCTGCGCACCGAGAACGAGGACGGCGTGTGGACCTCGGCCGAGGCGAACATGAGCACCTACCTCCTGCTCAAGGAGCGGGCGCTCGCCTTCCGGGCCGACCCGCGCGTCCAGGAGGCGCTGGCGCAGGCCCAGGTCACCGACCTCGCCACGCCCACGCTCGCCGAGGGCGAGTCGCTCGCCGACCTCGTCGCCGACACGAGCGCCTTCGAGGACTTCGACGCCGAGGCGTCGGGCCGCCGCCACGGCGGCCAGGTGCGCCTGGACCAGCTGGCGGTCGAGCACCTCATGGGTGCCGCGGTCGTGGGAGGACGGGTCAGCCGGCCTGGCCGACGATCTCCACGTCGGTCGGCACGACGAG
>NZ_JBBIAA010000015.1:51217-71875 GCF_037482545.1 Pseudokineococcus basanitobsidens | reverse complement strand
GGGGGATGTTCGCCGTAGGGATCCACGCACCTGCTCTTACTAGGCGTCCGGCCCGGGACCGGCGGGGCATCTCCTCGTGCACCGTCCCGTCGCGGGCCCGGCGTCGTCGGGCCCGTCCGACCGCCGCCCCGCACGAGGACCGGCGGCACGGGGCAGGACCCCCGGCCGGCGCCGGTGCCCTCGCCAGGGCCGTCGCCCCTGATGTCGTCCCGGCGCCAGCGGGCGGACCGGGGCCTCACGGCCCGGCGCCGGGCGTGCGGGCTCGGGGCGGGCCGTCGTCCGGCGCGTCGCTGCCAGCTGGGTCGGTGCCCGGCGCGTCGGAACCTGGTGGGTCGGTGCATGGAGGCTCGGTACCGGGTGGGCTCGTGCTCGGTGAGCCGGTGCGCGCGTCGGCGCCCGGGACGTCGCCGCCCCGTGGCCGGACGTCACGGCGTCGACCGCCGCCCGGGTCCCCGAGGGGAGGCCCGCCGACGTCGTCCCGAGGGTGGTCGAGCTCGTGGACCAGGTCCTCGAGCCTGGCCCGCCACGGCACGGGCGGCTCGTCCGGCGGCGGCTCACCGGCCCGGACGACGACGGGTCGGTCGCCGACGACGTGGACGTCGAGCTGCCCGCCGTGCACGCGTCGGTGGTCGTGCCCGCAGACGAGGACGAGGTTGGCCAGGTCGGTCGGCCCTCCGTCGGCCCAGTGGACGACGTGGTGGGCGTGGCACCAGTCGGGCAGCGCCTGGCACCCGGGGGCTGCGCAGCCGCGGTCGCGGAGCACCAGCGCGCGGCGCTGCGCCGCGGTGACGGTGTAGGCGGCGCGACCGAGGTCGAGGGGCTCGGAGCGGGTGCCGAGCACCGCGGGGACGATCTCGGCGTCGCAGGCGAGACGTCGGACCGCCCCCGCGGACAGGGGGGCGTCATCAGGCAGGAGCCCGGCCCCGGCGGCGGCGCCGGTGAGGACGGAGAGGTCGGTGGTGACCACGACCCGTGCCCGCGCGCCGCCGTCGGTCGGCAGCCCGGCGGGCGTGCCCGGAGGGGCGGCGAGCGCCCGCGAGGCGAGGGCGACCAGGGCGTCGGCGCGACGCTGCGGCGCGGTGCGCAGGTCCGGCCCCGAGGCGGTGGACGGCTCCGGGGCGGACAGGGGGCCGAGCGCGGCCACGAGGGTGGCGCCGTCCTCGGGTGCCAGCCGCCCGCGCACGTGCCAGGTGCCGTGGAGGTCGGTCGAGCAGTACAGCTCCCGTCGTCGGTGCGCGCGCTCCTCCGCCCGGCCGAGCAGGTCGTCACCCTCGGTGCCCGGCCCGTCACCGCACAGCTCCGCGCGGGCCAGCAGCCCCGCGGCGTGGTGGCGCAAGGTCGTGAGCGGCACCTCGGGCGCGTGCTCGACCAGGACCCGCTCGACGGCGGCGCGGCCCTCCGGGCCGTAGTGCTCCGGGAGGTCCAGCACCGTGGCCGCGACGACGTCGGCGGCCTCGGCGCTGATCCGCCCCTCGGCGAGCGCCCGTCCCGTGACCCTCCCCTCGCCCATCCCGGCCCCCGCCCCGCCCGTGCGCGCGACCCGCCGCGGCGGCATCCCGGCGCCGGTGACGTAGGCGGCGGTCGCCTGCCTCCTCGCCGCCGTCGCGGGGTGGACGCCGAGCGCCCGGGCCAGCTCGGCGCGCCCGTCGCCGGCTCGAGAACGCGCCAGCAGGGCCCGGGCCGCCGGGTCGAGCCCGGACGGCACGAGCGCGTCGCCGCGGGAGGCCACCTCGCCGATCACCAGGACCTGCACCGCCTGCGCGACCCGGACGACCCCCTCCAAGCCCTCCAGGACGGTGCGCAGCTGCGGGGTCGGCACCGCCCACAGCTCCAGGCAGGTGGCGGCCGAACGTGCCGCGGCCAGGCACGACGCGAGTGCCACGAGCGGTTCCTCGCCGCCCACCGTCTGTCCCGCCACCTGGTCCGTCGACATGGCTGCACCGTAGGGGCGACCACCGACAACGGCTCGAACGCCTGTTCGACAGTCGCTTCATCGGTGGTGGGCCGGTGCCCTCGTCCTCCACGCCGGCGACCGAGCACGGCTCACGCCGTCGGGCACCTCACAGGTACTGGCCCGGGCTGGCGACGGTGTCGATGGAGCGGCCGGCCTCGGAGCCCTTCTTCCCCTGGACGATGGTGCGGATGTACACGATCCGCTCGCCCTTCTTGCCGGAGATGCGCGCCCAGTCGTCGGGGTTGGTCGTGTTCGGCAGGTCCTCGTTCTCCTTGAACTCCTCGACGCAGGCGACGAGGAGGTGGTCGACCCGGATGCCCTTGGTGCCGGTGGCGAGGAAGTCCTTGACGGCCATCTTCTTCGCCCGGTCGACGATGTTCTGCACCATGGCGCCGGAGTTGAAGTCCTTGAAGTACAGGACCTCCTTGTCGCCGCCCGCGTACGTGACCTCGAGGAACTGGTTCTCCTCGCTCTCGGAGTACATCCGCTCGACGGTGGCCCGGATCATCCCCTCCACGCACTCCGCCGGTGAGCCGCCGTGGTGGGCGAGGTCCGCGGGGTGCAGCGGCAGGTCGGGCGTCAGGTACTTGGTGAAGATGTCCCGGGCGCCCTCCGCGTCCGGGCGCTCCACCTTGATCTTCACGTCGAGGCGGCCGGGGCGCAGGATCGCCGGGTCGATCATGTCCTCCCGGTTCGAGGCGCCGATGACGATGACGTCGTCGAGCCGCTCGACGCCGTCGATCTCGGCGAGCAGCTGGGGCACGATCGTCGTCTCGACGTCGGAGCTCACCCCGGAGCCGCGGGTGCGGAACAGGGACTCCATCTCGTCGAAGAAGACCACGACGGGATGTCCCTCGCTCGCCTTGTCCCGGGCCCGGGAGAAGATCAGCCGGATGTGCCGCTCGGTCTCGCCGACGTACTTGTTGAGCAGCTCGGGGCCCTTGACGTTGAGGAAGAAGCTGCGCGTGTCCTCGCGTCCGGACCGCTCGGCCGACTGCCGCGCGAGCGAGCGGGCGACGGCCTTCGCGATGAGCGTCTTGCCGCACCCCGGCGGGCCGTAGAGCAGGACCCCCTTCGGGGGCTTGAGCCCGTGCTCGCGGAACAGCTCGGGGTGCCGGAACGGCAGCTCGACCGCGTCGCGGATGGTCTCGATCTGGGACGCCAGCCCGCCGATGTCGGAGTACTCGACGTCCGGGACCTCCTCCAGCACGAGGTCCTCGACCTCGGCCTTCGGCACCACCTCGTGCACGTAGCCCGAGCGCGGCTCCAGGGTCAGCGAGTCCCCCGCCTTCAGCGGGGTCCCGACGAGCGGGCCGGCCAGCCGGACGACGCGCTCCTCGTCGCCGTGGACGACGACGAGCGCCCGGTCCTCGCCCAGCGCCTCCTTGAAGGCGACGACCTCGCCGGTCCGCTCGAAGCCGCGGACGGCGACGACGTTCATCGCCTCGTTGAGCTCGACCTCCTGGCCCGGCCGCAGGGCGTCCGCGTCCAGCGCCGCGGACAGGGCGACGCGCATCTTGCGGCCCTGCTGCTGGACGTCGACGACGCCGTCGCCGGACGGGCCGAGGTAGGTCGCGTAGCCGCTGGGCGGCTGCGCCAGACGCTCCACCTCGCCCCGGAGCGTGACGAGCTGCTCCCGCGCGTCGGTCAGCGTGCGCGCCAGGCGTTCGTTGCGGGCGACGAGCTCCCCCACCTGGTCCTGCAGGGCGGAGACCCGGGACGCGGACGCGGCGCCCCACGTGCGCGCCGGCTCGCTCCCGGGGGCCCTGCTCGTGTCGTCCCCGCGGCGGGGGTCGTCGTCGTCGTGCTCGCCGTGGCCGGTCCGGACGTCCATGCACGCCTCCTCGAGGCGCCCCGGCGGGCGGTCCCGCCGCTGCGCCGCATCGCTGCCTCGCGTGCTCCGACACTAACCCGGGGCCCCGACGACCGGGGCGGCCACCCGCCGGTCGGGGCCCCTCCGCCGCTCAACCCTCGTCGGCAGCGCTCTCGTCGGCAGCGCTCTCGTCGGCAGCGCTCTCGTCGTCCGGGGGGACGTCGCCGGCGCGGCGGCCGTCGAGGGCCCCGGCCTCGGTCGCGGGGCGACGGGCCGCCAGGTCGCGGCGCACGCGGCGCACCTTGCGGTCGGAGACGGCGCGCTCCCCCACCGCCTCGGGCGTCCAGTCCTCCTCCGCGCCCCAGGCGCTGCCGCCGACGGGCTCGTCGCCCTCGGGCGTCCCGCCGACGGCGACGTCCGTCGCGGCGCCGCTCGCGGGCGTGGCGACCGACGTGCCCTTCGCGGGACGCCGGCGACGCTGCGGCGGGCTGACGCCCTCGGCCATCCTCCGGGTCGTCAGCAGGAAGCCCGTGTGCCCCACCATCCGGTGCTGCGGACGGACGGCCAGGCCCTCCAGGTGCCACCCGCGGACCATCGACTCCCACGCCGACGGCTCGGTCCAGCGGCCGTCGGCGCGCAGGTCCTCGGCGGTGCGCGAGAGCTGGGTGGCCGTCGCCACGTACGCGATGAGCACGCCGCCGGGCGCGAGCGCCGTCGCCGCCGCGTCGAGGCACTCCCACGGCGCGAGCATGTCGAGGACGACACGGTCCACCGACCCCGGCGCCTCGGCGGCGGGGAGCACCTGCGCGAGGTCGCCGACGGTGACGCGCCACGCCGGGTGCGGGCCGCCGAAGAAGCCCTCGACGTTGGCCCGGGCGATCTCGGCGAAGTCCTCGCGGCGCTCGACCGAGTGCAGGGACCCCTGGTCCCCGACGGCGCGCAGCAGCGACATGCTCAGCGCGCCGGAGCCGACGCCCGCCTCGACGACCCGGGCGCCGGGGAAGACGTCGGCCATGGCCACGACCTGCCCCGCGTCCTTGGGGTAGACGACGGCCGCCCCGCGCGGCATCGACAGCACGTGGTCGGCCAGCAGGGGGCGCAGGGCGAGGTGCTCGACGCCCGACGTGCTGGTGACGACGACGCCCTCCGGGCCGCCGAGCAGGTCGTCGTGGGCCAGGACGCCCCGGTGGGTGTGGAACGTCCCCCCGGCGCGCAGCGTGATCGTGTGCAGCCGCCCGCGGGGGTCGGTCAGCTGCACGCGCTCCCCCTCACGCAGGGGGCCGCGGCGCATCACGGCGCCCGTCGGGCCCCCGGTCCCCTCCGGCGACGCGCCGGCGCTCACGAGCGACCCCCGGCCCGGGCGGCGGCGACGACGTCCGCCCCGCGCAGGACCCCGACGACACGGCCGGCGCCGTCGACGACGGCGGCGACCTCGGCGCCGGTCACGGCCTCGGGGTTCCCCCCGGCCGCCGCGAGCGCGTGCACGAGCTGCTGGCCGGCCGCCCCCTGCGGCAGGGGTGCCCCGCGCAGCGGTCTGGCCACCGACGACGCGGGCACCCACGGCCAGCGCTCGCGCGGGACGCGACCGACGGCGTCCCGGTCCACGACCGCCACGGGCCTGCCGTCCGGGGCCACGAGGACGGCCTCGACGGCCCCGGCGGCGTCGGCCGTCCGCGCCACCTGCGCGACGGCGGCGTCGGCGGGCACGCCGACCGCCCGGACGGCGAGGGCGTCGACCCGCAGGGCGGCGACCCTGCCGCGCAGCCGCGCGTCGCGCAGGACCGCGGTGGCGCCCGTCCACAGCGTCCCGGCGACGAGGACCGCCCAGGCGACGAAGAGCAGCGACGGCCGCCCGCCGCGCAGCAGCGGGACGCCGAGCAGGACGACGACGGCCAGGACCGCGAGGACCCGACCGGCCCACGCCGCGACGACCGTCGAGCGCAGCCGGTCCCCCGTCACCGCCCAGACGACGGCCTCGAGCATCCGGCCGCCGTCCAGGGGCAGGCCGGGCAGCACGTTGAAGACGGCGACGAAGAGGTTGGCCAGCGTGAGGGCGGAGAGCAGCAGCCACGCGACCCCGCCGTCCTCGGTGGCGAGGACCAGGAGTGCGCCGACGCCGGCGAGCAGCGCGTTCGACGCCGGGCCGACGGCGGAGACGACGAAGCTGCGCCCCGGCGTGCTGGCCTCGCTCGCGAACGTCGTGTGCCCGCCCCACAGGGTCAGCACGATGCGGGTGGGCGGCAGGCCCACGGCGCGCGCGGTCAGCGCGTGCGCCACCTCGTGCACGAGCACGGACAGCGCCAGGACCAGCGCGTAGGCCAGCGCGACGACGACCGCCCCCGTGCCGCCGAGCCCCGGGGCCGTGCGGGCGACGGTCGGGGCGAAGAGGAGGGTGACGACGACCGCGATGACGACCCACGAGCGGGCCAGGACGACCGGGACCCCGGCCACGCTCCCGACGCGCCAGCCCTCGCGGTCCCCGCGGGGCGGCGGGCCGGCGGCCGGTGGCTCGGGTCGGGCGGCGGGGGCGTGCACCCCGTGAGCCTACGGGCGGCCGTCCGGACGTCCGACGGCGTCACGGCCCGGGAGGTCCGCGAGCGCGGATGAGTCGCCGAGGGCGGCGAGCGGCACGACGGACAGGCTCCCGTCGCTCTCCAGGACGACGGCGCCGACGTCGGCGAGGCTCCCGGACCCGCTGGCGCGGACCGCCTGCCGCAGCTCGTCGGTCGAGACGCGCTGGCGCCGCAGGACATCCTCGAGCACGCGCCCCTCGTGCAGCAGGAGGGTCGGCGCGGCCGTGACGAGCCGGCGCAGCGCCGGGACCCGCGTCGTCGCCTGCGCGACGACGAGCTGCAGCGCCACGAGCAGCACGAGCGCGAGGACGCCCTCGGTCCACGCCACGTCCGCGCTCAGCAGGATCGTCGCGAGGGTCGACCCCAGCGCCACCGTGACGACGAGGTCGAAGGCGTTCAGCTTGGCGAGGGTCCGCTTGCCGGACAGCCGGAGCACCGCGACGAGGGCCGCGTACGCCGCCGTCCCCACGAGCGCCACCCGGACCAGGTCACCCACCGCGTCGAACCACATGGGGGCTGCCTACCCCGCCCGCGCCGTCCGCGCCCACCGGGAGGGCCTGACGACCGGCTCCGGTCACCGGCTCCGTCGACCGGCTCCGTCGACCGGCTCCGTCGACCGGCGGGGCCGACCGGCCGGCGCGACCGGGTCAGGTGGCCGCGGGCGCCTGGTCCTCCCGGACGGCCGTGGGGTCGTGCGCGCTGGAGGCGGCCCGCACCCGCCCGTCACGGACGTCCTCGGCCCAGTGGCACGCGACGACGTGGCCGGGCGCCAGCTCGCGCGGCCGCGGGACCTCGTCGTCGCACCGCGTGGCCTGCCGGAACGGGCACCGGGTGTGGAAGCGGCAGCCCGAGGGCGGGTCCGCCGGGCTGGGCAGGTCCCCGGTGAGCAGGATCCGCTCGCGGGAGTCCTCCACCTCCGGGTCCGGCACGGGGATCGCCGACATCAGCGACAGCGTGTAGGGGTGCAGCGGGTTGGCGTAGAGCTCGTCGCTCGGTGCCTGCTCGACGACGACCCCGAGGTACATCACCCCGACGACGTCGCTGATGTGCCGCACGACCGCGAGGTCGTGGGCGATGACGAGGTAGGTCAGCCCCAGGCGGTCCTGCAGCTCCTCCAGCAGGTTGACCACCTGCGCCTGCACCGAGACGTCGAGCGCGCTCACCGGCTCGTCGGCGACGACCAGGTCGGGCGAGAGCGCGACGGCGCGCGCGATGCCGATGCGCTGGCGCTGCCCGCCGGAGAACTCGTGCGGGTAGCGCGCGGCGGCGCTCGCCGGCAGCCCGACGACCTCGAGGAGCTCGAGGACCCGGGCGTGCCATGCCGCCCTCCCGCCCGGGACGCCGTGCGCCCGCAGCGGCTCGGTGAGGATGCTCTCGACGCTCTGCCGGGGGTCGAGGCTGCTCATCGGGTCCTGGAAGACCATCTGCATCCGTCGCCGCAGCCCGCGCAGCTCCTCGCGCCCGAGGGCCAGGACGTCCTGCCCGTCCAGCTCGACGCTGCCCGCGGTCGGCTCCTCCAGGCGCAGCAGCGCCCGCCCGAGCGTCGACTTCCCGCAGCCCGACTCGCCGACGAGCCCGTAGGTCTGGCCACGCCGCAGGTCGAGGTCCACGCCGTCGACGGCGCGCACGTGGCCGACCGTGCGGTCCAGCAGCACCCCCTTCTTGATCGGGAAGTGCACCTCCAGCCCGCGCACCCGCAGCAGGACGTCGTCCTCCCCCGCCCGGCCGGGGGTCCCTCCCGGCGACGGCGAGGTGCCCGTCCCGGCGCTCACGCCCCCACCCCCGCCGCGGCGGGCAGCGCGGGGTGGACGCAGCGGACGGCGTGACCGGGGGGCAGGGCGTCCGGCTCGACCAGGGCGAGGTCGGGGTCGGCGCAGGCGACGTCCGCGTGCGGGCACCGCGGGGCGAAGGCGCACGCCCGGGACCACGGCAGGGTGTCCCGCGGCGTCCCGGGGATCGGCCGCAGCGGCTCGCCGCGCGGGGCGTCCAGGCGCGGCACCGAGGCCAGCAGCCCCTCGGTGTACCGGTGCGCCGGGGCGCCGAAGAGCTCGCGGCGCGGCGCCGTCTCGACGACGCGACCGGCGTACATGACGGTCACGTCGTCGCACAGGCCCGCGACGACGCCGAGGTCGTGGGTGATGAGGAGCATGGCCGTCCCGGTGTCGGCGACGAGGACGCGCAGCAGCTCCAGGACCTGCGCCTGGATCGTCACGTCGAGGGCCGTCGTGGGCTCGTCGGCGATGAGCAGCCGCGGCTTGCAGGCCAGGGCGATGGCGATGAGCGCCCGCTGCCGCATGCCGCCGGAGAGCTGGTGCGGGTAGTCGCGCAGGCGGCGACGCGGGTCGGGGATGCCGACGCGGCGCAGCAGGTCCTCGGCCTCGTCCCGCGCCTGCCCGCGGTCGGCTCCCGTGTGCGTGCGCAGCACCTCGGTCACCTGCGTGCCGATCGGCACGACGGGGTTGAGCGAGCTCATCGGGTCCTGGAAGACCATCGACATCTGCGCGCCCCGCAGCGCCGCGAGGCGCTTGCCGGGCATGCCGACGAGCTCGGTCCCCGCGAGCCGGACGGACCCGGTGACCCGGCTGCTGCGGCGCGGCAGCAGGCCCATGACGGCGAGCGACGTCACGGACTTCCCGCTGCCGGACTCGCCGACGAGGCCCATCACCTCGCCCGGGCGCACCGACAGGCTGACGCCGTCGACGGCGCGCACGGGCTCGGCCCCGCGCCGGCGGAACTCGACCCCGAGGTCGCGCACCTCGAGGAGCGCGTCGGCGCGCTCCCGGGCCGCCGGGGCCCCGGGGGGCAGGGTGGTCGCGGGCACGGTGCTCCCGGGGTGGTGGTCGGTCGACGGGTCGGCGGGCCGGCCGGTCGCGTGGCTCATCCGGCGCTCACCGGCGGAAGGTCGGGTCGAGCGACTCGCGCAGGGCCTCGCCGAAGAGCGTGAACCCCAGCGCGCTGACGGCGATGCAGACGCCCGGCAGGACGGCGAGGTGCGGGTCGGTCGCCAGCCGGTCCTGGGCGCGCACGAGCATCCGCCCCCACTCGGCGACGGTGGGGTTCGGGTCGCCGAGCCCGAGGTAGGACAGCGCCGCCACCTCGATGATCGCCGTGGCGAGCGTCAGGGTCCCCTGGACGATGACGGGGCTGAGGGAGTTGGGGAGCATGTGGCTCATGACGACGCTGCGCCGCCGCAGCCCCAGCGAGGACGCGGCGAGGACGTAGTCGGAGCTGCGCTGGCCGAGCATGGAGCCGCGCAGCAGCCGGGCGAAGATCGGCACCTGCGCGGCGCCGATCGCGATCATCAGCGCCGTCGGGCTCGGGCCGACGACGGCCGCGATGCTCACGGCCAGGAGCAGGCTCGGGATCGACAGCATGATGTCGACGACGCGCATGACGGCGACGTCCACCCAGCCGCCGAAGGCGCCGGCCAGCAGCCCGAGCGCGGCGCCGAAGCCGAGCCCGATGACCGTGGACACCACGCCGATGACGAGCGACTGCCGCGCCCCGTAGACGAGCTGCGTGAGCAGGTCCGAGCCGAACGAGTCGAGGCCGAGCAGGTGGTCGTCGCTCGGGCCGGGCACCGACGACGGCGTGACCTCGTTCGCCCACTGCGCCCCGGCGGGCTCGTACGGCGCGATGAGCGGGGCGAGGACCGCCACGAGGACGAAGGCGGCGACGACGACCGCGCCCGCGATCGCCGCCGGGTCGCGGCGCAGCCGGCGCCACGCCCCGCGCCACAGGCTCGTGCCGCGCTCGTCGGCCGCCTCGGGCTCGAGCGCGAGCTCGGCGGGCGTGCCGGGCGGCGGGTCCGCCTCGGGTGCCCCCGGGGGGCCGCCCGCGGGGGGCAGCGAGACGCCGCTCACGAGACGCGCACCCGTGGGTCGACGACGCCGTACCCGACGTCGACGACGAGGTTGACGAGCGCGTACACGAGCGCGATGAAGAGGATGAAGCCCTGCAGCACGGGGTAGTCCAGGGTCGAGATGGAGTCGAACAGGTACGAGCCGATCCCGTTGATCGCGAACACCGTCTCGGTGAGCACGGCGCCGGACAGCAGCAGCCCGGTCTGGAGGCCGACCGTCGTGAGCACGGGCAGCATCGCGTTGCGCAGCACGTGACGGCGACGCACGAGCGAGCGGGCGAGGCCCTTGGCCTCGGCGGTCCGGACGTAGTCCTGGCCGGTGACCTCCAGCACGGACGCGCGGGTGATCCGCACGATGATCGCGAGCGGGATGGTGCCGAGCGCGATGGCCGGCAGCACCAGGTGCACCAACGCGTCGAAGGACGCGTCCCACTCCCGCGTGAGGAGCCCGTCCAAGACGAAGAAGTTCGTCACGTGCGTCGCGTCGATGCGGGGGTCCTGCCGGCCCGCCGTCGGCAGCCACCCGAGCTGGACGGCGAAGACGAGCTTGAGCAGGTAGGCGAGGAAGAACACCGGGACGACGGTGCCGAGGAGCGACCCGCCGACGAGGAAGGTGTCGAGGGCGCTGCCGTGGCGGCGCGCCGCGAGGTACCCGAGCGGGATGCCGAGGACGACCGCGACGAGCAGCGCGGCGAGCGCGAGCTCGATCGTCGCGGGGAACCGCAGCAGGAAGCTGTCGACGACCGGCTCGCCCGTCCGCGAGGACGTGCCGAGGTCCCCGGTCAGCAGGTTGCCGAGGTAGGTGACGTACTGCGCGGGCAGCGGGCGGTCGAAGCCGTACGCCTGCGTGATGCGCTCGACCGCCGCCGGGGTCGCGCGCTCGCCGAGGAGCGTGCGCGCCGGGTCGCCGGGCAGGGCGCGCAGCCAGGCGAAGAGCAGCACGGACAGCCCCAGGAGCACGGGCACGAGCAGCGCCAGGCGACGGACGACGAACCTCAGCACGACGTCCTCCTCGGCGCGCTCCCCGGACCTGCGGCCGGGAGACCCGACGACCGTGCCGGCGGGTGCGGCGCGGTGCCGGCCGCCCCCGCGGGGGCGGCCGGCACCGCGCCGCACCCGCCGGCACGGTCGTCGGGTCTCCCGGCCGCAGGTCCGGGGAGCGCGCCGAGGAGGACGTCGTGCTGAGGTTCGTCGTCCGTCGCCTGGCGCTGCTCNGGCCGCCCCCGCGGGGGCGGCCGGCACGCGGGTGGTGGCGGTCAGCTGACCGTCACCCCGTTCCACACCTCGTCCTGCACGGGGCTCGTCTCGTAGCCCTGCACGTCCTCGGCGAAGGCGAGGGAGGGCACCGGCGAGGCGAGCGGGACGCCGGGCAGGAACTCCATGATCTGGTCGTTGATCTCGGAGTAGGCGTCCTCCTGCTCGTCCACGGGCAGCTCGCGCGCCGCGGCGAGCGCGTCGAACAGCTCGGGGTTGTCGAAGCCCCACTCGTTCTTCGGGGTGCCGAAGAAGACGCCGACGAAGTTGTCCGGGTCGTTGTAGTCGCCCGTCCAGCCGAGCAGGTGCAGCCCGTGGTCGGTGCCGCCCTGGATGCGGTCGAGGTAGTCGGGCGACCACGGCAGCGCGACCGGGTTCACGGTGATGCCCACGGCCTCGAGCTGGCTGCGGATCGCCACGAAGGTGTCCTCCGGGCTCGGCATGTACGGCCGCGAGACGCCCGTCGGGTAGACGAAGTCGACCGTGAGGTCGCTCTGCCCCGCCTCGGCGAGCAGCTCGCGCGCCGCGTCCGGGTCGTAGTCGTAGGTCTCGACGTCGTCGGACCAGCCGGTCACGAGGTCGGGCATGAACTGCGTGGCCGCGACCGAGCCCTCCGGCATGGACTGGCTGATGACGGCGTCCTTGTCGATCGCGTGCGCGATCGCCTGGCGCACCCGCGGGTCGGCGAGCTCGGGGACGGCCTGGTTCATGCCGAGGTAGAGCACGTTGAAGGGGTCGCGGTCCTCCACCTGGAAGCCGGCGTCCTCCAGCGCCCCGATGTCCCCCGGCGCGACGAGGTCGTACCCGTCGATCTGGCCGCCCTCGAGGGCCTGCCGGCGCGCGTTGCCGTCGGAGATGGTCTGGACGACGACCTCGTCCACCTGGGCGGGGTCGCCCCAGTAGTCCTCGTAGGGGACGAGCGTCACGGCCTGGCCGCGCTCCCAGCTCTCGAACTGGAACGGTCCCGTGCCCGTCGGGTGCTCGGTGCCGTAGGCGCTGAAGCGGACGTCGTCCTCGGACCCGGAGATGTTGTCCGCGTCGTACTCCTCCATGGCGGTGGGGCTCTGCATGGAGAAGGCCGGCAGCGACAGGGACGCGATGAAGCCGGCGAAGGGCCGCGTCAGCGAGACGGCGGCCGTCTGGTCGTCGACGACCTCGCAGCTGTCGTAGAGCCCGCCGACGAGCTCCGGGTCCTCGCTCGTCTCGAAGCCCTGGTAGAGCGAGTTGTAGTAGTACGAGATGTTCTCGTTCTGCTGCAGCCCGGTCCAGTGGTACCAGCGGTCGAAGTTCGCGCACACGGCCGCGGCGTCGAAGGTCGTCCCGTCGTGGAACGTCACGTCGTCGCGCAGGTCGAAGGTGTACGTCAGCTCGTCGTCGCTGGTCTCCCATGACTCCGCGAGCAGCGGGGCGGGGTCCGCCGTGCCGGGCTCGGTGCCCACGAGGCCCTCGAACATCTGCCGCGCGACCCGGAAGGTCTCGCCGTCGCTCGCGAACGCCGGGTCGAGCACGACCGGGTCCGAGCTGGCGGCGAAGACGAACGTGCCGCCGTCACCGCCGCCCTCGGTGCCCGCCGCGTCGCCGTCCGGCCGGTCGCTCTCCGCGCAGCCGGCCGTGGCCAGCAGCGCCCCGACCGCGAGCAGGGCCGCTGCCCGCCCACCGATGGTCCGCACCATGGATCGTTCTCCGTCGTCTTGTCGGCGCCGCGGCCGGTCCGGCCCGCGGCGGGGCGACGCTAGCCCGGGGACGGGCGGCGCGGGGAGGACCCGGCCGACGTCGGCGGGTCACGATCGGGACACGCGGCCGCCCGCCGGGGGACGGCGCTCAGGCCGCGGCGAGCCGCAGGAGGTCCTCGGGGCCGACCCCGGCCAGGGTGGCGACGACCGTGAGTCCGGCCCCGGCGGGGATGTCGACGACGTGCGGGACCGCGATGGTCGGGACGCCGGCCGCGACGGCGGAGGCCACGCCGGTGGGGCTGTCCTCCACGGCCACGCACCGCCCCGGGTCGACCCCGAGCCCGGCCGCGGCGCGCAGGTACGGCTCCGGGTGCGGCTTCCCGCGGTCGCACTCGTCACCGGTGACGACCACGTCGAACGTCCCGGGCGGCAGCTGCTCGAGGAGGGCGTCCGCGATCGGCCGCCACGACATGGTGACGAGCGCGAGCGGGACGCCGCGCTCGCGCAGCGACGTCAGCAGCTCGAGCGCCCCCGGGCGCCAGCGCGGGTCGCGGCGCAGCTGGAGGACGACCTCGGCCGCCAGGCCCTCGACGATCGCCCGCACGCCGAGGTCGACGCCGCCCTCGCGGCGCAGCACCTCGGCGGACACCTCGAGCTGGTTGCCGACGAGCGCCATCGCCTGCTCGTCGGTCCAGGTGCCGCCGTGCGCCTCCACGAGCCTTCGCTCGGCGGCCCACCAGACGGGCTCGGTGTCGACGAGCGTGCCGTCCATGTCCAGGAGCACCGCGGCCGGCAGCCCGGCACCAGCTTCCTCCGGGCGCATGGCCGGTGAGTCTGCCAGCCCCGCAGCGGCCCTTCGTACCGGCTCAGACCGCGTTGAAGTACTTCGCCTCGGGGTGGTGGACGACGAGGGCGTCGGTGGACTGCTCCGGGTGCAGCTGCAGCTCGTCGGAGAGCTCGACGCCGATGCGGTGCGGCTCGAGGAGCTCGACGAGGCCCCGGCGGCTCTCCAGGTCCGGGCAGGCCGGGTAGCCGAAGGAGTACCGCGAGCCCCGGTAGCCCTGGCCGAGGACGCCGTCGAGGTCGGGGGCGTCCTCGTCGCCGAGCCCCAGCTCGGCCCGGACCCGGGCGTGCCACATCTCCGCCATCGCCTCGGTGAGCTGGACCGACAGGCCGTGCAGCTCGAGGTACTCCCGGTAGGCGTTGCGGGCGAAGAGCTCCCCGGTCACCTCCGCGACGCGGGAGCCCATCGTCACGAGCTGCAGCGGCAGCACGTCGGGCCGCCCCAGCTCCTCGACCTCGGCCCGGTCGCGGAAGAAGTCCGCCAGGCACAGCCGCCGGTCGCGGCGCTGTCGGGGGAAGGAGAAGCGCAGCCGCTCGGTGCCGGGCTCGCCGCCCGTCCCGTCGCCCTCGTGGTGGGCGACGACGAGGTCCTGCCCCTCCGACCAGCACGGGAAGTAGCCGTGGACGACGGCGGCCCGGGTGATGCCCTCGGTGCGGACGCGGTCGAGCCACATCCGCAGCCGCGGCCGGCCCTCGGTCTCGACGAGCTCCTCGTAGGAGGGACCCTCCCCGCCGCGCGCACCCCGCAGCCCCCACTGCCCCAGGAAGGTGGCCCGCTCGTCGAGGTAGGCGGCGTACTCCGCGAGGTGGACGCCCTTGACGACGCGGGTGCCCCAGAACGGCGGCACCGGCACGCGGACGTCGCGGGCGACGTCGGACCGCGCCGCCCGCGGGTCCGGCGCGTCGGCGGGGACGCCTGCGCCGGAGCCGGTCCCGTCGTCGGGGGCGTCCTGCCCCGTGCGGCGCCGCACGCGCCGGGGGCGCAGCGCCGGCAGCGTGTCGGCGACGCTCGCGCCCGGGGTGGTGCGCGCGGCGGCGACGGCGTCCATGAGCCGCAGGCCCTCGAAGGCGTCCCGGGCGTAGCGGACCTCGCCGTCGTACATCTCGGCGAGGTCGGTCTCCACGTAGGCCCGGGTCAGCGCCGCACCGCCGAGGATGACCGGCCAGCGCGCGGCCAGCCCGCGCTCGTTGAGCTCGGCGAGGTTCTCCTTCATCACCACCGTCGACTTCACGAGCAGCCCGCTCATCCCGATGGCGTCGGCGCCGCTCTCCTCGGCGGCGCGGATGATCTCGCCGATCGGCTGCTTGATGCCGATGTTCGTCACGTCGTAGCCGTTGTTGGACAAGATGATGTCGACGAGGTTCTTGCCGATGTCGTGGACGTCGCCCTTGACCGTGGCGAGCACGATCCGGGCGCGCGCCTGCCGGGCGGTCCCGCTCGCGGCGGCCTCCGCCTCGATGTGCGGCTCGAGGTGGGCGACCGCCAGCTTCATCACCTCGGCCGACTGCAGGACGAAGGGCAGCTGCATCTGGCCCGACCCGAAGAGCTCGCCGACCTCCTTCATCCCGGCGAGCAGGTGGTCGTTGACGACCGCCAGCGGGCTGGTGCCCGCGGCCAGCGCCTCGTCCAGGTCCTCGGGCAGGCCCTTGCGCTCGCCGTCGACGATGCGCCGCGAGAGGCGCTCCCCCAGCGGCAGCGCCATGAGCTCGGCCGCGCGGTCGGCGCGCACGGACGCCGCGTCGACGCCCTCGAAGAGGTCGAGCACCCGCTGCAGCGGGTCGTAGGAGACGCCGCCGTCCTCGTCGTAGCGGCGCCGGTCGTGGACGAGGTCGAGCGCGGCCTCCCGCTGGTCGTCGGGGATGCTCGCCATCGGCATGATCCGCGCCGCGTGGACGATGGCCGAGTCCAGCCCGGCCTCGACCGCCTCGTGCAGGAAGACGGAGTTGAGCACCGCGCGCGCGGCGGGGTTGAGCCCGAAGGAGATGTTCGACAGGCCCAGCGTCGTCTGCACCCGCGGGTGCCGGCGCTTGATCTCCCGGATGGCGGCGAGCGTCTCGACGCCGTCGCGGCGCGTCTCCTCCTGGCCGGTCGCGACCGGGAAGGTCAGGGCGTCGACGACGACGTCGGCCTCGTCCATCCCCCACTCCCCCGTCAGCGCGGCGAGCAGGCGGTCGGCGATGGCGACCTTGTGCTCGGCGGTGCGGGCCTGGCCGGTCTCGTCGATCGTCAGCGCGACGACGGCGGCGCCGTGCTCGCGGACGAGCGGCATGATCCGCGCGAAGCGGCTGCCGGGGCCGTCGCCGTCCTCGTAGTTGACGGAGTTGACGACGGCGCGGCCGCCGACGAGCTCCAGGCCGGCCTCCAGCACCGCCGGCTCGGTCGAGTCGAGGACGAGCGGCAGCGTCGAGGCCGTCGCCAGCCGGCTGACGACCTCGGTGACGTCCTTGACGCCGTCGCGGCCGACGTAGTCGACGCAGACGTCGAGCAGGTGGGCGCCGTCGCGGGTCTGGGCGCGGGCGATCTCGACGCAGCGCTCCCAGTCCTCGGCCTCCATGGCCTCGCGGAAGGCCTTGCTGCCGTTGGCGTTCGTGCGCTCGCCGATCGCGAGGACGCTGGCCTCCTGGGCGAAGGGGACGTGCGCGTAGATGCTGGCGACGCCCGGCTCGGGCCGGGGGTCGCGGGCCGTGAGCGGACGGCCGCCGACCCGCTCGACGACCTGCCGCAGGTGCTCCGGCGTCGTCCCGCAGCAGCCGCCGACGAGGGACAGCCCGAACTCGCGCGTGAAGCGGTCGTGCGCGTCGGCGAGCTCGCCCGGCGACAGCGGGTAGACGGCCCCGTCCTTCGACAGCTGCGGCAGGCCGGCGTTCGGCATGCACGTGACGGGCACGGCGGCGTGCCGGGCGAGGTGGCGCAGGTGCTCGCCCATCTCGGCCGGGCCCGTGGCGCAGTTGAGGCCGATGCCGTCGACGCCGAGGGCGGCCAGCGACGTCAGCGCGGCACCGATCTCGCTGCCCAGCAGCATCGTCCCGGTCGTCTCGACGGTCACCTGGACGAGGACCGGCACGTCGACCCGCGCCTCCCGCATCGCCCGTCGGGCGCCCACGACGGCGGCCTTGGCCTGCAGCAGGTCCTGCACGGTCTCGACGAGGACCGCGTCCACCCCGCCGTCGAGCATGCCGAGCACCTGCTCGGCGTAGGCGTCGCGCAGCAGCGCGTACGGCGCGTGCCCGAGGCTCGGGAGCTTCGTGCCGGGCCCCATGGACCCGAGGACGAAACGCTCGTGCTCGGCCGTGCTCGCGGCGTCGGCGGCCTCCCGGGCGACCCGCGCCCCGGCGGCGGCGAGCTCGCGGATGCGGTGCTCGATGCCGTACTCGGCGAGGTTGGCCCAGTTCGCCCCGAAGGTGTTCGTCTCGACGAGGTCGACCCCGACGTCGAGGTAGGCCGCGTGCACGCCCGCGACGACGTCGGGCCGGGTGGCGTTGAGGACCTCGTTGCAGCCCTCGTGGCCCTCGAAGTCCTCCAGCCCGGGAGCCGCCGCCTGCAGCATCGTGCCCATGGCGCCGTCGGCGACGAGGACGCGCTCGGCCAGGGCGGCGCGCAGGCGCGCGGGACGGTCGCTCACGGGCGACCATGCTAGGTCGGCGCGAGGGCCGTCCTCCGGCGCGCCCGTAGGGTGGATGGGCGCCGGTGAGGACGGGTGCACGGGTGCGGAGGAGGACGAGTGAGCGAGCAGCCAGGTCGGCGCGAGGAGGCAGGTCCTCGCGAGGAGCGGGGACGTCCCGGGCGGCCCGCCGAGGCGTCGCCGTCGCTGCGCGACCCCGTGGTGCTGGCCGCCTTCGAGGGCTGGAACGACGCCGCCGAGGCGGCGAGCGGGGCGCTGGACCACCTGGCGCGGGTCTGGGGCGAGACGACGTTCGCCGAGCTGGACCCGGAGGAGTACCACGACTTCCAGGTGAACCGGCCGGTGACGGGCTTCGACGAGGAGGGCCGCCGGCGCACCACCTGGCCGACGACACGGCTGGCCTGGGCGCGCCCGCCGGGCGGGGAGCGCGACGTCGTGCTCGTGCACGGCATCGAGCCGTCGATGCGCTGGCGCAGCTACACCGCCGAGCTGCTCGCCCACGCCGACGCCGTCGGGGCGCGCACCGTCGTCACCCTCGGCGCGCTGCTGGCGGACGTCCCGCACACGCGGCCGATCCCGATCACCTCCACGGGCTCGTCCGCGGACGGCGGCCCGGGGCTGGACCACCTGGCGCTCGAGCCCTCCCGCTACGAGGGCCCGACGGGCATCGTCGGCGTCGTCGCCGACGCCGCCGCCGGCCACGGCCTCGCCTCGGTCTCGCTGTGGGCGGCCGTGCCCCACTACGTCGGGCAGTCGCCCTCCCCCAAGGCGGTGCTCGCGCTGCTCGGCCGCGTCGAGGAGGTGCTCGGGGCGCCGGTGCCGCTCGAGGACCTCGCCGAGGAAGCAGAGGCCTGGGAGCGCGGCGTCGACGAGCTGGCCGGCGAGGACGAGGAGATCGGCGAGTACGTGCAGCAGCTGGAGCAGGCCAAGGACACCGTCGAGCTCCCGGAGGCGAGCGGCGAGGCGATCGCCCGCGAGTTCGAGCGCTACCTGCGTCGGCGCGGGGACGACGGCCCGCGGCGCGGGCCCGCCCCCCCCGCCTGACCCCGCCGGACCAGCCCGACCCCGCCCGACCGCCCGACCGGCCTGCCCCGCCCGACCCGGGCCCGCGACCGAGGGCGCTCAGGCCCCGCGCAGCGGCACCCCGAGGAGGGCCTCGACCACGTCGGCGACCAGCGCCGGCCCCGTGGCCGTGCCCTGCGGCTCCGCCGGGTCCTGCGCCAGCTGCGCGTCCACCCAGGCGTCGACGACGGCGAGCGCGCCCGGGGCGTCGAGGTCGTCGGCGAGGCGGCGGCGGACGCCGTCGAGCACGTGCTGCGCGTCGGGACCCCTCTGCGGTGCGACCGCCGCGCGCCAGCGCCGCAGGCGCTCCCGGGCGGTCGAGAGCCCGTCCTCGGTCCACGACCAGTCGTCGCGGTAGTGGTGGGACAGCACCGCGAGGCGGACCGCGGAGGGGTCCTCCCCCGCGCGCCGCAGGGAGGAGACGAGGACGAGGTTCCCGCGGGACTTGCTCATCTTCTCGCCGTCGAGGGCGACCATCCCGCCGTGCGCGTACAGCTGCGCGTACGGTGCCGAGCCCGTCAGCACGTGGGCGTGCGACGCGCCCATCTCGTGGTGCGGGAACACGAGGTCGGACCCGCCGCCCTGGACGTCGAACCCGCTGCCGAGGTGGTCCAGCGCGATGGCCACGCACTCGATGTGCCACCCGGGGCGGCCCGGCCCGAGGTCACCGCCGTCCCAGGAGGGCTCGCCCTCGCGGGCGGCGCGCCACAGGACCGGGTCGAGCGGGGAGCGCTTGCCCGGGGTCGTCGGGTCCCCGCCGCGCTCGCCGAACAGGCGCTCCATCGTGCCGGCGTCGTAGCCGCTGACACCACCGAAGCGGTCGTCGGCACGGACGTCGAAGTAGACGTCGCCGGTGCTCGCCAGCCGGTAGGCCGCGTCGCGGTCCACGAGGCCCCGGACGGCCGCCGCCGCGCGGGGCACGGTCTCCACCGCTCCGAGGTAGACGTCCGGCGGCAGCACCGACAGGGCCGTCATGTCCTCGCGGTAGAGGTCGGTCTCCCGCGCGGCGAGGTCCCGCCAGTCCTCGCCGGTCGCCGTGGCGCGCTCCAGGAGCGGGTCGTCGACGTCGGTGACGTTCTGGACGTACTGCACCCGGTGCCCCGCGTCGCGCCAGGCGCGGACGAGGAGGTCGAAGGCGAGGTACGTCGACGCGTGCCCCATGTGGGTGGCGTCGTAGGGGGTGATGCCGCAGACGTAGAGCCCGGCCACCTCCCCCGGCGTCGTCGCCCGCACCGAGCGGGAGGCGCTGTCGTGCAGGGACACCGGACCTCCCCGGCCCGGCAGCGACGGCAGGTGCGGGGAGGTCCACGACTTCACCGGGGGAGCCTATCCGCCGCCGTGGGCGCGTCCTGGCGCGCCGGCGGCCGCCCGGCTCGGCGACGCCACCGCTCAGAACACCGGCCAGGGGACGGCGCTGCGGTGCTCGGGGGGCTGCGGCATGACGGCGCCGCGCAGCAGCCGGTCGGTGCGGGTGCGCAGCGCCCGGACCTCGCGGGCGGTGAGCAGCCCCGACAGCTCCTCGGCGAGGCCCCCGCCCAGCGCGGACCGCAGCCGGTCGAGGGCCTCGAGCTCGACGTCCGGCAGCGGCTCGCCGGCCCAGCCCCACAGCACCGTCCGCAGCTTGGTCTCGACGTGCAGGACGAGCCCGTGGTCGATCCCGTGGACCGGCGGTCCCTCGCCCGGCGCCGCCACGGGTCCCGCCGCCGACGGCCGACCGAGCAGGAGGTGCCCGGCCTTGCGGTCGGCGTTGTTGACGACGACGTCGAACACGGCGACGGACAGCAGCCGGGGGTCGTCGGCGTGCACGAGCGTGACGGGCTCGCCGCGCGGCCCCCACGCGTCGAGGACCCCGTGCCAGCCGTCGGGCACGGCGCCCTCCGGCACGACGTCGACGAGGCCGGCCCCGGGCTCCCCGAGGAGGTGCTCGTCCTCGTCGTCGACGCCGTGGAGCACGGCGTCGACGACCCCGTCGGCGGCGACCTCCTCGTCCAGTGGCACCCC
>NZ_JBBIAA010000015.1:0-51144 GCF_037482545.1 Pseudokineococcus basanitobsidens | reverse complement strand
CTCTTCCCCCCCCGACCCCGTCGGCGGCGACCTCCTCGTCCAGTGGCACCCCGCGCGGCGGGTGCACCCACCGCTGCACGGAGCCGGGGCCGAGGGGGCCGTCGCGCAGCACCGTCGTCGGGACGACGCCCCACCCGGCGGCCCGGGACACGAGGTGCGCGGCGACCTCCCGGCCGGCGAGCGTGCCGTCGGGGAAGTCGTGCAGCGGCCGCTCGCCGCGCACGGGCTTGTAGACGCACCGCACCTGCGCGTCGCCGGTGCGGCAGGTGGCGAGCAGGGTGACGTTCGAGGAGCCCGTGATCCGGCCCACGACGTCGAGCTCCCCGGCGGCGAGCAGCGCGGCGAGGTCGTCGCCGTCCGGCGGCACCGCGCCCCCGCCCGCGGTCGACCCGCTCAGCGGCGGTACCCGTTCGCCCGCGGGCAGACGTGCCCCTCCGGGTCGAGCGGTCCCGAGCAGAAGGGGCACGGCGGGCGACCGGCGGCCACCAGCGCGAGGGCGCGCCGGGCGAACCCGCGGGCGCTCGCGCCGGACAGGCGCACCCGCAGCACCGAGCGGGAGTCCGGCTCGGGGCCCTCGCCGAGCCCGCCGCCCTCCTCGTCCTCCTCGACGGAGAAGCACTCGATGACGACGACGCCGCGGTCGCCGTCCCACTGCAGGCTCATGGTCCCGACCCGGAACTCCTCCTCGATCGGCGTGTCGAGGGGTGCGTCGTCGCTGGAGCCGACGGGGGCGACCGCCGGCACCGGCGCGTCACCGCCGCTGCGCCGGACGACCTCGTCGAGGAGCTCCTCGACCTTCTCCGCCAGCGTGGCCACCTGCTGCTTCTCCAGCGCCACGGACACCACGGCCGGCACGGGGCCGGTGCTCGGGGAGCGGGCCTGGAGGAAGAAGGTGCGGGAGCCCGCCTGGCCGACGGTCCCGGCGACGAACCGGTCCGGCGGGTCGTACTCGAAGACCTGCGGCGCCATGCTCGCGAGACTACCCACGAGCGCCCGCGCGGCCCGGACGACCCGGCCCCGCCGACCCGGCCCCGTCGACCCGGCCCCGCCGGGCGGCGCGGGGTCAGCGCCCGGCGCCCCCGCCGACGTCCGCGTCGGAGGAGGTGGCGCGTCGACGGCGGCGTCGTGCAGGGGGGACGAGGCCCGACAGGTCCCCGCCGGTGTCGTTGGTCCGCACGACGAAGGGCCGCAGCGGCGTGTAGCGCACCACCGAGACCGACGCCGGGTCGACGACGACGCGCTGGAAGGAGTCGAGGTGCTGGCCGAGGGCGTCGGCCAGCACGGCCTTGATGACGTCGCCGTGGGAGACGGCGACCCACACCGCGTCCGCGCCGTGCTCGGCCTGCACGCGGGCGTCGTGCTCGCGGACGGCCGCGAGGGCGCGGGCCTGGACGTCGCGCAGCGACTCGCCGCCGGGGAACTGGGCGGCGCTGGGGTGGCCCTGGACCACCGCCCAGTGCGGCTCACGGGCCAGCTCCTTCAGCGGGCGGCCGGTCCAGCTCCCGTAGTCGCACTCGAGCAGCCGGGGCTCCTCCTCGAGCGCCGGGCGCGGACGTCGGGAGGTCCCGCCGACGGCCAGCAGCGCGCGGGCGGTGGCGACGGTGCGCTCCAGCGGGCTGGCGACGACCGCGGCGAGGGGCACGCCCGCGAGGCGCTCCGCGAGCGCGGCGGCCTGGGCCCTGCCGCTCTCGTCGAGCTCGACACCGGGCGTGCGCCCGGCCAGGACACCCGTGGCGTTGGCCGCCGTGCGGCCGTGGCGGACGAGCAGCAGCGTCGGCACGCCGTCACCCTAGGCGGCGCGGCCCGCCCTCCCCGGCCGGGCAGGATGCGCCCGGCGCCCGCCCTCCGGCGGCCGCGCCCCGCGACCCACCCGGCAGCACGAGCGAGGGACCCCATGACGGTGACCGTCCGCACCTTCGACGGCGGCAGCGGCGACGTGCCGGCCGCGCCGGCCCGGCCGTCGCGGCCGGCGTCGGTCGAGAGCCCGTCGGACCCGCAGGAGGTGGGCCGGGCGCTGCGCCGGGTCCGGGAGCGCACCGAGGGCTTCGTGTGGGTCCACCTCGACGACCCCCGCGAGGACGACCTGCGCGGCTACGACGAGGCGCTGGGCCTGCACCCGCTGGCCGCCGAGGACCTCGTCGTGGGTCGGCAGCGCCCCAAGCTCGAGCGCTACGCCGGCGAGCACGGCGGCTCGCTGCTCGTCAGCACCCGTCCCGCCAGCTACGACGACGCGCGGTCCGCCGTCGAGACGGGCGAGGTCCTCGTCGTCCTCGGCGACCGGTGGGTGCTCACCGTCGCGCGCGACGACGACCGCGTCGTCGAGCGCGCCCGCGAGCGGCTGGGCGAGGAGGGCCTCGGGCTCGGGGCGGTCTCGGTCCTGCACGCCGTCCTCGACGTCGTCGTCGACGCCTACGTCGCCATCGCCACCGAGCTGGAGGAGGACGTCAGCCAGCTCGAGACGGAGGTCTTCTCCCCCGACTCCCGGGGGGCCGGCACGACCACCCGGGTCTACGAGCTGAAGCGGGAGGCCCTGGAGCTCCTGCGTGCGGTCCGGCCGCTCGTCGAGCCGGCGAAGCGCCTGTGGCAGCAGGAGATGGACCTCGTCCCCGCCCCTGCCCGGGTCTTCCTGCGGGACATCGCCGACCACGTCGTCCAGGCCGCCGAGTCGGTCGAGTCCACGGACCGGCAGCTGGGTGACGTGCACAGCGCCCACCTGGCCGAGGTCGGCCTCCAGCAGAACGAGGACGCGCGGCGCATCTCGGCCTGGGCGGCCCTCGCCGTCGTCCCGACCATCGTCGCCGGCATCTACGGCATGAACTTCGCGGTGATGCCCGAGCTGGCCTGGCGGTGGGGCTACCCCGCGGCCCTGCTGCTCATGGTGCTGCTCTGCCTGGGGCTGTTCCGGGCCTTCCGGCGCTCCGGCTGGCTGTAGGCGCCGCGGCCGTCGAGGAGGCGCCTCAGGGCGCGGCGGCGGGGTCGACGACCGGGGTGACCACGGGCGTCGCGTCCACGACGCCCGTGAGCAGCAGCACGACGAGCACGAGCGCGAGCCCCAGCCGGTACAGCACGAAGCCGCGGAAGGTGTGCGTGCTGATGTAGCGCAGCAGCCACGCGATGACCGCGAGCCCGACGACGAAGGAGACCGCGGTCGCGAGCGCCGTCGGCCCCCAGGAGACCGACGCCCCTGCCTCCCCGCCCAGCTCCGAGACGAGCTGGAAGCCGCCGGAGGCGACCACGGCGGGGATGGCGAGCAGGAAGGCGTACCGGGCGGCCGCCTCGCGCCGGTACCCCAGCGCCAGGCCGGCGGTGATGGTGCCGCCCGACCGCGACACCCCGGGGACGAGGGCGAGGGCCTGGGCCAGCCCGTAGAGGAGGCCGTCGCACCAGGTGAGGTCGGCGAGGTCCTTGCGCGTGCGCGCGGTCGCGTCGGCCACACCGAGGAGCACGCCGAAGACGGCGAGCATGACGGCGGTGATCCAGAGGCTGCGCAGCTGCGTCTCGATGGCGTCCTGGAAGACCAGGCCCAGCACGCCGATCGGCAGCGAGCCGAGGATGACGAGCCACCCCATCCGCGCGTCCGGGTCGTCCCGCGGCACCCGACCGGCGATCGAGAGCGCCCAGCGGCTGACGATCCGGACGATGTCGCGCCAGAAGTAGACGACGACGGCCGCCTCGGTGCCGAGCTGGATGATCGCCGTGAAGGCCGCCCCCGGGTCGCGACCCTCGAAGAGCAGCTGCCCGACGATGCTCACGTGCGCGCTGGAGCTGATCGGCAGGAACTCCGTGAGCCCCTGCACGAGACCGAGGACCAACGCCTCGACCCACCCCATCAGGAGCCCCTCCCGCTCGCGGCCAGCGCGTCCGCCACGGTCCGCAGCACGGCGACCCGCTCGGCCTCGTCCCGGCCCTCCGGCAGCACGGACAGCGTCGTGGCGCCGGCGTCGGCGTAGGCGGCGAGCCGGTCGCGCACGGCCGCCGGCGGCCCGAGGAGGCTGGTGGCCTCGACGAGCGCCCGCGGCACGGCCGCGGCGGCCTCCCGGTGGCGCCGGTCGAGGTACAGGTCCTGCACGAGGTCGGCCTCCCGTTCGTGGCCGAGGCCGACGGCCAGGGCGTGGTAGAAGTTCTGCTCGCGGCTGCCCATGCCGCCGACGTACAGGGCCAGGCGCGCCCGCAGCGGCGCGAGGTCGCCGGCGTCGTCCTGCTCGGCGGCGGTGGCCCCCGACGAGGGCAGGGCCGGCACGGAGGCGACGACGTCGAAGGGTCGTGCGCCGCCTGCCCCGCCCTGCTCGCGCCGGCTCCTCGCCTGCCCCGCCCGGAGGTGGGACAGGCTCTCCGGCAGGTGCTCCGGGGCGACGATGACCCCGAGCCAGCCGTCCGCGACCTCCCCGGCGAGCTCGAGGTTCCGCGGGCCCACGGCGGCGAGGTAGACCGGCACGTCGGGGCGCAGCGGTCGCACGGACAGGCGCAGCGCCTTGCCCGGGCCGTCGGGCAGCGGCAGCACCAGGTGCGGGCCGTCGGCGCGGACCTGCTCGCGCCGCAGCGCCTGGCGGACGACGGCGACGTACTCGCGGGTGCGCCCCAGCGGGGCGGCGAAGCGGACGCCGTGCCAGCCCTCGGAGACCTGCGGGCCGGAGACGCCGAGGCCGAGGCGGAAGCGCCCGCCGGACAGGGCGTCGAGGGAGGCGGTGGTCATGGCCGTCATCGCGGCGCTGCGGGCGGGGAGCTGGAGGACCGCGCTGCCGACGTCGATGGTGCTCGTCCTCGCGGCGACCGCCGTCAGCACCGTGACGGCGTCGGTGCCGTACGCCTCGGACGCCCAGGCGACCCGGTAGCCCAGCCGCTCGGCCTCCTGCGCGAGCCGGACGGGTGCCCAGGGGTCGTCCTCCCCGGCGGCCGAGGACCGGTGCCCGAGGTCGACGGCCAGGTGCACGGCCCCGACCCTAGCCACCGCGGCGCCCCGGGCGGTGCGGCGCGCCCGACGGCGGCGGGACGGGGGGCCGTCCGAGGACGGGGGCTGCCGGCGCGGCGGCCGATACGCTCGCGCGCCATGGAGACCCGACGCGTCGGACGGTCCGGCCTCCGCGTCTCCCGCATCGGCCTCGGGACGCTCACCTGGGGCCGCGACACCGACGAGCACGAGGCCGCCGAGCAGCTGCGCGCGCTCGTCGACGCGGGCGGCACGCTCGTCGCCGCCGCCGCGTCCGCCGGCGGCGAGGCCGAGGGGCTGCTCGGCTCGCTGCTGGGGGACGACGTCGCCCGCGACGAGATCGTCCTGGCGCTGCGGGTCGGTGCGCGCGGACCGGTCTCCGACCGTCGGGGCGACGGCTCCCGCCGCGCCGTCCTGGCGGACCTGGACGCCTCCCTCGCACGGCTGCGCACCGACCACGTCGACCTGCTGCTGCTGGAGGGCGCCGGAGGTCCGGGCTCCGCGCCCGTCGAGGAGTCGCTGGCGGCCCTCGCGGACGCGCAGCGCTCCGGGCGGGCCCGCTACACGGGCGTCGCCGAGACCGGGGCGTGGCGGACGGCGAGGGCCTCGGCCCTCGCGGCGGCCGCCGGCGAGCCGCTCGTGGCCGTCGAGGCCGAGCACTCGCTGGTGGCGCGGTGGGCCGACGTGGACCTGCTCGACGCCGCGGACGCCGGGGGCCTCGGGCTGATCGCCCGCTCCCCCCTCGGCGGCGGGGTGCTCACGGGCAAGTACCGGCACGCCCTGCCGGCGGACTCCCGCGCCGCCTCGCCCCACCTCGTGGGGGTGGTCGAGCCGCACCTGGACGCCTCGGCGCGGGGCGTCGTCGAGGCCGTGTGCACGGCCGCCGACGGCCTGGAGCGGGCGCCCCTCGACGTGGCGCTCGCGTGGGCGGCGGACCGGCCCGGCGTCGCCGCCGCGCTCACGGGGGCCCGGACGGCGGCCCAGCTGCGGGGCGTGCTCACCGGCGCGGACCTGCGCCTGCCGGAGCAGATCCGCCGGGCCCTGGACGAGGTCTCGGCCGAGCGGCTCGCGGTGGGGCGGCCGAGGGCCTGAGCGGTCGGCTCAGGCGCCTCCGGCCTCCGCGGCCCGGGGCCGCCTCACAGCCGCGGGTGCTCGTCGTCCGGGTCGTCGTCCTCGTCCTCGTCGCCGTCCTCGCCGTCCTCGTCGTCGTCCTCGTCGTCGTCCTCGTCGAAGTCCTCGTCGTCGTCCTCGGAGTCGTCGTCCTCGGAGTCGTCGTCGGAGTCGTCGAAGAGCACGAAGGGGGTGACCTCGTCGAAGGCGTCGTAGAGGGCCTCGTCGTAGGTCTCGAAGGCGTCGGAGAGGCTCTGGTAGGCGTCCTTGACGACGGGGTCCGTCTCGGAACGGCGCCGCTCGACGGCGTCCAGGTGGGCCTCGAGCGCCCCGACGAGACGGGCCAGGGCGGCGCGGGGCTGCGTGCTCATGGGAGGACCGTAGCCGCGCGTGACGGCGGCGCACGCCCGCGCGCGGCCGCCGGTCGTCGTCCGCCGGCGGGTCGCGCGTGGCAGCATGGTGGCCGATGGACGCGAGTCGACGCACGCCCGGCGGCGGGGACCTGCCGCAGGAGCGGACGCCCACGAGGCCGGGGTCGGCGCGCCCCGGGACCCCCCGGGCCTCCTCCTACGAGTACCGGGAGATCGTCCTGCCCCGCGGCACGTCCCGCGGCGAGGCCAGGGCGCTGCTCACCGAGCAGGCCGAGTACGGCAAGTGGGAGCTGGCGGGTGTCCGCCTGTACCTCGGCGGTCGCCGCCGGGTCGTGCTGCGGCGGCGGATCATCCGGATGGAGCGGACGGCCTGAGCGCTCGGGCTGAGCTCCCGGGCTGAGCCCCAGGACCGGGCCCCCGGACCGGGCGGCGGTCGCCCGGGCTCAGCAGGTCCGCAGCAGCCGGTCGAGGACGCGGGTCCCGAAGCGCAGGGCCTCGGTGGGCACCCGCTCGTCGACCCCGTGGAACATGCCGGCGAAGTCGAGCTCGGGCGGCAGCTGCAGGGGCGCGAACCCGAAGCCGCGGATGCCCAGCCGCGCGAGCGCCTTGTTGTCCGTGCCGCCGGACAGGCAGTAGGGCAGCACGCGGGCGCCGGGGTCCTCGGCGAGCAGCGCGGCGACCATCGCGTCCGGCAGGGAGCCCTCGAGGTCGGTCTCCAGGGCCGCGTCCTGGTGGACCACCTCGACGTCGACGCCCGGCCCCGCGAGCTCGCGGACGACGTCGAGGACGTGCTCGCCCTGGCCGGGCAGCGTCCGGCAGTCGACCAGCGCGCTCGCGGTGCCGGGGATGACGTTGTGCTTGTAGCCGGCCTCCAGCTGGGTCGGGTTCGAGGTGTTCCGCAGCGTCGCGCCGACCCAGTTCGCCGTCGTCCCGAGCACGTCGGTGAGGCGGCCGAAGTCCTCCGGGTCCAGCGGTTCGCCCGTCACGTCCTCCACGCCCTCCAGGAAGGCGCGGACGGTCGGGCGCAGCTCCAGCGGCCACCGGTGCGCGCCGATCCTCGCCACCGCGCCCGCCAGGCGGGTGACGGCGTTGTCGCCGTTGACCTGGCTGCCGTGCCCCGCGCGCCCGTGGGCCACGAGGCGGACCCACGCGATGCCCTTCTCGGCGGTCTGCAGCAGGTAGCAGCGCTGCCCGGCGACGTCGAGGGAGAAGCCGCCGACCTCGCTGATGGCCTCGGTCGCCCCCTCGAAGAGGTCCGGGCGGGTGTCGACGAGGAACCGGGCTCCCTTGACGCTCCCGGCCTCCTCGTCGGCCGTGAAGGCGACGACGAGGTCGCGCGGAGGGGTCCGGCCCTCGCGGGTCATCTGGCGGACGACGGACAGGATCATCGCGTCCATGCCCTTCATGTCCACGGCGCCACGGCCCCACAGGCAGCCGTCCCGCACCTCGCCGGCGAAGGGGTCGACGCTCCAGTCCTCCGCCTTCGCCGGCACCACGTCGAGGTGGCCGTGGACGACGAGGGCGTCCCGGTCGCGGTCCTCGCCCGGGATGCGCAGGACGACGCTGGCGCGGCCCGGGTCGCTCTCCAGGAGCTCGGCCTCCAGCCCCACCTCGTCGAGCAGCCCCAGGACGTGCTCGGCCGCGGCCCGCTCCCCCGGACCGCTGCCGTCGCCGTAGTTCGAGGTGTCGATGCGGATGAGGTCGCGGGCGATGTCGACGACCTCGTCGGCGGCCACGGGGACGCCCGGTCCGGCGCTGCGCTCGGTCATGCCGCGACGCTACCGGCGTCGTCGCGACGGGTCCGTCCGCCGGCGGCCGCCGGGCCGGCGGACGTCGGGGGGCAGTCGGCCCCCGTGGTAGTTTTCGGACCGCTCGCGGCGCTCCGGCGCCGCACGGCACCTGTCCGGGTGGCGGAATGGCAGACGCGCTAGCTTGAGGTGCTAGTGCCCTTTATCGGGCGTGGGGGTTCAAGTCCCCCTCCGGACACCACGAGCAGGCACGTCAGGGTGCGTGGCCCGCCGCTTCAGCCGGGGCCGTGGTTGACCGATGCGTCATGGCAGTCGACCCTCCCGGAGCCACCATGACCGCTCACGTCCTACCCGCCGACCTCGAGGCGCCCGCCCTCCTGCCCCGGCAGCCGGTCGGCCGCCGCGCCCTCCTCGCCGCCTCGGCGGCGGGCCTCGCCGCGGCCCTCGTCCCCGCGGGGGGTGCCCGCGCCGCCGTCGTGCCCCGTGTCGTGCTCGACCTCGCACGACCGCTGCAGCGGCTGGACCCGCACGCCCTGGGCTTCGGGAGCTCGACCTACGGCGCGAGTCCCCTGGTCGTGGCCTCGCAGGCCCGCGCCGAGCGCGCCCTCGACGCCCGCTCGGTGCGCGTGCCCGTCCGGTGGGACGGCACGCGGGTCGTGTCCTCAGCCGCCGGGTCGGGCCAGCGGGACATGGTCGCCCTGGTCGACCTCTACCGGTCCTGGGGCTACCGGTGCCTCGTCGTCGTCGGTGGACGGGACGACGACTGGGCGGGCTACCGTCCCGGCGACGCACGGCAGGTCGTGCGGGCGCTCGGCACGTCCATGGTCGACTACTCCGGCCCCAACGAGCCGGGGAACCGCGGGCAGTCTCTCGACGCGGCGCTCGAGCGCGGGCGGGCCGTCCAGGCGGAGCTCGCCGCGGAGGTGCCGGGGACGGGCCTGTGGGGGCCGGTCTGGACCCACTACGACCGGGCGACGCTGCGGCGGTACGCGGCCGGGATGGGCGCGGGGCGGCTCGGGGGCGTGGACTACCACCACTACGGCATGGGCTCGCGCTCGCTCTCGACCGCCGAGGCCATGCGCGCGACCCCCGGCTGGGGGCGCGAGGTGCGCGAGGTGCGCTCCGACCTGCGCGGGCTCGGCCTCCCCGAGCGGGTGGCCGTCGACGAGATCAACCTCTCCTGGCGCTACCAGGACGGGACGCCGGGCGGCAACCAGCGGTTCTTCTCGGCCGTGACCACGGTCTGGATGGCCTCCGTCCTCGGGCACGTGCTCGTCAGCGGCGGTCGGGCCATGCCCTACGCCTCGCAGAACGGACCGCTCGGCCTCACGGTCGAGAAGGGCGCCGTGAACCCCCACGGCCGGGCTCCGTCGACGCCGATGCCCGCGTACTGGGCGGTCGCCACCTGGACGGGCGCCGGGCGGTGGCCCCACTACGACGGCGCCGCGTACGCCGCCGTCGCCGACACCCCGGACGAGGCCGTCGAGGTCTTCGCCGTCGGCAACGAGGCCGGCGGTCGGACCGTGGTCGTCGTCAACAAGTCCGAGACCCGGGCGGTGCGGCGGCGGCTCGTGCTCGGCGGCGTGGCACCGGGGGGCGCCGTCGTGCACCGGACCGACCCGTCGCGTCCCTACGACCCCCCGCGTGAGGTCGCGAGGACGCGGCACGCGGGCTCCCTCGACGTCGACGCCCCGGCGATGACCGTGACCGTCGTCGTCCTCGACGCGCCTCCGGCGCCCGTCGTCGTCGCCCCCGTGGCGCTGCGTGTGCTGGCCGGCGACCAGCGGGTCCCCGGCTGGCGGTCGGGGGACGGGGTCGTCACGGGCGGAAGGGTCGCCCGCAACACGGGCCGGGTGGAGGCCTCGGCCGCTGTCCCGGCCGACGTCCTCGCCGCCGAGCGGTGGGGCGAGCAGACCTGGACGCTCCCCCTGGCCGCCGGCAGGCAGGCGGAGCTCGTCCTCTGGTACGCCGAGCGGTACGCCCCGGCGCAGCGCGCGGGGGCCCGCCGGCAACGCGTCGACGTGGACGGGGTCCGCCGCGTGGACGAGCTCGACGTCTGGGCGCGCGGCGGGGGGGCACCGGTCGCCGTGCGCCTGCCCGTCCGTGCCGGCGCGTCGGGCCGCGTCGTGGTGCGTCTGCGCCGGGGGTCCGTCGGCGAGCCGTTCGTCAACGCGGTGGAGCTCCTCCCCCGCGGGTAGACGGGGGCGTCGGCCCCCCGGCCCCCCGGCGCGCCGGCCGACCACCGCCCCCGGCCACCCGCGCCGCCCGGTCGTCGCCCACCGGTCGCTCACCGGTCACCCGGTCCGCACCCCGTGCCGTCGTGGTCGGTGTCCAGGTGCAGCGGGTCCCCCGCGCCCCCGACCCCCCCGCCCCGGACCTCGATGCCGTCGGGGAACGTCTCGCGGACGAGGTCGCAGGTCCACGTGACGCCCGTGCCGTGACCGGCGTGGGCGGCAGCCCCCGGGGGGACGACGGGCAGGCACTGCCCGCCCCGGCCGTACTCGAGCCGGCAGCCCCCGTTCGCCGCCTCCGGCGACAGCACGTCCTCCGGCGAGGACCGGGCGCTCCTCGCCAGCTTCTTCGTCGACTCCTTCCTCGCCGCGGGGACCGTCGGGGGCTTCTTCGCCGCCGTCCCTCCCCGCACCGGCGCGGCGCCCGCGGCCGCGGCGGCCGCGAGGCTCGTCTGCGGCTGCGTCGCGGGGTCGGGTGCCCGCCCCGCGCTGCCCCGCGGACCGGCGTAGGCGTCCTCGCCGCCCCCCGGCACCGCGGCGACCAGACCGGCGAGCACGAGGGCGCTCAGCGCGCCGAGCGCGGTGACCCGCCGCCGCCGGGCGCCGGCTCCGGCCCGGGCCGGGGCCGGTGCACCCCGACGGGGACGCCTCGTCCCGCTCATCGGACCGTCACCCACGTCGCCGTCGAGACGGCGCCCGCGGTGTCGAGGATCGTGAGCATGTACGGCCCCGGCGGCAGGAGCGCGGGGTTGTCGGGCACGCGCGCGGTGAGCGTCGTCCCCTCGGCGGTGAAGGGGACGTCGACCAGGCGCGCGTTGGTGTCCGTCTGGTGCGTCGCGGAGCCCGGGCTGGTGAGGTTCACGGCGGCGACCGTGCCGGTCACCCCGAGGTCGACCACCTGGCCGTAGGTGACCGCCTCCGGGGCCCTCGTGACGACTGGCCGCGGTCCCTTGAAGAGGTACGGGGGCTCGTAGACCGAGATCCGCTGCTCGAAGGAGCCGTCCCCCGGGTTGCTGCCGAAGACGGCGACACGCCCGTCCGGCAGCAGGACGGCGGAGGAGTGGTAGTTGCGTCCCACCGGGTCGGCGGCGACACGGGTCCACCGTCCCGTCGCCGGCGAGTAGGTGGCAGCGGTCATGACGTCTCCTGCACGGTTGCCGGTCGCCCCGTTCGCCGCCAGGACCGTGCGGTCCGGCAGGTCTAGGGCGTTGACGTAGAGCTTCCCCGGGCCGGGGAGGTCCGGGCCCGGGACGTAGGCGGGGTCGTCCTTCGAGAGGTCGACGACGTCGACGGTCGAGACGCCGGGGAGGTTCGCCTCCGTGTGCCCACCGCCGATGATCATCAGCTTCTGGTCCTGCGCCGGCGGCAGGAGGACGGACGCGGCCTGGTCGCGCTGGCGGACGTCACGCAGGCCCGGGACGTCCCACATCTGCGCCGTGCGCCAGTCGTAGAGCCGGGCGCCGGTCCCGGGGACGTTCTCGCCGAAGGTGTGGCCGCCGCTGTAGAACATCCGGCCGTCGTCCAGCAGAAACATGTGCGGGTAGGTGCCCCAGTAGTTGTACGTCTGCGGCACCTCGCCCCGACCGAGCCAGCGCCCCGCCGCCGCGTCGTACATCTCGGTGCCGACCGTGCCCGCCGAGTCCTCGCGGAGCCCGCCCGCGGCCCACACGTCACCGTCCTCCAGCTTGGTCAGCGTGGGGTACCAGTGGCCCTCGGGCGCGTCGCCGACCCGGCTGAAGGAGTCGGTGGCCGGGTCGAAGACGAAGCTCTGGCGCAGGCCCTCGAAGTTCGCGGCCCCCGGCGTGTCCGGGTAGGCCTGCGTGCCCCCCATCACGAGGACCCGTCCGTCGGCCAGGGTCACGTGGCCCGTGCAGAACAGGTCGACGGGCGTGGCGACCGGGGTGAAGGTGTCGGCCCGCGGGTCCCAGACGACGGTCTTGAAGGCCCCGGCGGCGAAGCTCGGGCCGTCGTTGCCGGAGCCGGCGATCATGAGCACCCGCCCGTCCCGCAGGAGCGTGGTGTGCAGGCCGCGGACAGGCATCCGGACGTCCCGCACCGTCCACCGGCCCGTGACCGCGAGGTCGCCGGCGGCCGGAGGGACCGGCTGCGGCGGCGGCGGGGGCGCCGGAGGCCTCAGCGAGAGGTCGTCGACGAGGAGCGTCCCGTTCGACGCCAGGGACACCCCGAGGCTGATGCGGTCGGTGCCCTCGGGCACCGGCGGCAGCGAGGCCGTGACCTCGACCCAGGTGTCGCTGCGCGGCACGTCGGCGACGTCCGTCCAGTAGCTCCACCCGGCCGCCGTGTGCCGGAAGAGCGTCAGCGCGCCCTTCGTGCCCGACGACTTCGTCCACGCCGAGGCCGTGTAGACGAGCCCGGGCGTCACGTCCGGCGCGCACCCGGCCGCCTCGGAGGCGAGGAGCTTGCGGTCGCCGGAGACGTACCCGCTGATGCTCGTCCGCCACGAACGGCCCGTCCCCGTCCGCGTGTCGGCCGAGAAGCCGTCGGTGGTCGTGTGCTGGCCCCACCCGGCGCGCTGGAAGCAGCGGGGCACGGCGGCGCCCTCCTCGAGCCCGCCGCCGACGACGAGCTCGTCGGTGGCCGGCGTGCCCGGGGTCGCCGCGACGGCCATGGCGTACCCGTCCGTGGCGACGACGCCGTCGCGGGCGAGCGACAGCCCCCAGGAGACCTGCTCCGTCCCCTCCGGGACCACGGGGGTGACGGCGCGCAGGTCGGTCCAGCCCGGCGCCACGGCCGCGGTCGTCACGTCGGTCCAGTAGGTCCACCCGGCGGCGGTGCGGCGGAACAGCGTCAGGGTCGTGGGCACGCTCGACCGGTAGGTGACGGTGAGGGAGTAGACCTTGCCGGCGACGACGCCCGGGGCGCAGGTGGCGTTCTCCGTCATCATCAGCTTGCGGTCGCCCTGCGTCCGTCCCTTCAGCCGCACCTGGGCCGCGCGGCCGCCGTCCGGTCCGGGCACGGCCGTCAGGGTCGGCGTCCCGGTGCCCCAGCCGTTCAGGGAGAAGCAGTCGAAGGTCGCGGCGCCACCGGCCTCGAGGGTCCCGTTGGGCACGACCGCCTCCGCGGCGGCCAGCGCGGGAGCCGCCCCCGCCGCCAGCTGCGCCACCACGAGGGCCAGCACGCCGGCGCAGGCCGCCGCCCGCCGGCCACGGATCCGTCCGGCGCTCATGCCCGCTCCACCCCCTGCTCGGTCTCGTCCAGGGGCAGGGCCGCGGGCAGGACGGGGGCCGTCGGCGAACCGCCCGGCGGCGAGGTCCGCGGCATCGGCAGCTCGGCCACGACGGCCGCGACGGCGTCCGCCACCGTCGGTGCGGGGACGACGCCGCGACGGCGGTAGACGACCTTGGAGACGAACGCGAAGCGTCCGGCGAAGGCCGCCGCCAGCGTCAGCGCCTGGGCCGGCACGCTGGCGACCTCCATCACCTCGACGAGCAGCAGGAGGACCGGCAGGCGCAGGAGCTGCTCGACGTTGTTGAAGCCGACGCACTCCCACGCGCGGCGCCGCAGGCGGGCCGCCCCGTGCCGGAGGTCGCGGAAGACGTACCTCTCCTGCAGGACGAAGTTGCCGACGATGGTCGCCTCCGTGGCGAGGACGCTCGCGAGGAGGTAGTGGCTGCCGACGGCCAGCAACCCCGCCATCAGCGCCAGGTTGGCGACGGCACCGGTCGCGCCGACGAGGGCGAACCGCCACGTCCGGCCGAGCCGGAGGTCGAGCAGCTGCTGCACGAAGTGCATCCCCTGGCGTACCCCCGCCTTGGACCGGCCGGCGTGCCGGTCGGCGAAGACGAAGGGGACCTCGACCACCTGCAGGCGGGTGCGCGCGAGGATCTCGAGGAGGATCTTGAAGCCGCGGGGCCGCAGGGCCTCCACGTCCACGGCCGCGCGCCGCAGCGCGAAGAACCCCGTCATCGGGTCGGAGCACCGGCGCAGCCGGTGCGGGAAGAGGGCGCGCGCCAGGCGGGTCGACGCCGTCGACACCCAGTGCCGCACCACGCCCGAGAGGCCGGCGGCCGCGCCGCCGCCGCAGTAGCGGCTCGCGACGACCACGTCCGTCCCGGGCGCGGCCGCGGCGGCGACGAGGCGGGGCACGTCCTCGGGCGGGTGCTGCAGGTCGCCGTCCATGACGACCACCCAGGGCGCCCGGGCGTGGCGCAGGCCCTCGACGACGGCGCCGCCGAGCCCCCCGTGACGCTCGCCCCGGGCGCGGTGGACCAGCCGGACGTCGAGCGTGGACCAGGCGGCGGCGCGTCGGACGACGTCCGGGGTGTCGTCGTCGGAGTCGTCGACGAAGAGCACCTCCGCCCCCGGGACAGCCCGCTGCAGCCGACGGACGAGCTCGACGACGTTGGCGGACTCGTTGTAGGTGGGGACCACCACGGAGACGGAGGGTGCGGCAGCGCTCATCAGGGCTCCTCGGACGAGTCGGTGGACGGGCTGGACCAGCTAGGCGGCAGGGGCGGTACCCACCCCCGGTCGTCGTCCCGGAGCGCGTCCCGCACCCGAGGGGTGAGCGGCATGACCGCGGCGGCCCGCTCGGCCCGGTCGGACGACGGCTCCGCGGACCAGCCCGGGGGCAGCGGCGGCGACCAGGTGGAGGTCCCCGACGACCGGGACCCGGCGGAGGAGGTGCCCGTCGAGGACGTGTCCCCGGTCGGGACGTCCGGCGCCGCGTCCTCGCCGGACGCGGGTCGTCCCCCCGGGCCCACCCCTGGGCCCACGACGCGTCGGACCTCGACCCGCTGCCCCGGGTCGTCGCCGCCGAAGGCGGCGAGCAGCTCGCTGTTCTCGTGCGCCGCCGCGAGCGTCGGCAGGCTGTTCGGGTCGTCGGCGAGGGTGGGCGACCACACGAGGTAGTCGAGGTCCCGCCAGCCGCCGGGCAGCTCGGTCCTCGCCTCGGCGTCCAGGTCGATCTTGTAGAACCAGATCGCCCCGGAGAAGCCGTCGTCGGACCACCCCGCGCGCACGAGGTCGTTCCAGTAGGTGTTGTCGACGACGACGCGCGAGTCCCGCGGGAGCACGTCCTCGACGTAGGCGAGGGCCTCCCGGTGCGCCGCGTTGGCGTCCGAGCCACGGGCCTCGGCCGTCGCCGCCAGCCACCGCGGGGCGACGAGCCCGACCGCGGCCACGGCCGCCGTCACGGCGACCACGAGGCCGGTCCTGCGGACCGCTCCCCCGGGCAGACGTCCGAGCGCCTTCCACGCGACGTCGAGCACCCCCACCACCGCGAGGGCGAGCAGCGGCAGCGCGACGACGACGTACATGAAGGGCAGGTAGCCGTCCGGGCGCAGGGCCAGGGCGGTCACCAGGGCGACGCCGACGCCCACCGCGCGCAGCCGGCGCACGGCGCAGCACACGACCGCGGCCGCCAGACCGGCGACGACGAGCACCGCGTCGTAGTGCAGCCAGATGCCGAGCGTCCCGTGCGCGCCGCTGCCCTCGGCGAGGATGAAGCCCGAGCCCGGGCGGCCCATCTGGAAGGCCAGCGCGTCCCAGAGGCTCACGTGGCCGGGGCCGGGCAGGAGCTCGTCGCGCAGCAGCGCCATGAGCAGGTACGTCGCACCGGTCAGCGCCGTGGCCACCGAGAAGCCCATGACGGCGAAGGCCCGGGTCGGGCGGTAGGCCGAGACCCAGAGGGCGACGAGCACGGCGGGGGCGAGGACGAGGAGCGTCTCCTTGGTGAGCACCGCCGTGCCGAAGCAGAAGCCGGCCGCGGTGACGTGCCACAGGTCGCGCCGCCGGCCGCTGACCAGGACGAGGGCGCCGACCAGCCACGGCAGCGCGATGTTGTCCAGGAGGACCTGCCGGCCCTCGAAGACGACGAGGGGGTTGAGCCCCCAGAGCAGCATCCCGGCCGCGGCGAGGGCCGGCCCCAGGCGCAGGCGCCGCGCCAGCAGGTAGAGCAGGGTCGCCGTCGCGAGCGTGTAGCCGACCATGACCACGCGGCCGGCGACCAGCGCCGGTGCGCCGTCGGGGAGCAGGAAGGACGGGAGCCAGGAGAGGGCCGCGAGCTGGAGCCAGCCCGCCGGCGGGTGGTCATACCAGTAGGTGTAGGGCGCCAGCGCACCCTCCGGCACGGCCCACGCCTGCGAGAGGTAGGTCCCCTCGTCGTCGAAGAAGGCCGGCCACCCGGCCAGGCCTACCGCGTGGACGATCCCGACGGCCAGCAGGGCGGCGAGGACGAGCAGGAGCTCCCCGCGGGGCGAGCGCCCCCTCGCCGGCGGTCGTGCCGGGGAGGCCGGCGGGGGCGGGGCCGCCGGACGGGGTGGGGCCAGGGCGCTCACGCGGCGCCCTCGGCCGTCGCCTCGGCGCCCGTGAGGCCCAGGTGCGCCCCGCTGTGCCGGGTCTTCTCCCAGGTGAAGTCCCGGCCGACGAACCTCCACAGCGCCCGGACGGACGCGGCGGCCAGGACGACCTGGTAGAGCGGCGTGGTCAGCACGAGGACGACCTGGTCCCGCCACCGGACGCGGAAGCCGAGGTCGTGGCCGAACTCGCGGAGGATGACCGTCTCGAAGCCCACGGTCAGGAGCGTGGGGACCAGCGGGACGAACAGCAGCATGGCCACCGCGGTCGGGAGCTGTGCCGTGAGGGCCACGACGAGGGCGAAGGGCAGGACGAGGCCGGTGAAGGCCATGGCGTGCGGCTGCACGAGCGTCCACCAGGCCGTGGCCCGCCGGCGGAGGCCAGGCAGCCGTCGCCACTCCCCCTTGGCGAGTACCTGCATGAAGCCGAGGGACCACCGCGTCCGCTGCTTCACGAGCGACCTCAGCGAGTCCGGCGCCTCCTCCCGGGTCGTGAGTGCGGGGTCGTAGACGCAGACGATCTTCTTGCCCATCGTCGAGAGCCGGACGCCGATCTCGCAGTCCTCGGCGAGGCAGTCGGGGTCCCAGCCGCCGACCTCCTCCAGCAGCGCGCGGCGCGTGAAGACGGTGTTCCCCCCGAGGGGGACGAAGCCGACCTGGGCGGCCCCGTGCAGGCGGGACCGGAACCAGGTCCGGTACTCCAGGCAGTTCCGCAGGGCGAACCAGGTGTCGCGGAAGTTGACCAGGTGCACCGACCCCTGGACGACGTCCGCCTGCCGTGCCTGGAAGACGCCGTCGACGCGCTCGAGGAGGTCGGGGTGGGTGAGGCTCTCGGCGTCGATGACGCCGACGACGTCCCCGGTGCACAGGGGCAGCGCGGTGTTGAGCTGCCGGGGCTTGTTCTTGACCAGGTCGCCGTTGACGGAGACCAGCACCTCGCGCCGCCGGCCCACGACCGCCGCGGCGGCGGCCGCCTCCCCGGCCAGCCGGTGGGCGACGGCCGAGGTGGCCGGGTCGTCGTGCCCGACGGAGATGACGACCTGGACGTCGGGGTGGCCCTGGCGCAGGAGCCGCTCGAGGGTGGCCCGCACCACCTCCTCGGCCTCGTGGCGGCAGGGGACGACGAGGCTGAAGCTGAGGGACGGCGGGAGCGCCGCGGGGTATCCGGAGCCCTCGAAGGCCTCGGGCGTCCGCCACGCGTGGAGGGCGCCGCGCAGGGTCGACCCCGCGATGGCGGTGAGCACCGCGGCGACGACAAGGGCGGTGCAGGTCAGCAGCGTCATGGGGGCCTCACGGGCTCGGTGTCACGTGGCGGCGCACGACCGGGCGGCCCGGTCGGCAGGTGGGGATGACGGCGCCCACAGGTCGTCCCAGACGCGCCGACGAGGCGCACGGGCCGGTGCGGGCAGCACGACGAGGGCGGCGTCGTAGGACGTCGCGCAGCGGGAGGACGGGCGCAGAGGCTCCGGCGGTGACCGGACGGGGTCGTGGTCGGCCCCCGCCGGCCGGGCGGGGGCGACCTCGTCGGGTGGCCTCCCGACGGCGGCCGACGAGAGCTGGAGCGCCCCGGCGACCTCCCCGGGGCGGCCGCTCCCGGGTGGTTGGACTATGACGCACGGCGACGAAGGAGCGCAGCCCTTTCCGACAATCTCTGCAGGCAAAACTTTGCGTGACGACGACTGCTCACCGTCCTCGGCCGCTCCAGCTCGTCATCACGGACGGTGGGCGCTGCGATCGCGGTCTCCGAGGCGGTGCTGGCGACAGCGGGCTCCCCCGCCCCAGCCCGCGCCCCCGGTACAGCCGCTCGTCGCTGCTCCGCGCCCGGGCTTGAGCAGCGCACCGACCGTGCTGAGGCTCACGCAGCGGCGGCTCCTGCGACAGATCCCCGGCCCGCACCGGGTCGGTTCACGATGGCACCGCGTCCCCTACCGCTTGCTGCTCGCGTCCGCCGGCGCACTTGTGCGCCGGCTCACGCGGGTCGCACATGAAGGACGAGCGTGCCGTGCGGTCTCAGCGACCCAGCACCTCGTCGTCCGGCCGGCCCCGCGGGACGCCGACGAGGGCCAGGAGAGCGCCGGCGGCGAGCAGGCCGGCGCAGACGAGCATCGCGGTCCGGAAGGCCGGCGTCAGCAGGGACGGGTCGGCGTAGGCGTCGCCGGTGAGACCGGCCACCGCCGGCAGCGCGGCGACGGCGACGAGGCCCGCGGAGCGCGCGACGGCGTTGTTGACGCCGCTCGCGGTCCCGGACAGGGCGTCCGGGGCCGCCGCGAGCACCGTCGCCGTCAGCGGTGCCACGGTGACGACGAGCCCGGACCCGAGCAGGAGCACCCCCGGGAGCACGTCCACGGGGTAGACGTCCCCCGGGCCGACCCCGGACAGCCACAGGACGCCGGCCCCGCCGACGAGCGGGCCCACCACCAGCGGCAGGCGGGGCCCGGTCCGGGTGGCGGCGGCCCCGGAGCGACCGGAGAGCAGCAGCATGAGCAGCGTCGAGGGCGCCGTGGCCGCGCCCGCCGCGAGCGCGCTCCACCCGAGCGAGACCTGCAGCTGCAGGACGAGCAGCAGCATCACGCCGCCGAGGGCGGCGTAGACGGCGAACGTGCCGGCGTTGACGACGGTGAAGACGCGCGAGCGGAAGAGGGCGGGCGGCACGACGGGGTGCCGGGCGCTGCGCTCCCGGAGCACGAAGGCGACCAGGCCCGCCGCGCCGACGACCCCGGCGACGACGCTGCCCGCGCCCCAGCCGCCGTCCGGGCCGGCCACGAGCGCGTAGGTCACGCCGCCGAGCCCGACCGCGCTGGTGAGCGCCCCGGGCACGTCGAGGGAGGGAGCCCGCTCCGGCGAGCGGGACTCGGGGACGTGCCGGAGCCCGAGGACGACGACGGCCGCCGCCAGCGGCAGGTTGAGGAGGAAGACGGCGCGCCAGTCCCAGGCGACGAGCCACCCGCCCAGCAGCGGGCCGGCGGCCCCGGCCACGCCCGTCAGCCCGGACCAGGTCCCGATCGCCCGCGCCCGGTCCTCGCGGGCGAAGCTCGCCTGCAGGACGGCGAGGCCGCCGGGCGTCAGCAGCGCGCCCCCGACGCCCTGCAGGGCCCGCGCCGCCACCAGGGTCGGCACGTCGGGGGCGAGCGCGCAGCCGAGCGACGCCAGGGCGAACCAGACCGCGCCGACGAGCAGCACCCGCCGGCGGCCGTACCGGTCGCCGAGCGACCCGCCCAGCAGGATGAGGGAGGAGAGGGTGAGCAGGTAGGCCGTCACGGTCAGCTGCAGACCGGCGACGTCCGCACCGAGGTCGGCGCCGATGCTCGGGAGCGCGACGTTGACGACCGTCCCGTCGAGGAACGCCATGCCGGAGCCGAGGACGAGCACGAGCAGGACGGCCCGCCCCTGCGGGCTCTGCGCCCGCAGGCCGCCGTCCGGCAGCTCCTCGGGGCGACGACGGCCCCGCCGGCCGTCCCCCGGCCGGTGGTGGTGCGGGGCGCCGCCCGGCCCGACCGGCTGGGGCGGGGGTGCGGCGTCCGTCACGGGCGCAGGCTAGGGGGACGGCCGCCTGACGGGACCGGCCGCCTGACGGGACCGGCCGCCTGACGGGACCGGCCGCAGCCTCGGCGGCGGCTGCACCACACTGGCGTCGACACCCGGACCCGGCACGGGCCGGGCCTGCGCCCGAGGGGCGGGGCCCGGCACCGGCCCCGCCCCCGAGGAGCGCCATGACCCCCGCATCCCCGTCCGCCGGCCCGTCCGCCCCCGGCTCGTCCGCCCCCGGCCCGTCGGCGTCCCTCGCCCGGGGGCCGGGCGCAGGCGGCGAGGGGCCCTCCGTCGACGGGGTGTCCTCCGACGCGGCGCACGCGCAGCTGCGCGCGTCCGTGCGACGGCTCGCGGCGCTGCTCGGCGAGGCGCTCGAGCGCCACGAGGGCCCGGAGCTGCTCGACCTCGTCGAGCGGGTGCGGCACCTGGCCCGCCGCCCCGACGAGGGCGCCGAGCTCAGCCGGGTGCTCGAGGGCGTCGAGGACGGCACGGCCGTCGTCCTCGCGCGCGCCTTCACGGCGTACTTCCAGCTCGCCAACATCACCGAGCAGCTGCACCGGGCGCAGGAGCTCGCGACCCGCCCGGGCGCCGGCCTCGCCCTCACGGTGCCGCGCATCGCGCAGGCGCTCGAGGCGGGCGACGTCGAGCGCGCCGACGTCCAGGCCGTGGTGGACCGGATGGAGCTGCGCCCGGTCTTCACCGCCCACCCCACCGAGTCCAGCCGCCGCTCGGTCCTGGACCTGCTGTCGCGCACCGCGGCGGCCCTCGACCGGGCCGGCGACCCGCGGCGGCGCGCGGCCGACGCCGAGGCCGACGAGCGCCGCGTCGTCGAGCTCGTCGACCTGCTGTGGCAGACCGACGAGCTGCGCGTGGAGCGCCCGCAGCCCGCCGACGAGGCCCGCTCGGCGCTGTACTACCTCTCCTCGCTCGCCACCGGCGTGCTGCCGGACCTCCTGGAGGAGCTCGACCAGCGGCTCGACGGGATCGGCGTCCACCTGGGGCACCGCGCCCGGCCGCTGCGCTTCGGCAGCTGGGTCGGGGGCGACCGCGACGGGAACCCCAACGTCACCCCGGCCGTCACCCTCGAGGTGCTCGCCCAGCAGCACGAGACGGGGGTCGCCGTGCTGCTCCGCACGGTCGACGAGCTCGTCGTCCAGCTGGCGTCCTCGACGCAGGTCGTGGCGGTCTCCGACGAGCTGCGGGACAGCCTCGAGCGCGACCGGGAGCTCCTGCCCGCCGTCTTCGACCTGCGGCACCGCCTCAACGCCGAGGAGCCCTACCGGCTCAAGCTCAGCTACGTCCGCGAGCGCCTCGTCGCCACGGGGCGCCGGGTCGCGGGCGCCGGCGCCTCCGGGGTGCGGGTGCACGAGCCGGGACGGGACTACGCCGACGTCGGCGAGCTCCTCGACGAGCTCGAGCTCGTCCAGCGCTCCCTGGCCGAGAACGGCTGCGGGCTCGTGGCCGAGGGGGTCGTCGCCCGCGCCCTGCGCACGGTCGCCGCCTCGGGCCTCGGCCTCGCCGTCCTCGACGTCCGGGAGCACTCCGAGCGCCACCACGCGGCCCTCGAGGCCCTCGTCGACCGCGCCCGCGCCGGCGACCGCCCCTACGGCGACCTGGACCGCGAGGAGCGTCGCGCGCTGCTCTCGGCCGAGCTCGCCGGCGGGCGGCCCCTGGCCAGCGCGGCGACGCTCGACGCCGTCGAGGGCACGGCGGCCGAGGTGGTCGAGCTCTTCCGCACCGTCCGGACCGCGCTGGAGCGCTTCGGCGACGACGCGGTGGAGACGTACGTCGTCTCGATGACGAAGGGCGTCGACGACCTGCTCGCGGTGGCCGTCCTCGCCCGGGAGGTGGGCCTCGTGGACCTGCCGGCCGACCCCGACGTGCCGGCGACCGCGCGCCTGGGGTTCGCGCCCCTCTTCGAGACCATCACCGAGCTGGAGGCCGCCGGCCCGCTGCTGGGCACGCTGCTGTCCGACGCCTCCTACCGGCGCCTCGTCGCCGCCCGTGGCGACGTGCAGGAGATCATGCTCGGCTACTCCGACAGCTCCAAGGACGGCGGCATCGCGGCGTCGCGCTGGCAGATCCACCGCGCCCAGCGGGCCCTGCGGGACGTGGCCCGCGAGCACGGCGTGCAGCTGCGGCTCTTCCACGGCCGCGGCGGCTCGGTGGGCCGCGGCGGCGGCCCGACCGGGGAGGCGATCCTCGCCCAGCCCTACGGGAGCCTGGACGGGGCCATGAAGGTGACCGAGCAGGGCGAGGTCATCTCCGACAAGTACCTGCTCCACGGCCTCGCGGTGCACAACCTCGACGTCGCGCTGTCCGCCGTGCTGGAGGCGTCCGTCCTGCACCGCGCCTCCGTGCTGGGCCGGGAGGTGCTCGACGTCTGGGACGCCACGATGGACGTCGTCGCCGCCGCGGGGCGCGACCGGTACCGCGCCCTGGTCGAGGACGAGCGGCTCGTGCCGTTCTTCCTCGCCGCGACGCCGGTGGACGAGCTGGGCCACCTCAACATCGGCTCGCGGCCGGCGCGCCGGCCCGGCGGCACGGGCGGGCTGGAGGACCTGCGCGCCATCCCGTGGGTGTTCGGGTGGACGCAGAGCCGGATCAACGTGCCGGGCTGGTACGGCGTCGGCAGCGGCCTCGCCGCGGCCCGCGAGGCCGGTCGGGGCGACGCGCTGCGCGAGATGTACGAGACCTGGCCCTTCTTCCGCAGCTTCCTCGGCAACGTGCAGATGACGCTGGCGAAGACCGACCTGTCCATCGCCCAGCGCTACGTCGACACCCTGTGCGGGCCCGAGCACGCCGGGCTGCTGGAGGTCCTGCGCGCCGAGCACGACCGCACGTGCGCGGAGGTCCTGGCCGTCACGGGGCAGTCCGAGCTCCTCGAGTCCGCCGTCGTGCTGCGGCGCACCCTCGACCTGCGCGACTCCTACCTGGCCCCCCTGCACGCGCTGCAGGTCGAGCTGCTGAAGCGCTCCCGCGCCCAGGGCGACGACGTCGACCCCGTGCTGCGCCGCGCCCTGCTCCTGACCATCAACGGCATCGCCGCGGGCATGCGCAACACCGGCTGACCCCGGCACCTCGACGACGGCCTGGTGGTGCCGCGGCCTCCACGGCGTACCTCGACGACGTCTCGTCGTCGGGGTGGGCGAGGCGTCGGGTGGCCGGCCGGTCGTAGCGTGCGGGGCATGGGCGACACCACGACGCCGACCTGGGCGCCGGCGCTCGACCGGCCGGGGCTGCTCGCGGAGCCGGTCGCGGCGGCCCTGCGGGCGCTGACGCCCGAGGACGCGGCGCAGGTGCTCGTCGCGGAGGTCGACCCGGGCGTGGCCGACACGGCGGTCCTGGTCGAGGCCACCGACGTCGCGCGGGAGGAGTGCGCCACCTGCGTGCTCGTCGCGGGCCGGCGGGACGGCGAGCAGCGCGTCGCCGCCGCGACGGTGCGCGGGAGCGACCGCGCCGACGTCAACGGCCTCGTCAAGCGGGCCCTCGACGTCCGCAAGGCCTCGTTCTTCCCGCGCGAGGAGGCGGTCGCGGCCTCGGCCATGGAGTTCGGGGCCATCACCCCGCTCGGCCTGCCCGCCGGGTGGCGGGTCCTCGTCGACGGTGCCGTGGCGGCGCTCCCCCGTGCCGTCGTCGGCAGCGGGGTGCGCCGGTCGAAGCTCGCGCTGCCCGGCGCCGTGCTCCTGCGGCTCCCCGGTGCGGAGCTCGCCGAGGGACTGGGCCGTCCGTCGGCCTGACCGGCGTCGGGGGTCAGCGGGCCCGCAGCGCCCAGAAGGCGACCGCGCTCGCGGCGGCGACGTTGAGGGAGTCCACGCCGCCGGCCATGGGGATCCGGACGACGACGTCGCTGGCGGCCACGGCGGCGCGCGAGAGGCCGTCCCCCTCGGTGCCGAGCAGCAGCGCGAGCCGCTCCGGCGGGTCGGCCGCGAGCTCGTCCAGGTCGACGGCGTCCTCGGCCAGCGCGAGGGCGGCGACGGTGAACCCCCGCTCCCGCAGCAGGTCGAGGCCGCCCGGCCACGGGTCCAGCCGGGTCCACGGCACCTGGAAGACCGTCCCCATCGACACGCGCACGGAGCGCCGGTAGAGGGGGTCGGCGCACCGCGGTGCGGCGAGGACCGCGTCCACGCCGAGCGCGGCGGCCGAGCGGAAGACCGCCCCGACGTTCGTGTGGTCGACGACGTCCTCGAGCACGGCGACCCGGCGGGCGCCGGCCAGGACCTCGTCGACCTCGGGGAGCACCGGGCGGGCCATGGCCGCGAGCGCGCCGCGGTGCAGGTGGAAGCCCGTGATCTCCCGCAGCAGCGGCTCGGGCGCGACGAAGCACGGGACGTCGCGCTCCCCCGCCCAGCGGGCGCTGTGCCGGCCGAGCAGCGGCAGGACGTCGGGCAGCCAGCGCGCGGCGAGCAGGAGGGAGCGCGGGGTGTGCCCGACCTCCAGCGCCCGGGCGAGGACGGTGCTCGACTCGGCCATGTAGAGCCCCTCGGCCGGCTCGCGCCGACGCCGCAGCGCGACGTCCGTGAGGCCGGTGTAGTCCCCGAGGCGGGGGTCGCCCGCCGCGTCCACCGACGCGAGCACCACGCCGGCGGGGACCGCCACGCCGTCGGGCGGGCGCACCGGCTCCGGACCCGTCATCGGACGACGAGGGCCACGAGCGCGACGACGCCGAGCACGACGATCGTCGCGCGCAGGACGGCCGCCGGCAGCCGCCGGCCGACGAGCGCCCCCAGGGCTCCCCCGACGAGGGAGCCGACGGCGATGACTCCCGCGGCCTCCCAGACGATGCGGTCGAAGCCCACGAGGACGTAGGAGGTCGCCGCGACGACGTTGACGACGAGCGAGAGCAGGTTCTTCATCGCGTTGAGCCGCTGGATCGGCTCGAGCAGCAGCGCGCCGTGCGCGCCGACGAGCAGGACGCCCTGCGCGGCCGTGAAGTAGCCGCCGTAGATCCCGACGAGGAAGGTGACGACGAGCAGCAGCACCTGCGTCCGCCGTCCGGGGGCGGGCGGGGCCTGCGGCCCGGTCAGCGACCCGCGCGGGCCCACGCCGGCGTGCTCCAGCCGCCGCCGCGTGCGCGCCTGGAGCCGGGGCTGCAGCACGACGAGGGCGACGGCGAGCACGACGAGCGCCGGGACGACCGCCTCGAACGCGCTGGCCGGCAGGTGCAGCAGGAGGAACGCGCCGACGAGCGCGCCGAGCACGGACATGGGGACGAGTCGGGCCGCGCGCGGTCCCTGCCCCCTCAGCTCGCGCCGGTACCCCCAGGTGCCGGAGACGCCGCCGGCGACGAGGCCGACGGCGTTCGACATCGTCGCCGACACCGGGGGGACGCCGAGGGCCACGAGGGTGGGGAAGGTCACCAGCGTCCCCGAGCCGACGACGGCGTTGATGGCGCCCGCCCACAGCGCGGCGAGGGACAGGAGGAGCAGCTGCCAGCCGGTGAGGTCGCCGAGGAGGGCCTCGCTCACGCGGCGGCCGCGCGCGCGGACCAGCGCCCGCCGCCGCGCTCGACGCGCAGCCGGAGGCCGAAGGTCGCGCCGAGCGCCTCCGCGGTGAGCACCTGGTCCACCGGGCCCTGCCCGACGACGCGTCCCTCGCGCAGCAGGAGGGCGTGCGTGACCCCGGGCGGGATCTCCTCGACGTGGTGGGTGACGAGGACGAGGGCGGGCGCGTGCGCGTCGGCGACCAGGGCGCCGAGCCGGCGCACGAGGTCCTCGCGCCCGCCGAGGTCGAGCCCGGCGGCGGGCTCGTCGAGGAGGACGAGCTCGGGGTCGGCCATGAGGGCGCGCGCGATCTGGACCCGCTTGCGCTCGCCCTCGGACAGCGTGCCGTACGAGCGGCGCTCCAGCCCCGCGACGCCGAGGGCGCCGAGCAGCTCCCGCGCGCGGTCGTGGTCGGGGCCCTCGTACTCCTCGCGCCAGCGCCCGACCATCCCGTAGGAGGCGGTGAGGACGACGTCGACGACCCGCTCCGCGGCCGGGACGCGCTCGGCCAGGGCCGCGCTCGCCAGGCCGATGCGGGGTCGCAGCTCGAAGACGTCGGTCAGGCCCAGCTCCTCGCCGAGCACCTCGGCGCGCCCCCTCGTCGGGTGCGTCCGCCCCGCGGCGACCTGTACCAGCGTGGTCTTCCCGGCGCCGTTGGGGCCGAGGACGACCCAGCGCTCGTCCGCGCCGACGGCCCAGGAGACGTCGTCGAGCAGCGCCCGCCCGTCCCGCACGACCGTGACCCCGTCGAGGTCGAGGACCGGCTCGTCGGGGGCGCCCTTCGCCGTGGGCGCGGCGCCGGGGCCCGTGCCCCCGGGGCCGGAGGTCGTGGCCTGGCTCATGGGCGCGACCCTAGCGGCGCCCGCGGACCGGGCTCGTAGCCTGGACGCCGTGATCGACCTGCCCCGCTCCGCGCGCCTGGCCGCCTGGGGCACGGCGGTGCTGCGCGGCGAGGTACCCCTCGCGGCCGCCGTCCGTGCCGTCCAGCGCGACGACGAGCCGCACACCGCCGCCGGCGACGTGCCCGCGACCGACCTCGCCGAGCTGCTCGAGGGCTGGCGCGCCGCCGGCCACCGCGGCCTGCGCCTCGTCCTGCCCGTGCCCGGCGACGTGAGCGGCCTGCCGGGACCGGCGTCCTTCAACGTCGAGGCGCTCGACGTGGGCGAGGGCGTCCTCACCGACGACGAGGACGCGACCGGTCGCCGCTGGGGGGTCTGGCCCGACGTCACCGAGTTCGGGTCCGTCCTCGAGCCGGGCGCGATGGTGGCCTGGCGCGCCGAGCTCGTGCGGCGCCCCGCCGCTCCCCCGTCGACGACGCTCGCCGACGCCGAGCGGCAGCTCGAGCGGGCGCTCGCGCAGGCCCTCGACGCGCTGCACCGCCTCGACGTCGCCCGCTGGCGGGACGACGCGGCGGGACGGATCGCCCTGGTGCGCGACGGCGCCCTCCCCCGCGACGCCCTGCCCGCCTCGACGCCGCCCCGGGCGCAGCGCGTCCTCGGCACGGCCGTGCGCCTGCGCGGCATCGTCGCGCTCGCGTCGGAGGACGACGGCGCCGTCGTCAGCGGCTGGGAGGCCCGGGGACGCACCGAGGCCCTCCGCGGGGTCGAGGCCGTCGCGCGCCACGCCGTCGTCGCCGCCGTCAACGCGGCGCTGGAGCCCGTCCGCCGCTGACCCCGTGCCGCTCGGTCGCGGGGGTCACCCGGCTCGGCGGGCGGCCAGCGCCGCGCGGTAGACCTCGAGCGTCCGCTCGCCGATCGCGTCCCAGGAGAACTCCGCGACGGCGCGCTCCCGGCCGGCGGCGCCGCGACGTCGGGCCTCGGCGACGTCGGACGTCGCCTCGGTGAGCACCCGGGCGAGGTCCGCGGCGAAGCGCTCCGGGTCGGTCGGCGCGCCCGTGCCGTCCTGCACCTGGTCGATCGGGACGAGCCACCCCGTGCGCCCGTCGTCGACGACCTCCGGGATGCCGCCCGTGGCGGTGCCGACGACCGCGGTGCCGCAGGCCATCGCCTCGAGGTTGACGATGCCGAGCGGCTCGTACACGGACGGGCAGACGAAGACGGTGGCCGCCGACAGGACCTGGCACAGCTCTGCACGGGGCAGCATCCGGTCGACGCGGACGACGCCGGAGCGGCGGGCGGCCAGCTCGGCGACGAGCCCGTCCACCTCGGCGGCGATCTCGGGCGTGTCCGGGGCGCCGGCGCACAGGACGAGCTGCACCTCCGGCGGCAGGTCGCCCGCGGCCCGCAGCAGGTGCGGCAGCCCCTTCTGCCGCGTGATGCGTCCGACGAAGACGACGCTCGGCCGCTCGGGGTCCACGCCGAGGGAGCGCACGTGCTCGCGCGCCTCCGGCGAGTCGTCGCGCTGCCACTCGCCCGAGTCGATGCCGTTGTGCACCACGTGGACGCGCTCGGGGTCCACGTCCGGGTAGCAGCGCAGGATGTCGGCGCGCATGCCCGCGCTCACGGCGACGACGGCGTCCGCGGTCGTCATCGCCTGCCGCTCGGCCCAGCTGGAGAGGGCGTACCCGCCGGCGAGCTGCTCCGCCTTCCACGGCCGCAGCGGCTCGAGGCTGTGGGCGGTGACGACGTGGGGCACGTCGTGCAGCTGCCCGGCCAGCACGCCGGCGACGTTCGCGTACCAGGTGTGGCTGTGGACGAGGTCGGTCCCCTCCGTCGCGGCGACCATGCCGAGGTCGACGCCGAGGGTCCGCAGGGCGGCGTTCGCGCCGGCGAGCGTCTCCGGCTCGGGGTGCGCGGTGACGCCCGGCTCGTCGCGGGGGGCCCCGAAGCACTGCACGCGCACGTCCGCGAGCGGGCGCAGCGCCCGCGCGAGCTCGGCCACGTGGACGCCGGCACCGCCGTAGACCTCCGGCGGGTACTCGCGCGTCAGGAGGTCGACCCGCAGGTCGTCGTCCCCGCCCCTCCCGTCCCGGGGTGCGGCCAGGGGTGGGGTCCGCCCGCCGGGCTCGGTGCCCGGCCCGGTCCCGGGGGTCGCGGCGGTGGGGTGGGCTGCGCTGGCCATGCGCGGACCGTAGCGGCAGGGACGCGCCGACGGACCCTGTGCCGACGGCGCGCCGCGGGCCTAGGGTCCGGCCATGCGCAGCCCCCGTGTCCTCGCGATCGTCCTCGCCGGCGGCGAGGGCAAGCGGCTCATGCCCCTGACCGCCGACCGTGCCAAGCCCGCCGTGCCGTTCGGCGGCAGCTACCGGCTCATCGACTTCGCCCTCTCGAACGTGGCGAACAGCCGGTACCTGCAGATGGTGGTGCTCACCCAGTACAAGTCGCACAGCCTCGACAAGCACATCTCCATGACGTGGCGGATGTCGACGATGCTCGGCAACTACGTCACGCCGGTGCCGGCGCAGCAGCGGCTCGGCAAGAACTGGTACCTCGGCAGCGCCGACGCGATCTACCAGAGCCTCAACCTCATCGACGACGCGCGCCCGGACATCGTCGTCGTCGTGGGCGCCGACCACGTGTACCGGATGGACTTCTCCCAGATGGTCGAGGCGCACGTCGCCGCGGGCGCGGGCTGCACCGTGGCCGCGATCCGCCAGCCCGTGGGGATGGCGGACCAGTTCGGCGTCATGGAGGTCGGCGAGGGCGAGGACGTCGCCACCACGCCCCGCATCACCGCCTTCCGGGAGAAGCCGAGCGACCCCGCGACGATCCCCGGCTCCCCCGGCGAGATCCTCGCGTCGATGGGCAACTACGTCTTCGACGCGGACGCCCTCGTGGAGGCCGTCACGCGGGACGCGACGCTCGACGGCTCGAAGCACGACATGGGCGGGGACATCGTCCCCGACTTCGTGAGCCGGGGCGCCGCCGCCGTCTACGACTTCCAGCGCAACGACGTGCCCGGGTCCACCGACCGCGACCGCGGCTACTGGCGCGACGTCGGGACGATCGACTCCTACTACGAGGCGCACATGGACCTCACGTCGGCGCTGCCGGTCTTCAACCTCTACAACGACCGCTGGCCGATCCTGTCCCAGCAGCGGCCGCTGCCCCCGGCCAAGCTCGTCCACGACGCCGACCGCCGGGCGGGGACCGCCGTCGACTCGATCCTCGCGCCGGGCGTCCTCGTCTCGGGCGCCTCGGTCGAGGGGTCGGTGCTCTCCAGCGACGTGCGGGCGAGCTCGGGCAGCACCGTGAGCGACTCGGTGCTGCTGGACGGCGTCCAGGTCGGCCGCCACGCCGCCGTGCGCCGGGCGATCCTCGACAAGAACGTCGTCGTCCCCGAGGGGGCGCGCATCGGCTTCGACCACGAGCACGACCGCGCCCGCGGCTTCGTCGTCACGCCGTCCGGGCTCACGGTCGTCGGCAAGAACGCGGTGGTCGAGCCCTGACCCGCCCGGGAGACCTCCGCGACCGCCTGCTGCGGCCCCTGCTCGCGGGCCCGGCCCTGCCGGCGGAGGGGCCGGGGACGGGCGCGCGGGTACTGCTGCTCGACAGCGCGTCCGACGGCGACGACCGGGCGGCCGCCCGGGCGTCCGCAGACCGCTGGGGCGAGGCCTTCGACGCGGCGGGCGAGCGCGTGGTCGCGGCCGGCGGCGAGGTCGTCTCGCTGCGCGCGGTCCCCACCCTCGTCGGCGCGGGGTACGCGGGGGTCGAGTGGGAGGTCGTGCCCGCTCGCGGTCAGGGCCTGGACGTCCTTGTCGCCGACCTGCGGCGGTCCGCCGCGGCCCGCCCGCCGGCGCCCGGCGTGGACCTCCTCGTGGTCCCGGCGGCGCTGGGGGCGCTGCCGCGCCTCGTCGTCCTCGACGTGGACTCGACGCTGGTCACGGGCGAGGTCGTCGAGATGCTCGCGGCGCACGCCGGGGCGGAGGCCGAGGTCGCGGCGGTCACCGCGGCGGCGATGCGGGGGGAGGTCGACTTCGCCGGGAGCCTGCACCGGCGCGTCGCCCTGCTGCGGGGGCTGCCCGTGGGGGTGCTCGACGACGTGCTCGCCGAGGTGGTCCCCTCCCCCGGCGCCGACGCCATGACGCGGGCGCTGGCGGCCGCCGGCGTCCCGGTCGGCGTCGTCTCGGGCGGCTTCGCCGAGGTCGTCGAGCCGCTGGCGACCTCGCTCGGCATCCCGCACGCCCACGCCAACCGGCTCGAGGTCGACGGCGGGCGGCTCACCGGGCGGGTGCTCGGCGACGTCGTCGACGCGGAGGCCAAGGAGCACTTCCTGCGCCGTCTGGCCACGGAGCACGACGTCCCTCTGGCGGGCACGGTCGCGGTCGGCGACGGCGCCAACGACCTCGCGATGGTGCGCGCCGCCGGCACCGGCGTCGCCTTCTGCGCGAAGCCGGTCCTGGCGCAGGCGGCCGACGTGGTCCTGCGGCGTCGCGACCTCACCGCCGTGGCCCACCTCGTCGGGGCGCGCTGACGGCTCAGGCGGCGTCGCCCGGCCGCAGCACCTCGACCAGCTCGGCGGCGCCGGTGCACAGCCGGGCGTGCTCCGTGCCCCACCGCAGGACGGCCGCCTCGGCCGTCCCGAGGCCGGCCAGGACGCTCGCCCGGCTGACGGCGGCGTCCGCGTCGGCGGAGGGACCGGCCAGGGCCACGGACAGCCCCGAGGCGCCCGGCTCGTGGCACACGAGCACGGTCGTGGTGGCCGTCGCCGCGTGGTGCTCCAGGACGGCGCCCAGGCGCGGCGGGCTCGCCTCGTAGACGTCGGGGTCGACGACGACGGGCCAGTCGTCGTCCCCGACGACCAGCTCGGCCGTCCGACGGGCACGGGCGGCGTCCGAGGTGACGACGAGGTCGGGCACGAGACCGCGGGCGCGCAGGGCCCGGCCGAGCGCCACGGCCTGCTCCTCGCCCGCCGCGGTGAGCGCGCGGGTGCGGTCGGGCGCCGAGCCGGCGGGCACCGCCTGCGCGTGCCGCAGGACGACGAGGGTGGCCAGGATCAGCTCCCCATGGCGTGCACGCCGCCGTCGGCGTGGACGATCTCGCCCGTCGTGGCGGGGAACCAGTCCGACAGGAGCGCGACGCAGGCGCGCGCGGCCGGCCCCGTGTCGGTGAGGTCCCAGCCGAGGGGGGCCCGCTCCGGCCAGCTGTTCTCGAACGACTCGAAGCCGGGGATCGACTTCGCGGCCATCGTCCGCAGCGGGCCCGCCGAGACGAGGTTGCACCGGATGCCGTCGGCGCCGAGGTCGCGGGCGAGGTAGCGCGAGACGGACTCGAAGGCCGCCTTGGCGACGCCCATCCAGTCGTAGACCGGCCAGGCGAGGCTCGCGTCGAAGGTGAGGCCGACGATGCTGCCCCCGCCGCTCATGAGCGGTCGCGCGGCGACGGCCAGGGACTTGAGGCTGTACGAGGAGATCTGCAGGGCCGTCGCGACGTCGTCCCAGCCCGCGCCCATGAAGTCGAAGGCGCCCTTCGGGGCGAAGCCGATGGAGTGCAGGACCCCGTCGAGGCCGTCGACGTGCTCGCGCACCCGGCCCTCGAGCGCGTCGAGGTCCTCCTGGTTGCTCACGTCGAGCTCCACGACGGGCGCCGTCTCGGGCAGGCGCCGCGCGATGGCCTGCGTGATCCGCATCTGCCGGCCGAAGGACGTGAGCACGACCGTCGCGCCCTCCCGCTGGGCCACCTCCGCCACGCGGAACGCGATGGAGGCGTCCGTGAGGACCCCCGTGATGAGCAGTCGCTTGCCGTCCAGGATCCCCATGCGCGCGGGCCGTCCTCTCGTGGTGGTGGGTGGGGTGCGGGTGGTGCTCGGGCCGCCGGCGGTGGCGTCGGCGCGCTCGGCGGTCGGCCTCAGTGGCCCATGCCGAGGCCGCCGTCCACGGGGACGACCGCGCCGCTGACGTAGGCGGCGGCGTCGGAGGCGAGGAAGACGCAGACGCCGGCGACCTCCTCCGGGCGGGCGAGGCGCCCCGCCGGGATCGCCGCCAGGTGGCCGGCCCGCACCTCCTCGGTCAGGGCGGCCGTCATGTCGGTCTCGACGAAGCCGGGGGCCACGACGTTGGCGGTGACGCCCCGGCCGCCCAGCTCCCGGGTCACCGAGCGCGCCAGGCCGACGAGCCCGGCCTTGCTGGCCGCGTAGTTGACCTGGCCGGGCGAGCCGTAGAGCCCGACGACGCTCGAGACGAGGACGACGCGGCCGCGACGCAGGCGGACGAAGCCCCGGGTCGCCCGGCGCACGCAGCGGAAGGCGCCCGTGAGGTTGGTGTCGACGACGTCGGTGAAGTCCTCCTCGCTCATCCGCAGCAGGAGCCCGTCCTTCGTGATCCCCGCGTTGGCGACGAGCACCTCGACGGGGCCGTGCGCCGCCTCGACCTCGCTGAACGCCGCGTCCACCGAGGCCGCGTCCCGCACGTCGCACGCGACGCCGAGGGCGCCCTCGGGCGCCTGACCCGTCCGCGTCGTCACGGCCACCCGGTCTCCCGCGGCGAGGAAGGCCTCGGCGACGGCGCGGCCGATGCCGCGGTTGCCGCCGGTGACGAGGACGCTGCGGGGCTCGGGCACGCGGGGGACCTCCGTGGTCTGGTCGGTCGGGGGGAGGGCGGACGGGCCGCCGCGGCGGGACGCTACCGGAGCCGCCGCCCGCCCGTCCGCGGCGCGCCACCCCGCGCGCAGGCGCCCGCGCGCGCGATCTACCGTAGAGACGTGGCAGGTGGTGGCGCCGAGCGCGCGCGGAGGGCAGGGCAGGGTCCGACGCACCCCGGGCGGCAGTCGCCCCCGGCGGGACGACGTCGCCCCGAGGAGGTCCAGCGGATCACGACGGCACCCGTCGGGCAGCGCCAGCACCAGCAGCAGCAGATCGGCCGGTACCTCGTCTCGATGGGGATCCGGACGGCCTGCTTCGTCCTCTTCGTCGTCACCTACGTCAGCGTCGGCAGCGCGTGGAGCTGGGGTTTCCTGGCCGCCGCCGTCGTCCTGCCCTACATCGCCGTCCTCGCGGCCAACGCCGGCCGCGAGACCGTGAGCCCCACCACGACCGGGGTGACGCCCGCGGCGGCCCGGTCGCTCGGGGCGCCGCGACCGCAGGAGCCCGTCGTCGGGGAGGTCTACCGCCCCGAGGAGCGGCAGCCGGCCGACGACGAGCGCCCGCCCGCCCCCCAAGGGGCCGCCGACGCCGGGACGCGCGACGACACCGCCGCGGCGGAGGCCGCGCGCACGGTGCCGGGTACCTGGTCGACCGGGGACCCCACGTCCGCGCACGGCCCCGGCGGGTGGCGCGGCGCCGCCTGATCCCCGCCCCCGGGGCCGGTGGACCCGGTCCGCGCACGCGGTCCGCGCGTCCGGCCACGACCGCACCGCCGCTGTGCCAGACTCGGTCCCGGCGACGCCCGTCCCCCCGTCGGGCGCGCGCCACGGAGCGCCGGTCGTCGTCCCCCCCGTCGACGACCGGCGCTCTTCCGCGTCCGCGGACGTCGGCCGCCGCCCCCCGCTCGGAGGGCCCGAGGCGGCGGAGGAGGATGGGGCCGTGGTCGAGCGCCGAGGTACCCCGACGGGCGGCGTGAGCCCGCAGCAGGCGAGCGGACCCGGCGCGCCGGGCGCGCCGGAGGACGACCTGGTCTGCAGCGCCCGGGACTGCCGGGCGGCCGCGGCGTGGGGCCTGCGCTGGAACAACCCGCGGCTGCACGCCCCCGAGCGGCGCAAGACGTGGCTGGCCTGCGACGAGCACCGCGAGCGGCTGGCGACGCACCTGGACGTCCGCGGCTTCCTGCGCGACGTCGTGCCGGTGGGAGCGCTCGACGGAGGACGGTCGTGAGCGCGTGCGCTTCCTGCTGACCCGCAGCTGGGTCGCGGGCCTCCTCGCCGCCGTCGCCTTCGCCGTGGTGTGCGTCGGCCTCGGGGTGTGGCAGTGGGACCGGCGCATCGCCCGGCTCGAGGCCAACCAGCTGGTGGTGGACAACTACCGGCAGGACCCCGCGAGCGCCCGGGAGCTCGTGCCGGCGCCGGGCGGCTCCTTCCCCCCGGGCGAGGAGTGGCGTCCGGTCGAGGCCACGGGCGAGTACCTGACCACGGCGACCACCCTCCTGCGGCAGCGCCCGCTGGACGGCGTCAACGGCTTCCACGTGCTCGTGCCGCTCCTGCTCGACGAGCCGCTCGGCGACGGCGGCCCGACGGCCCTGCTCGTCGACCGCGGCTTCCTGCCCGCCGGCGACGACGCCGGCTCGGTCGACGTGCCGGCCGCCCCTGCCGGCGAGGTGTCCGTCGTCGTGCACCTGCGGCCTGGCGAGCCCGCCTACGGCCGGGCGCCGCGGTGCCAGACGAGGAGCCTCGACCTGCCGGCGATCGCGGGCAGCGGCTGCGTCGCCCCCGTCCTCGCCGACCGCGGGGCGACCCTGGTGGACGCCGCCTACGGCGAGCTCGTCGACGAGGCGCCCTCCGCCTCCCCCGCCCCGCAGCTCCTGCCGCCCCCCGAGGTCGACGAGGGCCCGCACCTGTCCTACGCCTTCCAGTGGTGGGTCTTCGCCCTGGGCGGCTTCGTCGGCTACGGCGTCGTCGCCCGGCGGCACGCGGCGGACCTGCGCGCCGAGCGGGCCGAGGCGGGCGCCGACGGACCGCCGCACCCCCAGGACGTCCCGGCGGCGGGCGACGAGAGGCGGCCCGGGCCGCGGACCCCGACGGGGGCACGGCGCGTGCGTCCCGCGGGGGCCGCCGCGACCCGGCGCCGCCCCACGGCCGAGGAGGAGGAGGACGCCCTCGTCGACGCCGCCGAGCGCTCGCGCGGGGGCCGCCCGGGCTGACCCGCCCCCGCCGGGATGCCCCGGCCGCGCCTGGGATGACCCGGCCGCGCCTGGGATGACCCGGCCGCGCCCGCGTCAGGCCTGCGCGGCCGTCGGGGCGGCGAGCTGGGTGCGGTGCAGCTCCTCGTAGAGCCCGCCCCGGGCGAGCAGCTCCTCGTGGGTGCCGGTCTCGGCCACCCGGCCGGCGTCGACGACCGCGATGAGGTCCGCCCCGCGGACGGTGGACAGGCGGTGGGCGATGACGATGCTCGTCCGGCCCTCCAGCGCCCGCTCCAGCGCGCGCTGCACGAGGACCTCGGACCGGGAGTCCAGGTGCGCCGTGGCCTCGTCGAGGACGACGACGTCGGGCGCCTTGAGCAGCAGACGGGCGAGCGCGACCCGCTGCTTCTCCCCGCCGGAGAGGCGGTGCCCGCGGTCGCCCACCACGGTGTCGAGGCCGTCGGGGAGCTCGCGCACGAGGCCGTCGACCTGGGCGTCGCCCAGCGCCCGCCACAGCTGCTCCTCGTCGGCCCCGGGCCGTGCGTACAGCAGGTTGGCCCGCACGGTGTCGTGGAACAGGTGGGCGTCCTGCGTGACCACGCCGACGCGGTCGTGCACCGACGCCAGCCGGGCGTCCCGCAGGTCGACGCCGCCGATGCGCACGGCGCCCTCCTGCGGGTCGTGCAGGCGCGCCACGAGCGAGGTGAGCGTCGTCTTGCCCGCGCCGCTGCGGCCCACGAGCGCCAGCACCTGCCCCGGTCCGACGTGCAGGTCGACGCCCCGCAGCGCGGGCTCCTCGACGCGCCCGCCGGGCGCGTCGTCGGCGGACCGGTCGTCGGCGGACCGGTCGTCCTCCTCCGTCCCCTCCCCTGCCCCCTCTCCCGCGCCGCCCAGGTCGAGCAGCGCGCTCCCGTGGCCACCCCCCTCGAGCGAGGTCAGGCCGCCGCCGGCGCGGGGGTAGGAGAAGGTGACGCCCTCGAGGCGGACGTCCAACGGCCCGTCGGGCAGGTCCACCGCGTGCGCCGCCTCGACGAGCGGGGAGCGCAGGTCCAGGACCTCGAAGACGCGCTCGAAGCTGACGAGGGCGCTCATCACGTCGACGCGGACGTTGGCGAGGCTCGTGATCGGCCCGTAGAGCCGACCCATGAGGGCCGCCAGGGTCACGACGGCGCCGACGTGCAGCTGCCCGTCGACCGCGAGGACGCCGCCCACGCCGTAGACGAGAGCCGTCGCGAGGCCCGTCACCGTCGTCAGGGCCGTGAAGAACACCCGGTTCGACATGGCGATGGACACCCCGATGCGGCGCACCCGGTCGGCCCGCTCGCGGAACTGGGCGTCCTCCTCCTCCGGGCGGCCGAAGAGGGTGACCAGCAGGGCGCCGGAGACGTTGAACCGCTCCGTCATCCGGTTGCCCATCTCCGCGTTGAGCTCCATCGAGCGGCGCGTCAGCCCGGACAGCCGACGGCCGACCCGGCGGGCGGGGACCCAGAACAGCGGCAGCAGGAGCAGGACGGCCAGCAGGAGCAGGGGCGCCTGGCTGAGGATGACGCCGCCGGCGAGGACGAGCAGCACGACGTTGGAGACGACGGACTGCAGGGTGGAGGTGAAGGCCTGCTGGGCGCCGTTCACGTCGCTGTTGAGCCGGGTCACGAGCGCCCCGGTCTGCGCGCGGGTGAAGAAGGACACGGGCTGCCGCTGGACGTGCGCGAAGACGGCGGTGCGGAGGTCGTAGATCAGGCCCTCGCCGATCCGCGAGGAGTACCACCGCTGCACGAGGGTGACGGCGCCCTCGACGAGCGCCAGCGCCCCCACCAGCAGGGCGAGCAGGACGACGGAGCGGCGGTCGCCGTCGGCGACGGCGGTGACGACGAGCCCGAGCAGCACCGGCGTGGCGACGGCGGCCGCGGAGCTGAGGACCACGAGCCCCAGGAACACGAGCAGCCGGCCGCGGTGCGGCCGCGCGAGCCCGCCGATCCGGCGCCAGGTGTCCCGGGAGACGCCGCCGCGCCGGGTCGTCGGGTCGCGGGTAAAGCTCCGCAGCGTGGTCCACGACGCCGCGCCGTGGCCGCTCACGAGCCCGCGCCCACGACCGGCGTCGCGGCCGCCGGCCGGCGGGGGCGCACCGAGGCGGTCAGGAGGCGGCGCGGCGGGTGCTGCCCCCGCGCCCGCGCAGCCCGGTCCCACTCTCGGTCAGGAGCCGGTGGACGAAGCCGTAGGAGAGCTCCTCCTCGCCGGCGATCTGGCGGATGCTCGCCCCGTCGGTGTACCGGGTGGCGAGCCGCTGCACCAGCTCGGCGCGCTCCTGCGGGGCCAGCCGTGGCCCGGGGCGTCGCCGCGGGGGCCGGGCGACCTCCTCCTGCGACCCCGTCGTCCCCGGCGGGGCGTCCTGCTCCCGCGTGCTCTGCGGCGTGCCTGCCACGACCGACCTCCTCGACGTCCTGGGTGACGATCATCGCCCGCGGCCCCCCAGCCGGCCACCCGGTCCGACCACCCGGCCCCGGACCGCCGGCCGGACGAGGGCTCACGGGGTCAGGCGAGCTGGACGAGCTCGGCGTAGGAGGGGTTCCACAGGTCCTCGGTCCCGTCGGGGAGCACGACGACGCGCTCGGGCTCCAGCGCCTGCACGGCGCCCTCGTCGTGCGTCACGAGGACGACGGCACCCGCGTAGCGCCGCAGCGCCGAGAGCACCTCCTCGCGGGAGGCCGGGTCGAGGTTGTTCGTCGGCTCGTCGAGCAGCAGGACGTTGGCCGCGGAGACGACGAGCGTCGCGAGCGCCAGGCGCGTCTTCTCCCCGCCCGAGAGCACGGCCACGGGCTTGCCCGCGTCGTCGCCGGAGAACAGGAAGGACCCGAGCACGCTCCGTACCTCGGTGTCGCCGAGGTCCGGGGCGGCGGACCGCATGTTCTCCAGCACGGTGCGGCTGGGGTCGAGCGTCTCGTGCTCCTGCGCGTAGTAGCCGAGCCGGAGCCCGTGGCCCGGGACGACGCGACCGTCGCCGTCGCTGCTCTCCACGCCGGCGAGCATCCGCAGCAGCGTCGTCTTGCCGGCGCCGTTGAGCCCGAGGACGACGACGCGGCTGCCCTTGTCGACCGCGAGGTCCACGCCGGTGAAGACCTCGAGGGAGCCGTAGGTCTTGCTGAGGTTCTCCGCGGTCACGGGGGTGCGTCCGCACGCGGCCGGCTCGGGGAAGCGCAGCTTCGCGACCTTGTCCTGCGTCCGGACGTCCTCCAGGCCGCTGACGAGCCGCTCGGCCCGCTTGGCCATGTTCTGCGCGGCGACGGCCTTCGTGGCCTTCGCGCGCATCTTGTCCGCCTGGGCGTTGAGCGTCGCGGCCTTCTTCTCCGCGTTGGCCCGCTCCCGCTGACGACGCTTCTCGTCGGTGGCCCGCGCGGCGAGGTAGGCCTTCCAGCCGACGTTGTAGACGTCGACGACGGAGCGCGTCGCGTCCAGGTGGAAGACCTTCGTGACGACGTCCTCGAGCAGGTCGACGTCGTGGCTGATGACGACGAGGCCCCCGGAGTGGCGGGAGAGGTGGTCCCGCAGCCAGGAGATCGAGTCGGCGTCGAGGTGGTTGGTCGGCTCGTCGAGCAGCAGCGTCTCGGCTCCGGAGAACAGGACCCGGGCGAGCTCGACGCGGCGGCGCTGGCCTCCCGAGAGGGTCTTGAGCGGCTGGTCGAGGACGCGCGCCGGCAGGGCGAGGTTCGCGGCGATCGTGGCGGCCTCGCTCTCGGCCGTGTAGCCGCCCTGCGCCGTGAAGTCCGCGTCCAGGCGGGCCCACCGCGCCATGGCCTTCTCGCGGACGGCGTCGTCCTCGCTCGCCATCCCCACCTCGGCGGTGCGCAGGCCCGCGACGATCCGGTCGAGCCCGCGCACGGCGAGGACGCGGTCGCGCGCGAGGACCTCGGGGTCGCCGGCACGCGGGTCCTGCGGCAGGTAGCCGACGGGCCCGCTGCGGGTGATGCTGCCCCCCGCGGGCTGCGTCTCCCCCGCCAGCGCGCGGGTGAGCGTGGTCTTGCCGGCGCCGTTGCGGCCGACGAGGCCGACACGGTCCCCCGGTCCGACGCGGAAGCTCGCGGCGGACAGGAGCAGGCGCGCGCCGGCGCGCAGCTCGACGTCCTGTGCAGTGATCACGGAGGGGCCTTCCCGGTGGTGCGCCGCCGCCGGTGCAGCAGGGCGGCGGTGGCAGGTCGATGGTACGGACGGTGGGTGGTCGGCCGGGCGGGGCCGCAGCACGGCGCCCGCCATCCGGCTGGGCGGCCATGCGGCCGGGCGGCCGGGCGGCCGGGCGGCTCAGGGGTCGGTGACCTCGACCCGCAGGGCGCCGACGTCACCGGCGACGGCGTCCAGGACGCGTCGCCGGGGGTCGGCCGGCAGCGCCACGTCCTGGCGCGGCAGGCCTGCGACCCGGCCGAGGCCCGGCTCCAGCTGTCGCAGGCAGTCCTCCAGGAGGCCCCGGTCGCCGCCCGTGGCGAGCAGGTCGGCCGCGTCGACGTGCGCGCGCCAGACCCGTGAGGCGGTGGCCGCCGCGTCCCGGGCCAGGCCGGCCGCCTGGCCGGCGCGTCGGCGGGCGAAGCGCTGCTGCGACCACCCGCCGGCGGCGGTGCGGGACTGGACCCGCGCGGTCCGTACCCGGGCGTCCAGGACCCGCGCGGGTGCCGCGACCCCGGGTCCCCCGCCCGTGCGGCCGGAGGCGAGGACCGCGGCCACGGCACCCCCGCGCCGCAGGAGGAGGACCAGCGCCGTCCGCGGCGCCGTGAGGCGGTCGAGGACCTCCTCGGCCTGCAGCGGGCTCCCCGGCCCGGCGCCGGCGAGGAGGTCCCGCCCCCCGCAGGACCACGTCGCGAGCGCACCGTCCTCGGCGGTGAGCCGGACCTCCCCGGACCCCGCGGCGACCAGGGACACCTCGCCGTGGGCGGCGGTGAAGCGTCCCAGCCAGCCCGCCGCGCGGTCGAGCGGCACGAGCGCGGAGCGGGTGCCGCTCAGATGTTGAAGCCGAGCGCCTGCAGCTGCTCGCGGCCGTCGGCGGTGATCTTCTCCGGTCCCCACGGCGGCATCCAGACCCAGTTGATGCTGTGCCCGGCGACGACGTCGGCGAGCGCGGCGGCGGTCTGGTCCTCGATGACGTCCGTCAGGGGGCACGCCGCCGAGGTCAGCGTCATGTCGATGACGGCGTGGTTCGCGTCGTCCACGGCGAGGCCGTAGACGAGCCCCAGGTCGACGATGTTGACCCCGAGCTCGGGGTCGACGACGTCGCGCAGCGCCTCCTCGACCTCGGCGACCTCCGCCGCGGTGGGCGCCGTGGCGGCGCCCGAGGCCGCGCCGGTGGCCGGCGCGGCCTCGACGGGCTGCTCGGTGGTGGTGGTCTCGCTCATGGGTCCTCCCTGGTGGTGGGTCGCCCGCCGGGACGGCGGCCGGCGGGGCTCGGCGCGGTCAGGCCGTGGTGACGGCCTGGACGAACCGGTCGTAGCCGTTCTCCTCGAGCTCGTCGGCCAGCTCGGGACCGCCGGTCTCGGCCACCCGCCCGGCGACGAAGACGTGGACGACGTCGGGGCGCACGTAGCGCAGGATCCGCGTGTAGTGCGTGATGAGGAGCACGCCCACGTCGCCGCTCTCGCGGACGCGGTTGACGCCGTCGGAGACGATCTTCAGCGCGTCGACGTCGAGCCCGGAGTCCGTCTCGTCGAGGACGGCGAACTTCGGCCCGAGCAGCTCCATCTGGAGGATCTCGTGACGCTTCTTCTCGCCGCCGGAGAAGCCCTCGTTGACGTTCCGCTCCGCGAAGGCCGGGTCCATCTTGAGGTCGGCCATGGCGGTGCGGACGTCCTTCACCCAGTGCCGCAGCGCCGGGGCCTCGCCGTCCAGGGCCGTCTTCGCCGTCCGCAGGAAGTTCGAGACGGTGACGCCGGGGACCTCGACGGGGTACTGCATGGCGAGGAAGAGGCCGGCGCGGGCCCGCTCGTCGACGCTCATGGCGAGGACGTCCTGGCCGTCGAGGGTCACCGAGCCGCCCGTGACCGTGTACTTCGGGTGGCCGGCGATGGAGTACGCCAGCGTCGACTTGCCGGACCCGTTCGGGCCCATGATCGCGTGGGTCTGGCCGGAGTCGATCGTCAGGTCGACGCCGCGGAGGATCTCCGTCGGCTCGCCGTCGGTCTCGACGCTCACGTGCAGGTCGCGGATCTCGAGGGTGGCCATGTCAGCTCTCCTTGGCAGGGGCGCCGGCGTGGGCACCCGTGGTGGTCGGGGTGGGGGCGTCGCTCGTGCCGGGTGCGGCGCTCACGCGGCGGCGCCGTCGGCCCGGGCCTCGACGTCGACGAGGAGGTCGTCGCCGTCGACCTCGACGCGGTAGACGGGGACGGGCCGGGTGGCCGGCAGCCCGGAGGGGGCGCCGGTCCGCAGGTCGAAGCGGGAGCCGTGCAGCCAGCACTCGAGCGCGCAGCCCTCGACGGCGTCGTCCTCGCCGTCGGACAGCAGGACCGCCTGGTGGGAGCACTCGTCGGCCAGGGCGTGGTAGGCCCCGTCCTCGTCCCGCACCACGACGACGGGCAGGAGCGTCCCCTCGGCGTCCGGGACGTCGACGGCACGCAGGGAGCCCGGCGGCAGCTCGCCGGCGGCGAGCACCCGGACGAGGCTCACGACGAGCCCGCCAGCGCCGGCTGCGCCGCCTCGTCCGCCAGGGCGGCCGCGCCCGTGACGGGCCCGACCGCGAGGTCGAGCTCGGCCTCGATCGCGGCCATCACCCGGTCGGTGACGGCCGGGACGCCGATCCGCTGGACGACGTCGGCGAAGAAGCCGCGGACGACGAGGCGTCGCGCCACCTCCTCGGCGATGCCGCGCGAGCGCAAGTAGAACAGCTGCTCGTCGTCGAACCGGCCGGTCGCGCTGGCGTGGCCGGCGCCCTCGATGTCCCCCGTCTCGATCTCGAGGTTGGGCACCGAGTCGGCGCGGGCGCCGTCGGTGAGCACGAGGTTGCGGTTGAGCTCGTAGGTGTCGGTCCCCTGCGCCGCGGCGCGGATGAGGACGTCGCCGATCCACACCGTGCGGGCCGTCTCGCCCTGCAGCGCGCCCTTGTAGCGGACGTCGCTGCGGCAGCGCGGCTGCGCGTGGTCGACGAAGGAGCGGTGCTCCAGGTGCTGGCCCGCGTCGGCGAAGTAGACGCCGAGCATCTCGGCGTCGCCGCCGGGGCCGTCGTAGCGCGTGGTCGACGACAGGCGGACGACGGCGCCGCCGAGCGTGACGGCGATGTGGCGGTACCGGGAGTCGCGGCCGAGCCGCGCCTCCTGCTGGGAGACCTGCACGGCCTCGTCGTCCCACAGCTGCAGGCTGACGAGCGTGAGCTCGGCGCCGTCCTCCACCACGGCCTCGACGGCGTCGGCGTGGGTGCCGCCGCCGGTGTGCTCCACGACGACGACCGAGCGGGAGTGCCGCCCGGCCTCGACGACGAGGTGCCCGGCCCCGCGGCGGCCGGGGCGGCCGACGACCGACACGTGGACGGGCTCGTCGAGCTCGGCCTCGCGCGGGACGCGGACGTGCGTCGCGCTCGGGGAGGCGACGTCGGCGAGGGCGGCGGCGCGGTCCTCGGGGACCAGCGCGGAGCCGCGCGGCGCCTCGCCGCGGGCCAGCGACCCGACGTGGACGCCCTCGGGCGCCTGCACGACGACGTCGCGGGCGTCCTCGTCCGCGGCGGCGTCCTCCAGCAGGCCGCCGAGGCGGTCCAGCGGCGTGAAGCGCCACACCTCCTCCCGGCCCGTGGGGACCGGGAAGTCCGCGGGGTCGAAGGACCGGGGCCGCTCGCCCCGGGAGGCCTCCAGGACGGACTCGCCGGCCTCGGCGACGCGCGCCGCGGCCGTGTCGTAGCCCGGCCCCGGGGTCACCGAGGAGTCGAGCGTCACGGCTGCGGGCGCGTCCGCCGCGTGGTCCACGGCGTGCTCCTGGCGGGCGTCGACCGCGTCGGCCGTCTGCGCCGCCCCCTCGGGGTCGGGCGCCGGCGTCGCGTCCTCGCGGTCGGTGCGTCGCGTGTCGGCGGTGCTGATGGCGTGCTCCTCGGGTGGGGGACGGGCGGCCGCGGGCGGCCGGTGGTGGTGGGGCGGGCAGTGGCGCGGCCCGTCGTCCCGGTGGGGCGACGGGCCGCGACGGCCGGGCGGGTCAGCCGACCGCGCCCTCCATCTGCAGCTCGATGAGGCGGTTGAGCTCGAGCGCGTACTCCATGGGGAGCTCGCGGGNCCCCCCCCCCCCCCCCCCCCCCCACGGCCGGGCGGGTCAGCCGACCGCGCCCTCCATCTGCAGCTCGATGAGGCGGTTGAGCTCGAGCGCGTACTCCATGGGGAGCTCGCGGGCGATCGGCTCGACGAAGCCGCGCACGATCATGGCCATGGCCTCGTCCTCGGTCATGCCGCGGGACATGAGGTAGAAGAGCTGGTCCTCGCTCACCTTGGAGACCGTGGCCTCGTGACCCATCGAGACGTCGTCCTCGCGGACGTCGACGTAGGGGTAGGTGTCGGACCGGCTGACCTGGTCGACGAGCAGGGCGTCGCAGCGCACGGTCGACGCCGAGTGCGAGGCGCCCTCGAGCACCTGGACGAGGCCCCGGTAGGACGTGCGGCCACCGCCGCGGGCGACGGACTTGCTGACGATCGAGGACGACGTCCGCGGTGCCGCGTGCACCATCTTCGCGCCGGCGTCCTGGTGCTGGCCCTCGCCCGCGAACGCGATGGACAGCGTCTCGCCCTTGGCGCCCTCCCCCATGAGGAAGATCGCCGGGTACTTCATCGTCACCTTGGAGCCGATGTTGCCGTCGACCCACTCCATGGTGGCGCCCTCGGCGGCGGTGGCCCGCTTGGTGACGAGGTTGTAGACGTTGTTCGACCAGTTCTGGATGGTCGTGTACCGGACGCGGGCGTCCTTCTTCACGACGATCTCGACGACGGCCGAGTGCAACGAGTCGGTCTTGTAGATCGGCGCCGTGCAGCCCTCGACGTAGTGCACGTAGGAGCCCTCGTCGGCGATGATCAGCGTGCGCTCGAACTGGCCCATGTTCTCGGTGTTGATCCGGAAGTAGGCCTGCAGCGGGATGTCGACGTGGACGCCCGGGGGCACGTAGATGAAGGAGCCGCCGGACCACACCGCGGTGTTGAGGGCGGCGAACTTGTTGTCGCCGGGCGGGATGACGGAGCCGAAGTACTCCTTGAAGAGCTCCTCGTGCTCGCGCAGGCCGGTGTCGGTGTCGACGAAGATGACGCCCTTCTCCTCCAGGTCCTCGCGGATCTGGTGGTAGACGACCTCCGACTCGTACTGCGCCGCCACGCCGGAGACCAGGCGCTGCTTCTCCGCCTCGGGGATGCCGAGCCGGTCGTAGGTGTTCTTGATGTCCTCGGGCAGCTCGTCCCAGGACGTGGCCTGCTTCTCCGTGGACTTCACGAAGTACTTGATGTTGTCGAAGTCGATGCCGTCGAGGTCGCTGCCCCAGCTCGGCATCGGCTTGCGCCCGAACATCCGCAGCGCCTTCTGGCGGGTGCGCAGCATCCAGTCCGGCTCGCCCTTGCGGCCGGAGATGTCGGCGACGACGTCGGCGTCGACACCCCGGCGCGCGCCGGTGCCGGCGACGTCGGAGTCCGCCCAGCCGTAGTTGTAGGTGCCGATGCCCTTGAGCTCGGGGTTGCGCGCTTCGACGTCGGTGCTCATCGGGGGGGTCCCTCCGTGGTGCTCGCGGTGGTGCTCGAGATGGTGCCGTGGTCGTCGGTCGTGCCCGGGTGGTCGTACGGGTGCGGGGCGGTCGGGCGGCGCGACCCCGTCGGGACGGGCGGCGCGCTCGGGACGTGCGTGGTGCACACGCGGTCCCCGGCGCGGAGGGTGGCCAGCCGGCGCGTCCCGACCCCCAGCAGCTCGGAGAAGGCCGTGGTCTCCGCCTCGCAGATCTCGGGGAAGGCCTGCGCCGCCCGGTGCACGGGGCACCTGCCCTGGCACAACTGGACCGCGGCGACCCCTGTTCCCGTGTCGACCGGCCGGGTGCTCGCCGCGTAGCCGTCGCGGCCGAGGGCGCGCGCGAGCGCCTGCGCCCGCGCGGGCACGTCCGTCCCGGCCGCGTCGACCTCCGGCGCGTACCGCTCCCGGAGCCGGGCCGCACGGTGGCCGGCGTAGGCGCGCACGCCCTCGCGCCCGGCGGTGGCGGACAGGTGCTCGAGCAGGTCGAGCGCGAGGTCGCCGTGGCCGTCCGCCGCCCGCGAGGCCCGGGGGGCGGCGACGAAGCTCTTCGCCGGCCGACCGGGGCCCCGGCTCGGCGCGCCGTCGGCGCGGGGCCTCGGCGCCTGCTCGACGACCAGGCCCTCGTCCTCCATGGCCTCGAGGTGACGGCGGACGGCGGCCGCCGTCAGGTCGAGGACCCGTGCGACCTGGCCCGCGGTCGCGGGCCCGTGCTCCACGACGACGGCGAGCACGCGCTCGCGCGTCGTGCTCGCACCGCCCGTCGCGGGCCGGTCCTCGGGTTTCACGACGCCAGTGTGACGAAACCGTCGCGGGGGCGTCCAGTGAGGCTGCCCTTGCCCGCCGGCGCCGACGTCGTGGCGCCCGGCGACCGCCTCTCACCGTCGGGGGCACCGCCCGGCGGCGGCGCCCGGTGGGCAGGGGCCGCGGGGGCACCGACCTAGACTCCGCAGCCGTGGGTGGTCCTCCGGACGGCTCCCCGTCCGGCGGGGCCGCGCTGCGCGTGCGAGGACTCGTCAAGCGCTACGGGCCGCGCACGGCGGTCGACGGCATGGACCTCGACGTCACGGCCGGGGGCGTCACCGCGCTGCTCGGCCCCAACGGCGCGGGCAAGACGACGACCGTCGAGTGCTGCCTGGGCCTGCGCCGCCCCGACGGGGGGTCCGTCCGGGTCCTCGGCCGCGAGGTCGCGGGCGCGGTGCCGGACGCCGACCACCGCTCCGCCGTCGGCGCCATGCTCCAGGACGGAGGGCTGCCGACCTCCGCGCGCCCGCTGCGGCTGCTGCGGCACCTGGCCCGCCTGCACGCGGCGCCGCGGGACGTCGACGCCCTCGCCGAGCGTCTCGGCGTCCCCGCCTTCGCCGGCACGTCGGTGCGCAGGCTCTCGGGGGGCCAGCGGCAGCGGCTGGCGCTCGCGGCGGCGCTCGTCGGACGCCCCCGCCTGCTCTTCCTGGACGAGCCCACGGCCGGGCTGGACCCGGCCGCGCGGCTCGTCGTGTGGGAGCTCGTCCGCGAGGCCGTCGGCGAGGGCGCCGGCGTGCTGCTCACCACGCACGACCTCGACGAGGCGGAGCGGCTGGCCGACCACGTGGTCATCGTCGACGGCGGACGGGCCATCGCGGCCGGGGCGCCCGGCGAGCTCGTCGCCGGCGCGAGCGCGTCGGTGCGCTTCACGGCGAGCCCCGGGCTCGACCTCGCGCCGCTGCGCCAGGCGCTCTCCGAGGAGGTGGCCGTCGCCGAGCCCTCCCCCGGCAGCTACGTCGTCTCGGGCGCCGTGGACCCGCAGGTGGTCGCCGGCGTGACCTCGTGGTGCGCCCAGCGCGGCGTCATGCCGCAGGCCCTGTCGGTCGGGCGCCCGAGCCTGGAGGAGGTCTTCCTCGACCTGACCGGCAGGAGGCTGCGATGAGCGAGACACCGGCGCCCGTCGGCGAGACGCCGCCCGGGTCCTCCCGGGGGCCGTCCCCCGCGCCGCGCGCCGCACCGCGCGCCGCACCGCCCGGGGCCCGCGTGCTGGCCCAGGCGCGCTGGGAGGCGGGGACGATGCTCCGCAACGGCGAGCAGGTGCTGCTGACGCTCGTGCTGCCCGCGCTCGTCCTCGTCGGGCTCTCCCGGACGACCCTCGTCGACCTCGGGCTCGAGCCCGGCCAGCGCGCGGTCGACGTGGTCGCCCCCGGCGTCCTCGCGCTCGCCGTCCTGTCCACGGCCTTCACGGGGCAGGCGATCGCGACGGGCTTCGACCGCCGCAGCGGCGTGCTGCGCCTGCTCGCGACGACGCCGCTGGGGCGCGGGGGGCTGGTGGCCGGGCGGGTGCTCGGCGTCCTCGCCGTCGAGGCCGTGCAGGTCGTGCTGCTCGGCGCCGTCGCGCTCGCCGTCGGCTGGAGCCCGGAGCCGCTCGGCCTCCTGCCCGGCGCCCTGCTCGTCCTCGTCGGGACGGCGGCGCTGACCGCCCTGGCCCTGCTGCTCGCCGGCGTGCTGCGCGCCGAGGCGGTGCTGGCGGTGGCGAACCTCGTGTGGGCGGCGCTCCTCGTGGGCGGCGGCGTCGTGGTCCCCGCCGACGCGCTGCCCGGCCCCTGGGGCGCCCTCGTGCACGTGCTGCCGTCGGGCGCCCTCGGCGAGGGGCTGCGCCGCGCCTCCGAGGACGGTGCGCTGGACCTGCCCGCGCTGGGGGTCCTGGTCGTCTGGGCGCTCGCCGCCTCGCTCGCCGCGCGTCGCTGGTTCCGCTGGGACTGAGGGCCCTGCCCCCGGTGCGGGGCGGCGCCGGTGCCCGGCAGCGGCGACCTACCCTGGTCGGCGTGAGCACCCCGGTCAGCGCCCGCCCGCACGAGCCCGCCGGTCGGGGCCCGACGGGGTCGGTGCCGGGGCGGACCGCCGCGGCGCCCCGCTGGGCCGTCGTCCCCGTCGTCGTGAACCTCGTGGCCCAGGTGGGGATCGTCGTCACCGGCGGCGCCGTGCGGCTCACCGGCTCCGGGCTGGGGTGCCCCACGTGGCCCCAGTGCGAGGTCGGCTCCTACACCCCGGTCTACAGCTCCGCCATGGGCGTGCACGCGGACATCGAGTTCGCCAACCGGCTCCTCACCTTCGTCGTCGGCCTCGCCGCGGTGGCCGCCCTCGCCGCCGTCGCGCGGCTCGTCGTCACCGGACGTCGCGAGGCTCGCCTGCTGCCCTGGGCCGCGGCACCGCTCGTCGGCGTCGTGGTGCAGGCCGGCATCGGCGGGGTCACCGTCCTGCTGTCGCTGCACCCCGTGACGGTGGCGACGCACTTCCTCGTCTCCATGGGTCTCGTGGCCGCCTCGACGACGCTGCTCGTACGTCTGCGCGAGCGCTCCGACGGGCCGACCCGCCTCGTCGTCGGCACGCCGGCGCGCCGCCTCACGCAGGCGACAGGCGTCGTGGTCGGCGCCGTGCTCGTCCTAGGGACGCTGGTCACCGGTGCGGGGCCTCACTCCGGCGACGCGGAGCACCCGGCCCGCCTCGCTTTCGACACCCAGGTGATCTCGCGGGTGCACGCCGACGCCGTCGTGCTGCTCCTCGTCGCCCTGCTGGCCCTGGTCGTGCTCCAGCAGCGCACCTCGGCCCCCGCCCGTCCCCGGCGTCGGGCGGTGGTGCTGCTCGCCGTCGTCCTGGCCCAGGGGCTCGTCGGGTGGGTGCAGTACGTGACCGACCTGCCCGAGGTGCTCGTCGGGGTCCACATGCTCGGGGCGGCGCTCGTCGTCGTGGCGACGACGGCGCTGCTGCTGGCGCAGCGCACCCGAGCGCCTCGCACCGCCGACCCGCTCCCCGCCGACGACCGTGAGCACACGCCGCAGCAGGTGTGAGCAGATCGTGACCGGTCAGGGGTGATCCCGGTCACCCGCCGGCCCGATGATCAGGACATGCCCGCACGACCCCTCCCAGCCGCCGCCCGGCGCCGGTTCTCCCGAGCCGGCGGTGCCTGCCTCGTCGGCGTCCTGCTCTCCGGCGCCGCGGGGTGCGGCGGGGCGGAGGTGACCGCCGGTCCGGCGGCGTCGGCGGCCGTCTCCGACTCCGCCACGCCCGGCGCGCCGACCCCGCTCCCCACGTCCTCCTCCCCGGCCTCCACCTCCCCGGCGGGGCCGACCACCGACGTCGACGCCGCGCCGACGTCCGGCCCGGGCTCCCGACCCACTCCGAGCAGCACCACGACGGCCGCGCTGTCCGGGCCGGCCGAGGCCGACGAGGACGCGCTCGACGTCCCGGAGGGGGCCGGGACGGCGCCGTCCGAGCAGGCGGCGGGCGGCGGCCCCCTGTCGGTCGTCGCGGTGCGGTCCGCCCGCCACGACGGCTTCGACCGCGTCGTCCTCGAGCTCGCGGGCGAGGAGCCGGGCGAGCCCGGGTGGTACGCCCGCTACGTGGACGAGCCGACCCAGGAGGCCTCGGGCGCACCCCTCGACGTCGAGGGCGACGCCTTCCTCGAGCTCTCCGTCCGGGGGACGGGCTACCCCTTCGACACGGGCCAGGACGAGCTCCTGGGCACGGTCCCGGGCCAGGGCACGGACCTCGTGCGCGAGGTGCTCGTGGGCGGTGTCTTCGAGGGCCAGGCGCAGGTCGTGGTGGGCCTGTCCGAGGAGGTGCCGTACGTCGTCACCCGGCTCCAGGACCCGCCGCGAGTGGTGCTCGACCTCGTCGGCTGACCGTCCGCCGGCACGGTCGTGACCTCGCGGTCGGCGTCGCCGGGGGCCACCACGTCAGGCAGGGCGCCCGGAGAGGGCTCGTGACCGCCCGGGGCGACGTCGCCCGTCGACGCCGTCCGCGCGTCCTGCGGCGATCGTCGAGCGGCCACCGGCGGAGGGCATCCGCAGCTGCAGCGCGTGCTGGATGCCCGCACCGGTCGCGTGGCGTGCGCGTCCGCCCCTGCCGCCTCAGAAGGGTGGTGGTCGGTCGTCGCGCCAGGAGTCGGGGGGCTGGTCGTCCTGGTCGTCGGTGGGGTCTTGCTTGTCCGGGTGCGGCCGCTGGTCGTGCACGTGAGGTCTGTGCGGGGTGTCGGGCTGCGTCTCGTGGCGTGCGGTGGTCTGGCGGGTCCAGGTGGTGTCGGTGGCGGCGGTGTCGTGGTCGGGGTAGCGGGGCTCGTCGTCGCTGCCGGGGCTGCCGGGGCTGCCGCTGCTGCTGCTGGGGCGGGGGGTGTCGGTAGTGGGGGCGGGTAGGAGTGGTTCGGGGTGTGTGGTGGTGGTCTGGCCGAGGGGGCTGGTCCAGGTGGTGCGGGTGTCGTGGGGGTCGGTGGTGGCGGGTCGGGGGGTCCAGCCGTGGTGGTGCTTGGCGAGGTGGTGTCGTCGGCACAGGGGGTGCAGGTTGCAGGGGCAGGTGGGTCCGCCGGTGGCGTGGGGGTGGGTGTGGTCGAGGTCGCAGCGGGTGGCGGGGACGCGGCAGCCGGGGTGGGTGCAGGTGCTCTGGCGGGCGCGCAGGAACCGTTGCAGGGCGGTCGTGGGGGTGTAGGGGCCGCCGCCGGCGGTGGTGACGGGGCACTCGGGTCGGGGGCGTGCGGGCTCGCCCGGCCGACGGTCGCGTTCGGGGTCGCGGTCGCGAGTGGACGCGCTCGACCCCGCGGGGCCGGGCGTGGTGGGTCCGGCTGGTCCGGCGGGCTCGGCCAGGGCGGCGGTCGGTGGTCTCCGGCTCGTGGGGTCCTGCGGGGCTGACACCGTCGCCCCCGGCTCCTCGCTGCCGCCGGGGGCGCCGGTGGTGAGGCCGAGGTGGTCGAGCAGCAGGGGCAGGGCGTGGACGGGTCGGGGGGTGGGGTCGGGGGTCCCGGTGGGGTGCAGGAGGTGGCCGTCGAGGGCGAGCAGGGTCCCGGTGGCGGGGTCGGTGAACGCGCGCCAGTAGGGGTGGTGGCGCAGGTGGGCGGCGAGGTGGGCGGCGGGCACGGGTCCGTGGCCGGCGAGCTGGGCGGGTTCGTCGTCCAGGCCGAGCAGGGAGGTCATCGCGACGACGACCTGAGGGCCGTGGCAGCGACCCGGGTGCGACCCGCCCGCCGTCGCGGCGCCAGCACCGGCCCTGGTGGCCGCGGTGGTGGCGTCGCCGCGGGCGCCGGTGCTCGCGGGCGCGTCGGTGCTG
>NZ_JBBIAA010000014.1:68007-74506 GCF_037482545.1 Pseudokineococcus basanitobsidens | reverse complement strand
CGAGGCTAACGAGCAGCCGACTCGTCATCCCGCTTGACGACCCACAACCGGGGAACGCGCACGTCAGAAGCGCGCTGAGCTGATGCCTCGACGCCGGCGTCCCAGTTGACCTGTCCGGATGGTCAGTCCCGGACAGGGGCGTCGTACGGGGCAGCGGGAGGTGCGGGCGCCTGCTCGTCGTCGCTCTGTCGGGAGGCGGCGAGGTGGCTGACGAGGGTGGAGCGGCCGACGCCGAGCTGGGCGGCGATCTGGGCCAGGGACGGGTCGGTGGACGCGCGTAGGGACCGGGCGGCGGCGAGCTTGTCGGGGGTCATGACGGTGGGGCGTCCGTCCTTGCGGCCGCGGGCCCTGGCGGCGGCCAGGCCGGCGCGGGTCCGCTCGGAGATCAGCCGGCGCTCCATCTGGGCGAGGGCGGCGAAGATGTGGAAGACGAGCTCTCCGCCGGGGGTGGTGGTGTCGATGGCCTCGGTCAGGGACCGGAACTGCACGTCGCGGGCGGCGAGGTCGCCGACGAGGGCGACGAGGTCGGTGACCGAGCGGCCGAGGCGGTCGATCCGCCACACGGCCAGGACGTCGCCGGGGCGCAGGTCGTCCAGCGCCGCGGTCAGCTGGGGGCGGGCGGTGGTGGCCCCGGAGGCGTAGTCGGTGAAGACCCGCACGGCGCCGGCGACCGCAAGAGCGTCGTGCTGCAGGGCGGGGTCCTGCTCGATGGTGGAGACCCGGGCGTAGCCGACCACGCTCACCGCTCGTACCCCTGTCCCCGGGACGTGTCCGACTGGTGCCTGCGCCGGTAGGACTGCGAGTCCGGCGGCTGCCGGGGCCCGTGGGCCGCGGCCCGGGCCGGGCCGGCGCTGCCGAGCCGGGCGACCCGCAGCGCCTCGAGCGCGTCCGTGCTCGCCCGCTCCCCCGGCCCGGGACCCGCCGTCGGCGGGCGCTCGATGGTCATCTGCTCGAAGACCGGCACGAGCCAGTCGGGGTGCACGGCGAGGTAGCCGAGGTCGGGACCGGAGAAGGCCGACCGCTGGTTCCACGCGGCCGGCTCGACCCGGGAGTGGTCCAACCGGAACGACGACGCCTCGGCGACGGCGTCGAGGAAGGCCCGCCCGGTGCGGCCGTTGCCCTCCCGGAAGGGGTGCGCCTGGTTCAGCGGCGCATAGACCGCCGCCATCCCCCGGCCGAAGCCGGCCCGGTCCACGCCCCGCCAGTCGACGGCCGCCACCGCGGCCCAGGTCTCGGCCAGGTAGTTGTCGATCAACCGGGTGGGGGCGAAGCCGCGGGCGTCCTTGGCGATGTCGACGGTGCGGAACTGCCCGGCCCAGTCGAAGACGTCCTGGAACAGGTGCCGGTGTAGGCCCCGCAGGTGGTCGGCGTCGAAGGTCACCTCGACCCGGGCGGTCCCGAGCGAGAGCTGCTCCTGGCGCCGGGTCGTCTCGCGGTACTCGCGCTGGGCGAGCTCGACCGGGTCACGCAGCCCGAAGCGGTTCCGCAGGACCTCGGTGTCGGGGTAGAGGTAGGACGCCCAGTCCCCCGGGGGCATCAGCCCGCCGCGCGCGACGCCGACGCGCTCAGCGCGGAGCGACGCTGGTACTCCTCGTCGTCGATCACGCCCAGGCGCAGGTCCACCAGGTCCGCGACGTCCTGCCGCGACGGCTCCCAGCCCTCGAGGTGAGCCGTCGCCAGCGACTGCGTGAGCCCGAAGCGGCCCTCGTCGTCGAGCCGGCCGAACTCCTCCGGGAACCGCTGCGTCCACATCGACTCGTACACCGGACACCCCTGACCTCGACGACGGCCCGCCCAGTCTGCCGAGGGGGCCAGCAGACATCCAGGGTCTGCAGTTCCCGGCCGTAGGTTCTCGGCACGGCTTCTCGGCCTCCGATCCGGCGTCGCCGGCGCCTCAGCAGGCCCTTGTCGCCCGAGGACAGCAGACGGTCCTTACCCGGTAGCTCGGCTCTGACGAGTCGCTGCCCCGGACGACATCGACGGGGCCGGTGGGCCACCGCCGGGGTACGGGCGCAGGCAGGAGGCGGGCAGCCACCCGCTCATCACGGTCCCGGCCACGTCCATGACGTAGACCACGCGGGCCTGCCAGACGCCGGCCCCGGTGCGGTCCCGGGCGGCCACGACCCCGGGCACGGGCTCGAGGCCGTCCAGCACGACCCAGCAGTGCTGCCGGCCCCCACGCGGCAGGTCGGGACCTGGTCGTCCTCCTCGTCGCCGGTGGCTGCGGCGGAGCGGGCGAGCAGGTCGTGGCGCTGCTGCGCCGTCCTGCTCGACGTCCACCCAGCACCCACGCCGTCACGACCTGCGGGGGACCCTCCCCGTGCCGCCGCGCCGGGTCTACGGTGCGGGGCGTGAGCAGCAGGTCGAGCGCGTCCCGGGCCGTGCCCCGGACGCGGGCGGAGGTGGTCGGCGGCGCGTCCGCCGGCAGGAGGTAGCGGCCGCTCCCGGTGCGTCCCGTGCGGGACGCAGACCGGCAGCGGCGCCCCGAGGTCGACGTGCGGTCCTTCCGGAGGGACCGCAGACCTCGCGCGCGCCGCCGCACGACCCTCCCGACGACCCTCCCGCACGGGCGGCTGCCCGCCGCCGTGCCCTCCCGAAGGACGACCGCCGTGCTCCCCCTCACCCCTGCGACCCTGCGCGCCTGCTTCGTCAACGCCTCGAAGAAGGAGCGCTCCGACGCCTGGCTGCCCGACCTCGACGCGCTCGACTGGGACGCCCTCGACCTGCTCGGCTGGCGCGACGCGAAGCTCGGGCGCCGGTCCTACGTCGTCGTCCCCACGGACGGCGGGGGCGGCGCGCCCGTGGGCGTCCTGCTCCGGCAGGCGGAGGCGTCCCCCCGCAGCCGCACCCAGTGCGCCTGGTGCGCCGACGTCCGGCTGCCGAACCCCGTCGTCATGGTCGGCGCCCGCCTCGCCGGACCGGCCGGGCGCGCCGGCGGCACCGTCGGCACGCTCGTGTGCGAGGACTTCCAGTGCTCGGCCAACGTGCGCACCGACCCCCCGCTGCCCTACGAGGGCTTCGACGTCGCACGCGCCCGGGCCGAGCGGGTCGACGCCCTGCGCACCCGGGCCGCCGGGTTCGTGCGCGCCGTCACGACGCGCTGACGCCGGCCCGACGCGGGGCGACGGGGGCCCCGACCCGACCCGTCCTGCGGCGTGCAGCCGTCCTGGTTCTTGGGCTGCGTCGCCGGGCTGCGTCGGAGGGAGGTCGAGGGAAGGGCGGAGACGGTGCCGCCGACCGGGGGGTCGGTAGCGTCGGGCCATGGCTGCCGAGACGCCGTCCCGGGCCGGCGGTCCGGAGGTCGCCGGTGAGCTCCTGCGCGACGCCCAGCCCCTGTCGCGGCGCACCGCAGGTCGCGTCGCCGCCGACCTGGCGGCCGCCGGGGCGCGGGAGGGCGACCGGCTCCCCGGCGAGCGTGTCCTCGCGCAGCGGTACGGGGTCTCGCGGGTCACGGCCCGCGCCGCGCTGTCGCTCCTCGCCGAGCGGCGCGTGGTCGCCGCCACCCCGTCGCGGGGCTGGTACGTCGTGGCGCCGCCCCGGTCGGTCGACCGCGGGCAGGTCCCGGTCGGCTCGCGCCCCGGTGCGTCGGAGCCGAGCCGCGTCCGGGTCCGCGGCCACGCGGACGTGCAGGGGTTCGCCGACCAGGCGGCGTCCCAGGGGCTCGTCGCGCGGGCGCGCGTGCTCGAGCAACGGGTGCGGGCGGCGACCGTCGACGAGGGCGCAGCCCTGCGTCTGGCCCCCGGTTCCGCCCTCTTCGAGCTGCGCCGGCTGCGGTTCCTCGACGGCCTCGTGGTCGTGGACGAGCACAACCTCGTCCCGGCGGCCCTGCACCCGGGGCTCGTCGACGTCGACTTCTCGACGGCCGGCCTCTACGCCACGCTCCGTGCCGCCCGGCCCCCGGTGCACCCCCGGGTGGCGGACTACGCCGTGGAGGCGAGAGCCGCCACGGCGCGCGAGGCGACGCTCCTGGAGATCGACGGCCACGTGCCCCTGCTCGTCGCCCGGCAGCTGAGCTTCGACGAGACGGGTCGGCCGGTGGAGCTCACGACGGCGGCCTACCGCGGCGACCGGTACCGCTTCACGGCGTCCATCACGAGCGCCTGAGGGGCCACCACCGCCCGCCGGCCGGCCCGTCTGGTCTGGTGCTGGTCCTAGGTCGGTTGCCGGGGGTCATCGGCCAGATCTATGGTCTGCCGCGGGCAGCGACGGACCGACGTGGCCCCGCGTCGCCGGTCGTAGGCGGGCGACCGGTCTGCTGCCGGTCTTCTCCTCGCCCGCCGCACCCCCCCGCCCCGGAGGCCCGCGTGACCGTCGACGAGACCCACCACCCCACCACCGGGCCGGTGCTCGGGCTGGGCGAGGACGAGCTGCGGCGGCGGCACGCCGCCACGACGGCGCGGGAGATCGGCCAGCAGCCGCGCCTCTGGCGCCAGGTCGGCACGGACGTCGCCCGGGACGGGGCGCGGACGACCGCCTTCCTGGCTCCCCTGCTCGAGCGTCCCGACCTGCGCGTCGTCCTCGCCGGGGCCGGCACCTCCGCCTTCGCGGGTCAGGTGCTGGCGCCGGCGCTGCGCCGCCGGCTCGGCCTCGACGTGGACGCGGTCGCGACGACGGACGCGGTCGCCGCTCCCCGCGAGGCCTTCACGCCGCAGCGGCCCACCCTGCTCGTCTCCTTCGCCCGCTCGGGCGACTCGCCGGAGTCGCTGGCCACGACCGCGCTGGCCGACGAGCTGGTCGACGACCTCCACCACCTCGTCGTCACGTGCAACCCCGACGGCGCGCTGGCCGAGCAGCACGGTCGGCGGGAGGACTCCCTCGTGCTCCTCATGCCGGAGGGCTCCGACGACGCGGGGTTCGCCATGACCTCGAGCTTCACCTGCATGGTGCTCGCCACCTGGCTCGTCCTCACCGGCGCGGCGGACCCCGGCGCCTCCGACCCGGTGCAGGTGTGCGGGCGGCTCGCGGCGGCCGGCGAGGACGCCCTGCCGCGCCTCGACGCCCGGGCCGCGGGGCTGGCGGCGGCCGGGCGGCGCCGGTGGGTCTACCTCGGGTCGGGGTCCCTCGCCGGGCTGGCCCGGGAGTCGGCGCTCAAGCTGCTGGAGCTGACCGCCGGCGCGGTGACCACCACGGCGGACACGGCGCTCGGCTTCCGGCACGGGCCGAAGGCGGTCCTGGACGGCTCGACGACCGCCGTCGTGTACGTCTCGAACGACCCCGGCACGCGCGCGTACGACGAGGACATCGTCGTCGAGCTGCGGGCGGCCCTCGGCGCCGACGCCGTCACGGCCGTCCTGGCGCGCCCCTCGGCCCGGCTGGGGGAGGGGCCCGTGGCGTCGATCGCGGGCGTCGACGACCTGCCGGACCCGCTGGTCGCCGTCGTCGCCGTGACCCTCGCCCAGCTCGTCGGCCTGCACGTCTCCCTCGCCCTCGGCCGGGAGCCCGACGACCCCTTCCCCGCCGGGCAGGTCAACCGCGTCGTCCAGGGCGTGACCGTCCACCCGCTGCCCGGCAGTGCGACCGACCGGCGCGACGACCTGCCGGACGACCGGGTCGACCCGGGGCGGGACCGGACGGACGCGGTGCGCTGATGCGCTGCTACCTCGGCGTCGACGGCGGCGGGACGAAGACCGCGTTCGCGCTCGTCGGCGAGGACGGCCGGCTGCTGGCCCGGCACGAGGCCCGCAGCTCGTACTACCTCGGCACGGGCGTCGACCTCGTCGGCGAGGTGCTGGCCGAGGGGGTCGGCGCCGTCTGCGCGGCGGCCGGTGTCCGGGCGCAGGACGTCACGCGGGCCTTCTTCGGGCTCCCCGCCTACGGGGAGGTCTCCGCGGACGTGCCCGCGCTGGACGCCGCGCCCGCCGCCGTGCTCGGCCACGACCGCTACGACTGCGACAACGACATGGTCGCGGGGTGGGCCGGGTCCCTCGGCGGCGCCGACGGCATCAACGTGGTCGCCGGCACCGGGTCGATGACCTACGGCGAGCGCGACGGCGTCGGCGTGCGGGTGGGCGGCTGGGGCGAGGCCTTCGGCGACGAGGGCTCCGCCCACTGGGTCGCCGTGCGGGGCCTGCAGCTGGCCAGCCGCCAGGCCGACGGCCGTGCGGGGCCCGGCCCGATGCTCGACGTCCTCGTCGAGCACCTGGGGCTCGACGCCCCGCTCGACCTCGTGGACGTCGTGCTCAACCGGTGGGGCGCCGAGCGGGGCCGGGTGGCCTCGCTCGCCCCGGTCGTCGTCCGCGCCGCCCGTGCGGGTGACCGGTCGGCCGCCTCGGTCCTCGAGGCCGCCGCCGACGAGCTCGTGCTGCTCGTCACCACGACCGCCGCCCGCCTCGGCCGTCCCGAGGAGGGCGCCGACGGCTGGGGAGCGGGCGGCGCGAGCGTCCCCGTCTCCTGCAGCGGGGGCCTGTTCCGCGCCCGCGAGGTGCTCGACGGCCTGCGCGCGGGGCTCAGGTCGGCCGCCGGCGGCTTCGAGCTGCGGCGGCCGCAGCTGAGCCCGGTG
>NZ_JBBIAA010000014.1:27694-67882 GCF_037482545.1 Pseudokineococcus basanitobsidens | reverse complement strand
CCCCCCCCCCCCCGCCGCGACGGGACGCCGCTCGACGCCGGTGCGCTCGAGCGCCTCGCCGAGGACGACCGCCCCCCGGACGACACGGGGGACTAGCCCCCTCCACCCGGACGGCGCCGCCGACCGGCCCCGACCTCGACGACGAGGAGCCCACCATGCTCTCCCGCACCAGCTGGATCCCCTACGCCGGCCTCCTGGTCCTGTTCTGGGGCGTCTGGGGCGCCTTCTCCGCCACGCCGACGGACCTCTACGGCTACCCCGACGAGATGATCTACGTCATCTGGTCGCTCACGATGCTCGTGCCCGCCGCCGTGGTGCTGCGCGGCGCGAGGTGGGACCGACGGGGGGTGGCGACGGCGTGGGGCCTGACGGCCGGCCTCACCGGCGCCGGGGGCCAGCTCCTGCTCTTCCGCGCGCTCTCGGACGGTCCCGCGTACCTCATCTTCCCGCTCGTCGCGCTGTCCCCGGCGGTCACGGTGCTCCTCGCCGTCGGCCTGCTGCGCGAGCGGCTGGCGCGCCTCGCGGTCGTCGGCCTCGTCCTCGCGCTCGTCGCCGTCGTGCTCTTCAGCGTGTCCGGCGGCGGCGGGGTCGACACCGGCGTGTGGCTGCCGCTCGCGCTCGTCGTCACGGTCGCCTGGGGCGTGCAGGCCTTCGCCATGCGCAAGGCCGGGCTGAACGGCGTCAACGACGCGACGACGTTCGGGTGGATGACGATCTCCGGCCTCGTCCTGGTCCCGCTGGCGTTCTGGTCGATGGGCGGCTTCCCGGGCAGCTACGTGTGGCAGGCGCCGGTGCTGACCGCCGGCACGCAGCTCCTCAACGCCGTCGGGGCGCTCTTCCTCGTCATGGCGCTCACCCGGGGCCGCGCCTCGGTGGTCTCGCCGGTGACCAACGCACTGGCGCCGGTGCTGACGGTCGTCCTCTCGCTCGTCGTGTTCCAGACCCTGCCGAGCCCCTACGGCGCCGTCGGCATCGTCCTCGCCCTCGTGGGCTCCACCCTCATGGTCTACAGCGACGAGAAGAGCGGCGAGAGCGCGGTGACCGAGGGCGCGAGCCGCCCCGTCGCCGAGCGGAGCGGCTGAGGTCGGCCCGTCCGCCGGGCAGGTCGGCGACGAGGTACGCCGCGGTGCCCGAACAGAGGCCGACGACGATCACACGCGCTCGTCACCCTCCCCGCGCTCCCGCCGCGCGCGCTCGACCGCCGCTCGCACACCCCCGCCACCGGCGAGCAGCGCGCGGGCCCGGTCGGCGTCGACACCCGCCAGCAGGACGACCACCGCGGTGCCCGCGTGGCCGTCCGCCGCCTCCACCGCCCGCTCGACGTCGGCGGCGTCCGCGCCGGTGGCCTCGGTGACGATGCGCCGCACCCGCCCGCGGAGCTTCTCGTTGGACGCACGGACGTCGGTCATCAGCGGCCCGAAGGTCCGCCCGCGGCGGACCATGACCGCCGTCGAGAGCTGGTTGAGCACGAGCTTCTGCGCCGTCCCGGCCTTGAGACGGGTGGAGCCCGCGACGACCTCGGGGCCCGTGACGACCTCGACCGCGACGTCGACCCGGCCGCTCAGCTGCGCGCCGGGGTTGCTGCTGACGCCCACGGTGCCCGCCCCGACCGCCCGGGCGGCGTCGACGGCGCCGAGCACGTAGGGCGTGCGGCCGGAGGCGGTGATGCCGACGACGACGTCGTCCGGCCCGACGCCGTGCGCGTGCACGTCGGCGGCGCCCGCGGCGGCGTCGTCCTCGGCGCCGGGGCTCTCCTCGACGAGCGCGCGGGAGCCGCCGGCGACGACCGCGACGACGAGGCCCGGGGGCGTGCCGAACGTGGGCACCACCTCGGAGGCGTCGACGGCGGCGAGCCGGCCGGGGGTCCCGGCGCCGACGTACAGCAGCCTCCCGCCGCGGCCCATCCGCTCGACCACGAGGTCGACCGCCGCGGCGACCGCGTCCCCCGCCGCCGCGACCGCCGCGGGCACCTCGGCGTCCGCCGCGGCGAGGACGGCGACCACCTCGCGCGCGCTGCGGGTGTCGAGGTCGGCGAGGTCGGTGCGCGCCCTCTCGGTGACGAGGCGGCCGGTGGCGCCGGCGGCGTCCATGGGCCCCACGGGCTGGGTAGCAGGCGGCTGGGTACCAGGCGGCGGGGTCTCGGGGGGCGAGGTCACGGGTCCTCCGGTCGGGACGAGGGGTCGACGGTCCGACTAGACCATAGGTCTGGCACGATCGTCGACGGTCGGGGCGGACCATGGGACGTCGTCCCGCAGCGGGCGAGGACGAGCGGGAGGGCGGGGCGATGACGCAGCGCGCGGACGGCGACGACGGGGCCGAGCCGGTTCTCACGTCGGTGGGGACGTCGGGGTGGGCCGGGGAGCCGGCGGTCCGCACCGACCGGGCCTCGCGCGAGGCGGTGGCGACCGACTGGTCGGGCCACCGGCCGGCGGGCCTGCCCGACGGCGTCGTGCGGGCGCGGAGCACCGAGGACGTCGTCGCGGTGCTGCGAGCGGCGAGCGCCACCCGGACGCCGGTCGTCACCCGCGGCGCGGGCACCGGTCTCGCGGGCGGGGCGTCGGCGACGACGGGCGAGGTCGTCCTCGACGTCTCCGGGATGGACCGCGTGCTGGACCTGCGCCCCGACGACCAGGTCGCCGTCGTCCAGCCCGGGGTCCTCGTCGCCGACCTCGACGCCGCCGCGGCCGTGCACGGGCTCATGTACGCCCCCGACCCGGCGAGCGCGGCCATCGCCAGCGTCGGCGGCAGCATCGCGACGAACGCCGGCGGGCTGCGGTGCGCCCGGTACGGCGCGACGCGCGAGGCCGTGCTGGGGCTGCAGGTCGTGCTCGCCGACGGCCGGGTGCTCCGGACGGGCCGCGCGACGACGAAGGGCGTCGCCGGCTACGACCTCACCGCGCTGCTCGTCGGCTCGGAGGGGACGCTCGGCGTCGTCGTGGAGGCGACCGTGCGCCTGCGTCCGCGCCCGCGGCGGCAGGCGACGACGACGGCCTTCTTCCCCGACGTCGCCTCCGCCGCGCGGGCCTCGACCGCCATCACGCGCGCGGGGGTGGAGCCCGCCGTCCTGGAGCTGGTCGACGCCGCGACCCTCGAGGCCGTCGACGCGGCCCGTGGCACCGACCTGCGGGCGGGCGGGGCGGCGATGCTCCTCGTCCAGACCGACGGCGACGGGGCCGAGGTCGCGGCCCGTGCCGTCCTGGCCGCCGTCGAGCCGTGGGCGACGTCGTCGGAGACGACGACCGACGCCGAGCGGTCGGCCGAGCTCATGACCGCGCGACGTGAGGCGCTGCCCTCGCTGCAACGGCTCGGCCAGGCCGTCATCGAGGACGTCGTCGTGCCCCGCTCGCGGCTCGCCGACGCCGTCACGGGCGTCGAGGAGATCTCCCGCGCGACGGGGGTGCGGATCGCCGTCTTCGCCCACGCCGGGGACGGCAACCTGCACCCCGTCCTCGTCGTGCCGGAGGGCGAGGACGTCCTGTCCGGGGCGCCGTGGGACGCGGCGTGCCGGGTGTTCGCGCTGGCGCAGCGCCTTGGCGGGACGCTGACCGGCGAGCACGGCGTCGGGGTCCTCAAGCGCGCGTGGCTGCGAGCCGAGCTCGGCGACGTCGCCATGGACGTCTCCGCCGCGGTCAAGGCCGCGCTCGACCCGCTGGGGATCCTCAACCCGGGCAAGGCCGTCGTCGACGGGTGAGCCGATCGCGTCGTCTGGCGCTCTCTAGCGGCACGGGCAGAGAGGGTGAGACGACGCCATCGAGGCCGGGTGCCGGGGCGCGCGGGTCCGACGCCCGTGACCTGTGCTCGCGGGTGCCGGGTGCCCTACGCTCCGCCCGTCACTCACCGTCGAGGAGGCTCGCCGTGCGTCGTCCGTCCGCTGCCACGTCCGCTGCAGGAGCGGTGGCCGTCGCGGCTGCGCTGCTGCTCCCCCTGACTGCGGGTCCCGCTGGTGCCGCTCCCGCCTCGCCACGGGAGCTGCGCGCCCAGCAGGCCCAGCAGCGCGCCGAGGACCGCGCGCTGGCGCGGGGCTCGCTGCGCGAGGACCTCACGCGGGAGCGCTTCTACTTCGTCATGGCCGACCGGTTCGAGAACGGCGACCCGACGAACGACGACGGCGGGTACGGCGGCGACCGGCTGGTCAGCGGGCTGGACCCGACCGCCAAGGGCTTCTACCACGGGGGCGACCTGGCGGGGATCCGTCAGCGCCTCGACTACATCGAGAGCCTCGGCACGACGGCGATCTGGCTCACGCCGTCCTTCCTCAACCGGCCGGTGCAGGGGAGCGGCGAGAACGTCTCCGCCGGCTACCACGGGTACTGGATCACCGACTTCACGCGGATCGACCCGCACCTGGGCACGAACGAGGAGCTGGAGGACCTGATCGCCGACGCGCACGCGCGGGGGATGAAGGTCTTCTTCGACATCATCACGAACCACACCGCGGACGTCATCTCCTACGCCGAGGGCACGCAGACCTACATCACCAAGGAGGCCGAGCCCTACCGCGACGCCGCCGGCGAGGCCTTCGACGACCGCGCCTACGCGGGCACGGACGACTTCCCCGCGCTGGACCCGGCGACGTCCTTCCCGTACACGCCGGTCTTCCCGCGTCCCGGCGACGCCGAGGTCAAGGTCCCGGCCTGGCTGAACGACCCGACGATGTACCACAACCGCGGCGACGCGCGGTTCGACGGCGGGGAGTCCGACCAGTACGGCGACTTCTCCGGGCTCGACGACCTCTTCACCGAGCGGCCCGAGGTCGTCCAGGGCATGGAGGACATCTACTCCACCTGGGTGGACCTCGGCATCGACGGCTTCCGCATCGACACGGTCAAGCACGTCGGCGACGAGTTCTGGCAGGACTTCGCCCCGACGATCGAGCAGCACGCCGCCGACGTCGGCAACGACGACTTCTTCTCCTTCGGGGAGGTCTACGACTCGGACCCGGCGTTCCTGTCGCACTACACGACCGAGGCGGGGCTCCAGGCGACGCTCGACTTCGGCTTCCAGGCGCGCGCGCAGTCCTTCGCCAGCGGCGGGGCGACGCAGCAGCTCGCGGACCTGTTCGCGGCCGACGACCTCTACACCGACGACGACAGCAACGCGTACTCGCTGCCGACGTTCCTCGGCAACCACGACATGGGCCGCATCGGCATGTTCCTGCAGGACGCGGGAGCCGAGGGCGACGATCTCCTGGCGCGCGACCGGCTCGCGCACGCGCTGATGTACCTCACCCGCGGCCAGCCGGTCGTCTACTACGGCGACGAGCAGGGCTTCACCGGAGACGGCGGCGACCAGGACGCGCGGCAGGACATGTTCGCCTCGCAGGTGGCCACCTACAACGACGACGTCCTCGTCGGCAGCGACGCGACCACGGCGGAGGAGAACTTCGACGAGACCTCGCCGATGTACCGGGAGATCGCCGAGCTGTCGGCGCTGCGCGCGGCGAACCCGACCCTGGCCGACGGCGCGCTGGTCCAGCGGTACGCCGAGGACGAGGCCGGGGTCTACGCCTTCAGCCGGATCTCCGACGACGACGACGTCGAGTACCTCGTCGCGACGAACAACAGCGAGCAGGCGCGCACCGTCGCCCTCGACACCTTCACGACCCGCACGCGCTACGACGGCCTGTGGCCCGCCGGCACGGCGGACGTCTTCTCCGACCACGACGGCACGGCGCGCGTCACCGTGCCCCCGCTGTCCGCGGTCGTGTGGAGGGCGACGAAGGCGATGCGCCCGGCCCGGTCCGCGCCCACGCCGGTCTTCACGACGGGCGCCGAGGTCAGCGGCCGCGCCGAGGTGTCGGTCGACGTCCCCGGCGACGGCTTCGACCAGGTGACCTTCGCCGTCCGGCCCGCCGGCTCGGGCGAGGACTGGCAGGTCCTCGGGACCGACGACAACGCCCCGTACCGCGTCTTCCACGACGTCCGCGGCCTGGACGAGGGCACGGCGCTGGAGTACCGCGCCGTCGTGCGGGACCACTCGGGCAACGTGGCGGGCGCGAGCACGCGCGCCGTGGTCGCCCCCGAGCCGGGGCCCGGCGTCGGCGGCGAGCCGACCTCGGTCGCCGTCGCAGGGAGCCTGAACAGCGAGATCGGGTGCCCCGGCGACTGGCAGCCCGACTGCGACGCGGCGCAGATGACGTACGACGCGGACGCCGGCACCTGGTCGCTGACCGTGGCGCCGCCGGCGGGCTCGTACGAGTACAAGGTCGCGGTCGACCGGTCCTGGGACGAGAACTACGGCGCCGGCGGCGTCCGGGACGGCGCGAACATCGCCCTGACGACGGCCGGCGGGGCGGTCACCTTCACCTACGACACCGCGACGCACCTCGTGACGGCGGTCGAGGAGAGCGTCGAGCAGCCGGACGCCGTCGCGATCGCCGGCGACCTCGACTCCGAGATCGGGTGCCCCGGGGACTGGCAGCCGGACTGCGACGCCGCGCAGATGACCTACGACGAGGCCTCGGGCCGCTGGGTGCTCGCCGTCGACCTGCCCGCGGGCAGCTACGCCTACAAGGTCGCCGTCGACCGGTCGTGGGCGGAGAACTACGGCGCCGGTGGCGTGCCGGACGGCCCGAACATCACGCTCGACCACCCCGGCGGGCCCGTCACCTTCACCTACGACCACGCGACGCACCGGGTCGTCGTCGGCTGACGGCGACGGTGGGCACCCCGCTCCGGCGCTGACGCGCGGGTGCCCGGCGGCGTCCGCGACCTGTGTGCCGATCGTCCGGGCGTCGCAGACGTCGCGGGCGCCGAGCGCGACGCGCTCCGGGTCATACCCGTGTCGCGGTGCCTCCCACCGGTCACGGCGTGCGGTCGGGCTTCCGGGGCCGCGGTCGGCCGGTGACCTCCGCGAGGGCCGTGCACAGGACCGGGGGCCGTCTCAGAAGGGCGGTGGAGGGGCGTCGTCGCTCCAGGAGCTACGGGGGCGGGAGGGGTGCGCGGCCGGCCGCCGGTGCTCCTGCGCCGGTGCGGCGCGGCGGCGGGCGGGCTCGGTGGCGCCGCGTGTGCGGACGACGTCGTCGTCGGCGCCGTCGTCCGTGGGGTAGCTGACGGCGTCGTCGCCGGCCACCTCCGAGGTGGGCCGGGCCTCGTCGGGGCGCGGGACGTCGCCGGGACGCGTGGGCAGGAGGGGGTGGGGTCGCGTGGTGGTGCTCCGTCCGGTGGGGCTGGTCCACGTGAGGCTCGTGTCGGCGGGGTTGTCGGTCCGGTGCTCGACCCGCCAGCCGAACCGGTGCTTGGCGAGGTGGTGCCGCCGGCACAGGGGGTGCAGGTTGCAGGGGCAGGTGGGCCCGCCGCCGGCGTAGGACCGGAGGTGGTCGAGGTCGCAGCGGGTGGCGGGGACGCGGCAGCCCGGGAAGGCGCAGCGGGGCTCGCGGTCGCGGACATGGCGCGCGGTCGCGGTGGACGGGGTGTACGGGCCGCCGCCGGCGGCGGTGACGGGGCAGTCGTCGCGGCCGCCGGTAGGCCGGCGCGCCGCGGTGGCCCTCGGTGGGTCGGTCGGCGGGGGCGGTGCCGCTGGGGTGCCCGGCTGCGCCAGGGGGGTGCCCGGCGGAGCCACGGGGTTGCCCGGCGGAGCCACGGTGGTGCCCGGCGGTGCCCCTGGGCTGCCCGGCGGTGCGGCCGGCTGGTCCGGGGCTCCCGGCACCACCGGGGCGAGCGGTCGACGCCGCCCTCCGGACGCTGCTGCACGGGCACGGTCGGTGCCCGAGCGGGCGCTCCCGCTCGTGGTCCCGGTGCTCGTGGTCTCGGTGCTCGTGGTCCCGGTGCTCGTGGTCGGGGTGCTCGTGGCGTCGAGGAGCTCCGTGTGCGTCGGGAGGGTGCCCGGGCGGGTGCGGCCGGCCGCCGTCGTCGTGCCCGGTGCGTCGAGGTGGTCCAGGAGCGCCGGGAGGGCGACGGTCTCGACGGCTGTCGTCCCCGGGGTGCCGGTGGGCCGGGTGAGGTGCCCGTCGAGCGCGACCAGCTGGCCCGTGACCGGGTCGGTGAAGGCGCGCCGGTAGGGGTGGTGGCGGAGGCGGGCGGCGAGCTGGGTGGCGGGCACGGGGCCGACGCCGGCGAGGTGGGCGGGCTCGTGGTCGAGGCCGAGGAGGCTGGTCATCGCGACGACCACCTGGGGGCCGTGGCAGCGACCCGGGTGCGCCCCGTGGGCGGGCCGCGCGACGTCGCCGGTCCCCGTGCGGTCGACGGCGGCCCCGGCGGCTGGTGCCGCGAGGAGGTCGACGAGGGCGTCGAAACGACGGGCGTCCGCCCCGCGGCGGTCCGGCAGCGCCGCGTCGGGGGTGGCCGCGGCGGTCAGCACGTCGAGGCCGGCGGCGGCGGCCGCGTGGGGGTCGACGTGCCCGTGCGGTCCGCCGCGGTCCCGGGAGACGGCCGTGAGGACGTCGAAGCAGGCGGCGAGGTCCAGCGCGGGTCCGGTGGCGGTCAGCTGGGCCATGCCGTGCGGGAGCGGCGCCAGGTGGACGGCGCGGGCGCAGGTGTCGGCCCGCGTGCGCGTGCTCAGCTGGTGGGGGTCGGCCAGGGCGCTCAGGTGCGCGAGGCGGGCGCGTAGCTCGGCCGGGGTGGACCGGGTGAGGTCCTCGGCGGTGAGGTGGGCGTCGACCCAGCGGGCGGCGGGCGCGTCGAGGTCGCTCGTGCCGGCGGCGACGACCCGGGCGTGGGCCTCGGTGGTGATCCCCTGCTCGAGCGCGGCCAGGGTGGTCGGCAGGTCGGTGGTCAGGGCGAGGGCGTCGTCGACGAGGCGCGCGGCGGCGGAGGTCGCCATGCGCAGCGCGGTGGCGACCTCGGCGGTGGTGGCCTCGACGGGGTCGCCGGTGGCGTAGGCCCGGGCCAGACGGGCGCGGACCCGGCGGCGGCTCCGGGCTGCGTCGGTGGACGCCCGGCCCCGCCGGGCGGCGACCCCTCCGCCCGGGGCGCTCGGGTCGGTCACCGCACCGGGTCCAGGTCCCGTGGCGCTGCCGGCGAGCGGGGCGGTGGGCCCGCCGGGGGCGGACATCTGCTCGACGAGGTCGGCGACCGTCGTCAGGGTCGCGGCGTAGGAGCGGGCCCGCACGGCCTGCTGGTCCACCAGCGCCCCGACGAGGGCGGCCGCGCGTCGTCGCGCCACCGGCACGCCACCGGAGGCGTCGCCCGCCGCGTCGTCGTCCACCGGACACCCCCTCGTCGCAAATCGAACACCAGTTCGAACAGGGGCGACGCTACTCCCACCCACCGACAGCGACCTCCGTCGCCGTGCGCCCGGTGGACGGCGAGGCCGTCGGTGGTCGCGGTGGACGGCCGACCCGCCCGACGTTGGAGGCCGCGCGACGTCGACGCGGGAGCGGCTCGTCCTCGTCGCTTACATAAGCGAACGATGAAAGCCTTGACCGCGCCCCCGTCGGCGGGGAGGCTGGCGTCACCCACGAGCGAGGACAGGGGTGGTGACGATGCGACGGAGCATCGCGAGGAGGACTCGACGGCAGGGGCGCCAGGGCCTCGGACCCGCGGCCGTGGCCGGTCGCGGCGGCCGTGCCGGTCAGGCGGCGCTGGCCGGTCTGGTCCTGGCGGCCGCGTCCGTCGTCGCCCCGATGGGCGGCGCGCCCGCGGCGCAGGCCTTCGCGCCCGGGTCGCGGGGGGAGGTGCTGCAGTACCTGCGCTCCATCTCCGGCACGAGCATCGTGTCGGGCCAGCACAACAAGGAGCCCGCCAGCGACCCCGGCCGGTACACCGCCCAGGTGAAGGGCGTCACCGGTCAGTACCCGGGGTTGTGGGGCGGGGACCTCATGTTCACGGCCACGGACGCCGGGGACCGCCAGCGCGTGGTCGACCAGGCGAGGACGGAGTGGGCCAACGGGTCGCTGGTCACGCTGGCCTGGCACGCGTGCCCGCCCACGGGACCGAGCACCTGTGCCTTCGAGGGTGGCGTCAAGAGCCGGATCAGCGACGCCGACTACCTGCAGGTCGTCACGGGCGGCACCCGGCTCAACCAGGTCTGGCGTCAGCGGATGGCCGAGGTCGTGCCGTACCTGCAGCAGCTGCGGGACGCCGGCGTGCCCGTGCTCTTCCGGCCGTTCCACGAGATGAACGAGTCCTGGAACTGGTGGGGCGGCCGCCCCGGCGCCAACGGGAGCTCGAAGATCTACCAGCAGATGAAGGACTACTTCGACTCGCGCGGGCTGACCAACCTCATCTGGGTCTGGAACGTCCAGGACAACCCCGACGGCGACTGGGCCGCGTACTACCCCGGTGACTCCTACGTCGACGTCGCCTCGCTCGACGTCTGGTACAAGTCGCAGCCCAGCCCGGCCGACCAGAGCCGGATGCTGGCGATCGCCGGGGACAAGCCCGTCGCCGTCGCCGAGACGGGGAAGGTGCCGAGCCGGCAGGTGCTGGAGTCCCAGACCCGGTGGGCGTACTTCATGGTGTGGTCGGAGCAGCTGCGGGGCCAGAACACCGACGCGGAGATCCAGGCCGCCTACTTCCACCCGCGCGTCCTCAACCAGGGCGAGGTAGGGCTGCCCGACTGACCCGCCGTCCCGTCACGGGCCGGCGAGGTACCCGCTGGTGAAGGAGAGCGCCGGCCCGTGCCCGGGGGACAGGGCGCCCTGCAGCGTCAGCGCCGCCGCCCCGACGGCGGCGGCGTCCCGCGGGTGGGTGGACAGCGACACCGCCGTCTCGTGCGTGCGCCGCGCGAAGCCCCGCTGCTCGAGGGTTCCACGGACCTCTCGTGCGTAGATGGACCCGGCGGTGGCCAGGGCGGGCCCGGAGAGCACGACCTCGTCGAGGTCGAAGAGCGTGCAGAAGGTCAGGGTCGCGGACGCGACGAGGCGTGCCGCCCGGGTGATGACCTCCTCGGCCGGTCCGTGCCCCGCCACGGCGGCGCGGGAGAGCAGCTCGTAGACCTCCGGCGGGGTCCGACCGGGGTCCTCGAGACCGAGGCCGGCGAAGTCCTGCGGGGAGCGCCTCGCCTCCTCGACCACGGCTGCGGGGGAGGCCAGCCGCTCGAGGCACCCCGTGCCCCCGCAGAAGCACGGGGGGCCGTCGCGGTCGACGCTGATGTGCCCGAGCTCCGCGGCGTTCGAGCTCGCGCCGCGGTAGAGGGCGCCGTCGACGACGACGCCCGCCCCGATCCCCGCGCCGATGTACACGCAGCCGAAGGCGGTGTACCGGGAGACGCCGCGCCCCCAGAACTCCCCGAGGGCAGCGGCGTTCGCGTCGTTGTCCACGAGCACGGGCAGCTCGACCCGTCGCTCGAGCTCCTCGCGCAGGCCGAACCCGCTCCACCGCGTCAGGGTGGGCGCGCCGACGAGGCCGTCGGCGGCGATGGGCCCCGGCACCACGACGGCGACGCCGCCGATGCTGCGCCGCGGGATCTCGGCCGTGGCGACGAAACGGCGGAACACCTCCGCCATCCAGGCGACCACCGCGGCCGGCTCGTCGTCACCGGCCCCGCCGTGACGCTCGCGGGCGACGACCCCACCGCTCGTGTCGGTGGCCACGACCGTCATCGACTCCGCCCCCAGCTGGATGCCGAGGCCGTACCGGGCGCTGCGGTTCATGTCCAGCAGGCGGCGGGGCTTGCCGCCGCTCGACGGCGCGGAGCCGACCTCGACGACGACGTCGTCGTCGAGCAGCTTGCGCACGATCATGGAGACGGCGGCCTGCGTGAGGCCGGTCGCCTGCGTCAGCTCGACCCGGCTGATGGGACCTGCCGACCGCACGAGGTCGACGATGAGGGCCCGGCTCCCGGGGGTGTCGGGAGCGAGCGCGCGCCTGGCCACCTCGCCCCCTCGTCACCGTCCCTACGCTGCGGGGCGACCCTAGACCGCGTCGAAGGGGGCCTGCCGTGCCCGTGCCCGAGCTGCTCGCCCCGATCGGACTGGCGCTGGTCCGGGACGCGGAGATCATGGGCGCCGAGCCCTACTTCCACGAGCTCGTGACCGGTATCGAGCGCGTCACGCTGCCGCGCGGCCGCTCCCTGCTCCTGCGGGTGCTCCCCACGGTCGAGGCGGAGGTCGCCGCGTACCGGGGCTGGGCGCGGACGGGCCGCGTCGGCGCCGTGGTCGTCGTGGACGTGCGCGAGGGCGACAGCCGTCCCGCGCTCGTGCGGGAGCTCGGCCTGCCGGCCGTCGTCGTCGGGCCACCCGTCGGGGACGACGTCACCACGGTCTGGACCGACGACGACGAGGCCGTGCGCGCGGCCGTCGCGCACCTGCTCGACCGCGGGCACCGGCGCCTGCTGCACGTCGGCGGACCCGCCGACATGCTCCACTCGCGCGTGCGCCGCGAGGGCTTCGAGGGCGCCTGCCGTGACGCGGGGGCGGCCGGGGCCACCGCGGTCGGCGACTACTCGCGGGCGTCGGGCGCGGTCGCCGTGTCGGAGGCCCTCTCCCGGTCCGGGCGTCCGACGGCCGTCGTCGTGGACAGCGACCTCATGGCGCTGGGCGCGCTCGACGCGGCCGCCTCCGCAGGGCTCCGGGTCCCCGAGGAGCTCGCCGTCCTGGCCTGGGACGACTCGGCCCAGTGCCAGCTCTCGGTGCCGCCGCTGTCGGCGGTGTCGCGGGACGTCCAGGCCGTCGGCGAGCAGGTGGGGCGCGCGGTGCTCGACGTCCTCGCCGGGGCGCCGCCGCGGCAGCACCACGCCGCCCCCGCCGTCGTCGTCGCCCGGGAGAGCACGGCCGCCGACGTCACCGGGGTTGTGACTTAAGTAAGTGAACTAAGTTCTTGACAGGCGGGGAACCCCGCCCGAGACTCGTGCTGCGCGGCCGACGAGGGCCCTCGCCCCGCCCCTCGGGGCCGGCCGCGTGCGGACCACCCCGCGGGCGCCGGACGAGGACGACCGGTCCCCGACCCGCAGAGCAGCAGCACCGCGTCGACACGGCCGTCGGCGTCGTCTCCCAGGAGGACCCATGACACCGCACCACCTGCGCGGCGCCGCCGTGCTCGCCGTCGTCTCGTCGCTCGCGCTGTCCGGGTGCGGCGGGGACGACACCGCCAGCGGCACCGGCGGACCGTCCGGCGACATCACCGTCCTGACCAACCGCACCGACCTCGTCGACACCACGTTCCAGGACTACGTGGAGCGGTTCCAGGAGCAGTACCCCGACGTGGACGTCGAGTTCGAGGCCCTGACGGACTACGAGGGGGACACCCGCATCCGTCTCAACTCCCGCGACTACGGCGACGTCCTGCTCATCCCCTCCTCCAACGTCTCCCCCGACCAGTACCCCGACTTCTTCGAGCCGCTGGGCACCACCGACGAGCTCGGGGACACCTACCGCTTCGTCGGGGACGGGAGCTACGACGGCACGGTCTACGGGCTCTCGACCTTCGGCTCGGCCATGGGCTACGTGTTCAACCGCGACGTCTTCGAGGCCGCGGGCGTCACCGAGCCGCCGGCGGGCGAGGAGGAGTACCTCGACGCGCTCCAGCAGGTGAAGGACCGGACGGACGCCATCCCCTACTACACGAACTACGCCGACGGGTGGCCGCTGGACACCCTCGCCGGCAACCTCGGCAACCAGCAGGGGCCCGACGTCGTCCCCGAGATGACGAGCGACCCGGCCCCCTGGACGGAGGGCAACGACATCTACGCCATGGACGGGCTGCTGTACGACACCGTCGCCCGCGGGCTGAGCGAGCCCGACCCCACGACGACCAACTGGGAGGAGTCGAAGAACCTCCTCGCGACCGGCCAGGTCGGCTCCATGGTGCTGGGCTCGTGGGCCATCACCCAGATGCAGGACGCCGCGGAGGCGGCCGGCGAGGAGCGGGACGTCATCGGCTTCTGGCCCATGCCGTGGCAGACCGACGGCGCGTTCCGCTCGGTGACCGCCACCGACAAGCTGCTCGCGATCAGCCGGTACTCCGAGAACAAGGAGGCCGCCCGCGCGTGGGTCGACTGGTTCGAGACCGAGTCCGGCTACGCGGAGAGCCAGGGCGCGATCAGCCCGCTGCAGGACTCGCAGGTGCCGGACACGCTGAAGGACTTCTCCGACCTCGGGGTCGAGTACGTCGAGCTGGACCCGCGGCCGGCGGGCGAGGAGAGCCTCGTCAACGACATCGCCAACGACGCGGAGATCACCCTCTTCGGCCACGAGTACCGCCAGGAGCTGGTCGACGCCGCCCGCGGCGCCGCCGACGGGGACAAGCAGTCCATCTTCGACGACCTCAACCGCCGCTGGGGCCAGGCGGTCACCGCCGTCCGGTGAGCCGCGGGTGGGGGGGGAGAGACCAAGACCCCAACCCCACCCCCCCCCCCCCCCTCCCCCCCCCCCCCCCCCCCCCCACCACCCGCCCGCCCCGCTGCGCACCCCCCGCACCACCGCTCCACCCCCACCCTCTCGGCCCGCGACCCCTCCGGGGGACGCCCGGGAGCCCCACCTGCGGAAGGAGGCGCCATGGCCGTCGCCGAAGGCGTCCGGACCGACGCCGTCACCCGTCCCGAGCCGCGGCCACGGCGTCGGCGGGGCTCGGTCCGCGGGTCCCGCGCGACGCCCTGGCTGTTCCTGCTCGTCCCGCTGGCCCTGCTCGTGCTCTTCACCTACGTGCCGGTCACGAGCATGTTCTGGTACAGCGTCACCGAGTGGGACGGGCTGGACCCCGACAAGCAGTTCGTCGGTCTCGCCAACTACGTCGAGATCTTCACGAGGCCGGAGTACTTCCGCGTCTTCGCCGTCAGCCTGTACTACCTGGTCGGCGCCGCCGTCCAGCTCGGGCTGGCGCTGCTCCTGGCCACCCTGCTCAGCTTCCGGACCCGCTTCCGCAACGTCTTCAAGGGGATCATCTTCTTCCCCTACCTCATCAACGGCGTGGCGATCGGCCTCATGTTCCTGTACTTCTTCCGGCCGGGGGGGACGCTGGACGGCGTGCTCGGCGTGCTCGGCGTCGACGAGCCGCCCCAGTGGCTGGGCAACCCGTCCGTCGTCAACGTCTCCCTGGCCGCGACCTCGGTGTGGCGGTACATGGGGCTCAACTTCGTGCTCTTCCTCGGCGCCATCGCCTCGGTGCCCTCGGAGCAGTACGAGGCCGCCGACATCGACGGGGCCAGCTCCTGGCAGAAGTTCCGCTACATCGTCCTGCCGAGCATCCGGCGCATCCTCGGCCTGTCGTTGCTGCTCGCGATCTCCGGCGCCCTCTCGACGTTCGAGATGCCGTACATCATGACCGGCGGCGCGAACGGCTCGGAGACCTTCGTGATCCAGACGGTGGACACCGCCTTCCGGTTCGCCCGCGTCGGGCTCGCGTCGGCGATGGCGGTCGTCCTCCTCGTCGTCGTCCTGCTCGTGGCCCTGGTGCAGCGCCGGTTCTTCCCCGACGAGGAGGCGACCACCCGATGAGCACCACCGCTCCCGCAGGGCCCTCCGGGGCCGGGACCACGACGGGTCTGCTCCACGACGGGCCGCCGCTGCGGCGGCGTCCCCCGCGGCCGGTGCTCGAGGGCCTCGCCACGGTGCTCAAGTACCTCGTCCTCGTCGGCGCCTGCCTCGCGGCCCTCCTGCCGATCGTCACGATCTTCACGCTCGCCTTCAAGACGAACGACGAGTACCGGAGCACGGGGCCGCTGGACCTGCCCGGCAGCTTCCTGAACCTGGACAACTTCGTCACCGCCTTCACCCGGGGCGACATGGTCGTCGGCTTCCTCAACACCGCGATCATCCTGGCGGTGTCCATCACCGGGACGGTCCTCATCGGCACGATGACGGCCTACGCGGTGGACCGCTTCCGCTTCCGCGGCCGGCGGCTCGTGACGGCGCTCTTCCTGCTGGCGACCCTGGTCCCCGCCGTGACGACCCAGGTCGCGACCTTCCAGGTCGTCGAGGCGCTGGGCCTGTTCAACACCCGGTGGTCGGCCATCGCGCTGTTCACCGGGACCGACATCGTCGCGATCTACATCTTCCTGCAGTTCATGCAGTCCATCCCGGTGGCCCTGGACGAGGCGGCGATGCTCGACGGCGCCAACCGCTTCACCGTCTACCGGCGGATCGTGCTGCCGCTCCTGCGGCCCGCCATCGCGACCGTCGTCATCATCAAGGGCATCGCGGTCTACAACGAGTTCTACATCCCCTTCCTGTACATGCCGTCGCGGGACCTGGGGGTCATCTCGACCTCCCTCTTCCGGTTCACCGGCCCCTTCGGCTCGCAGTGGGAGGTGATCGCGGCCGGGACGATCCTCGTGATCTGCCCGACCCTGGTCGCCTTCCTGCTCCTGCAGAAGTTCATCTACAACGGCCTCACGTCTGGAGCGACCAAGTGACCACGACCCCCACCCGCACCGCCGCCTCCGCACTGACCGTGCACGAGCTGCCGGCGGTGTGGCAGCTGCGGGCCGTGGGCGGCCCGGTGCCCGCCCACCTGGAGGGCCTGACCATCCCGGCCGCGGTGCCGGGGCTCGTCCACACGGCGCTGCTGGACGCAGACCTGGTCCCCGACCCGTTCCTCGACCGGAACGAGCACGCGGTCGCCTGGGTCGGGGAGTGCGCGTGGGAGTACTCGACGTCCTTCGACTGGGAGCCGGACGACCACGAGCGTCACGACCTGGTCTTCGAGGGTCTCGACACGGTCGCCACCGTGCAGCTGAACGGCGAGGTCGTCGCCGCCACGCGCAACCAGCACCGCACCTACCGGGTCGACGTCGGCGACGTGCTGCGGCCCGGGGCCAACCGGCTGGTCGTCACCTTCGCGTCGCCGATCCGCGAGGCCGACCGCGCGAGCCTGGAGATCGGCTACCGCCCCCACACCTACGTCCACCCCTTCAACGCCCTCCGCAAGGCCGCGTGCAACTTCGGGTGGGACTGGGGGCTCGAGGCGGCCTCGTCGGGCATCTGGCGCCCCGTGCGGGTCGAGGGCTGGAGCCGGGCCCGGGCGTCCGCCGTCCGCCCCGTCGTGGGGGTCCGCGGCGCGGACGGCACCGTCGCGGTGCACGTGGACGTCGAGCGCTCGGCCGCGGGCGTCGGGGTGGAGCTCGAGGTCGTCGCGACCGTGCGCGGCGTCGAGGGGACGGCGGCCGTGCCGGCCGGTGCGTCGTCCGCCGTGGTGGAGCTGGTCGTGCCCGACGTCGAGCTCTGGTGGCCCCGGGGCCGCGGCGACCAGCCGCTGCACGACCTCGCCGTCGCCCTGCGCGCCGAGGACGCCCTGCTGGCCGAGCGCCACCAGCGCATCGGGTTCCGCACCGTCGAGGTGCGGATGGACCCCGACGAGGAGGGCACCGGCTTCCAGTTCCTCGTCAACGGCGAGCCGCTGTGGGTTCGGGGGGCGAACTGGATCCCCGACGACGCCTTCGTCACCCGGGTGACGCGCGACCGGCTCGCCGCCCGCCTGGACCAGGCCGCGACCGCCAACATCAACCTCCTGCGCATCTGGGGCGGCGGCTACTTCGAGTCCGACGACTTCTACGACCTCTGCGACGAGCGCGGCTTCCTCGTCTGGCAGGACTTCCTCTTCGCCTGCGCCAGCTACGCCGAGGAGGAGCCGCTGTGGTCGGAGGTGGAGGCGGAGGCCCGCGACAACGTGACGCGGCTCATGCCCCACCCCAGCCTCGCGCTGTGGAACGGCAACAACGAGAACGTGTGGGGCCACGACGAGTGGGGCTGGGAGAAGCGGCTGCAGGGTCGCACCTGGGGGCTGGGCTACTACCTCGACCTGCTGCCCCGCGTCGTCGCGGAGCTCGACCCCGTGCGCGCCTACACCCCGGCCAGCCCGTGGTCGGGGAGCCCGGACCTGCCCGCCAACGACCCCGACCACGGCTCGGTCCACCTGTGGGAGCACTGGAACCGGGTCGACTACCCCACCTACCGCGACGTGCACGCCCGCTTCGTCGCGGAGTTCGGCTGGCAGGGCCCGGCGACGTGGTCCACGACCACGCGTGCCATCAGCGACGCGCCGCTGACCCCCGAGTCGCCGGGGATGGCCCACCACCAGAAGGCGCAGGACGGCAACGACAAGCTGACCGACGGGCTCGTCGCCCACCTGCCGCTGCCCGACGACGTCGAGGACTGGCACTGGGCGATGTCGCTCAACCAGGCGCTCGCGGTGACGGTCGGCATCGAGCACATGCGCTCGGAGTCGCCCCGCTGCAGCGGGTCCGTCGTGTGGCAGCTCAACGACTGCTGGCCGGTGACGTCGTGGGCGGCCGTGGACGGCGACGGCCGCGCCAAGCCGTTGCTGTACGCCCTCAAGCACGTCTACGAGGACGCCCTGCTGACGGTCCAGCCGCGCGGGGACGGGCTGGCGGCGGTCGCCGTCAACGACGCGCCCGCCCCGTGGCGGGGGCAGGCGCGTGCCCGGCGCGTCCGCTTCGACGGCACCGTGCTCGCCGAGCACGCCTGGGAGGCGGACGTCCAGCCCCGCGACGCCTCGACGACCGCGCTGCCGCCCGACGTCACCCGGCCGGACGACCCGCGGGAGGAGCTGGTGGTGGTGGACTCCTGCGGCCGTCGCGCCTTCTGGTTCTTCGCCGAGCACCGGGACTCGGCGCTGGCCGCGGCCGACCTCGAGGCCGTCGCCGAGCGCACGGCGGAGGGGTACCGGGTCGTCGTCACGGCCCGCGGGCTGGTCCGCGACCTCGCCCTGCTCGTCGACAAGGTCGACCCGGAGGCCGTGGTCGACGACATGCTCGTGACCCTCCTGCCGGGCGAGCAGGCCACCTTCGAGGTGCGCTCGCGGCTGGACGTCGACCCGGCGCGGCTCGTCGACCCCCGCGTGCTGCGCACCTCCAACCAGCTGGTCGCCGACTGGGGCTGAGCCCCGCCGACGGCCTCGAGGACCCCGCCGAGGAGACCATGGACACCACCGCAGGACTGGTGCTCGCCGTCGACGTCGGCGGCACGAAGCTGGAGACCGCCCTGGTCGACGCCGGCGGCCGGCTCGTGACGGGCAGCCGTCACCGCCGGCCCACGGGGCCGACGAGGTCCCCGGCCGAGGTCACCCAGGCGCTCGGCGACGCCGTGCGCTCGTCGCTCGCGGCGGCGGACCGCCCGGTGCTCGCGGCGGGCGTCGGCTCGGCGGGTCCCCTCGACGGCGCGGGCGGGACGGTCTCCCCGTTGAACCTGCCGCTGCTCGCCGGCTACCCGCTGCGCGAGGTGGTCGAGCGGGCCTCGGGGCTGCCCGCCGTGGTCCGGCTCGACGGCACGTGCATCGCGCTGGCCGAGCACTGGCTCGGGGCGACCAGGGGCGCCCGGACGTCGATGGGCGTCGTCGTCTCGACCGGGATCGGCGGCGGGGTCGTCGTGGACGACCGCCTCGTCACCGGCCGCTCCGGCAACGCCGGCCACATCGGCCAGGTGCACGTGGCGGTCGAGCCGGGGGAGGAGGGCCACGGCACCACGCTCGAGGCCGCGGCGTCAGGTCCCTCGACGGTCCGCTGGGCCCGCCGGCGCGGCTGGACCGGGCGCAGCGGCGAGGACCTCGCCGCGGCGCTCCGGGCGGGCGACCCCGTCGCCGACGAGGCGACCCGACGGTCGGCACGCCTGGTGGGCCAGGCCGTGGCGGGGGTGGCGACCCTCCTGGAGCTGGAGTCCGTCGCGGTCGGCGGCGGCTTCGTCGCCGTGCGGCACGACTACGTCGACCTCGTGCGGGCCTCCGTGCGCGAGCACGCCGTCCACGAGTACGCGCGGCGCGTCGAGGTCGGCGTCTCGGCGCTGCGCGGCGAGGGCCCCCTCCTGGGCGCTGCCGCGCTGCGTCACCGCGCCGACCTCCTCGGCGCGCCGCCCGCGCGACCGCTGCCCGTCTGAGCCCGACCCGCGCCCCACCCACCACCCGACCTCACCGACGAGGGAGACGACATGTCCCGCAGGAACCGACACCGGACGGCGGTGCTCGCGGCGAGCACCGCCCTGGCGCTGGCGCTCACGGGCGCCGCCGCGACGCAGGTCTCGGCCGCCCCGGCCCCGACGTCCGCCGCCGCCGCGCCGGGGCTCGACGCGCCGGTCGGCCCGTCGAGGAACACGTCCTTCGTCACCCGCGAGGGCGGGACGCTCCGTCTCGACGGCGAGCCCTTCCGCTTCTCCGGGCCGAACATCTACTGGCTCGGCCTCGACGAGAACGTCGGTGGCGTCGCCTACCCGACGCGCTTCCGGATCCGGGACGCCCTCGACACCGCGGCGGCCACGGGCGCGACCGTCGTCCGCTCGCACATGCTCGCCTCCACCGGCGACCCGCTCACGCTGCGGCCCGAGGCGGGCACGTGGAACGACGAGGCCTTCGCCACCATCGACTACGCCATGGCCTACGCCGGGGAGCTCGGCATCCGCCTCGTGCTGCCCCTGACGGACGAGTGGGAGTACTACCACGGGGGGCACCGGGACTTCACCGACCCCCTCGGGCTGCCGGGCGAGGCCTTCTACTCCGACCCCCGGGCGGTCTCCGCCTTCGACGAGTACGTCACGCGCGTGCTCACCCACGTCAACCCGTACACGGGCCTGGCCTACGCCGAGGACCCGACCGTGCTCGCCTTCGAGCTGGGCAACGAGCTCCGCGGGATGACGCCCGGGTGGATCGAGGGGCGGGCGGCGCTGCTGCGTGACCTCGCCCCGCGGCACCTCGTCGCGGCCGGCACCCGCTTCGGCATCGACCCGGACACCCTGGCGTCGAGCGTCGACGTCGTCGACGTCCACTACTACCCGCCGACGGCGCAGGCGGTCCTGCGGGACGCGGCCGAGGTCACGGCGTCGGGCAAGGTCTACGTCGCGGGCGAGTACGCGTCCACGGCGATCAGCGACGAGCTGCTCGACCCGCTCGTCGACGAGCCGACGGTGAGCGGGATGCTGTTCTGGTCCCTGTTCCCGCACGGCGACCGCAGCGGGTTCGTGCCGCACGACGACGGCTTCACGCTCCACGTCCCCGGTGACGACGCCCGCATGCGGCTGCGCGTCGACACGCTCGAGGACTTCAGCCGTGAGCTGCAGGACGGCCGCGCCCCGGCGCCCGAGCCGCTCGAGCCCCCGCTCGTCACCGAGGTCTTGCGGCGCGCCGGTGTGCCCCAGGTCACCTGGCGCGGCACGGCGGGCGCCGCGGCCTACCACGTCGAGAGGGCCGCGGGCCCGCGCAGCGGCTGGGTCCGGCTGACCGACCGGGCCGTGCCCGCCTCCGACGAGCCGTGGCTCGACCTGACGGAGCAGCGGGCCGACGCGGCGAGCACGCTCTACCGCGTGGTCCCCGTGGGGCGGGACGGGGTCGAGGGGCCCGCCTCCGACCCGGTGCGGGCCGGTGGCGGCGACGCCGTCCTCGTCGACCCGCTCGAGGACTGGGGCCTGACGTCGTCGCACTCCGACGGCCTCGCGACCTCCCCCGCCGGCGACGAGAGCGCGGTCGTCGCCCGCGCCGGCGACGGGCAGGTCACGTGGGAGCGGCCGGGCACCACCGGCCTGGAGCTCCTCGTCGCCGCCCGCGGCCGCCCGACCGGGCCCAGCGGGACCCTGCGGGTCGAGGTGCCCGACGGGGACGGCACCTGGGTCCCGGTCGACACCTCGCTGACCCGGGACGGACGTGACCGCTGGTGGGTCCGCACGGGAGAGCTGCCCGAGGTGGGGCGGGTGCGGGTCGTCTGGGGCGAGGTCCACGGTCGCGGCCCGGCGGCGCGACCCGTCTCGCTCGTCCGTGCCGTCGTCCGCACGCGGGCGGAGGTCGTCGCCGGGGCGCCGGGCGCCTTCGCGCAGGTCGCCCCCGCGGACGGGGCCGCCGAGGTCGGCACGTCACCGGCCCTGCGCTGGGAGGAGGCCCGGGACGCGGCCTACTACCGCGTCGTCCTCGAGCCCGTGGACGGCGACGGAGGTCCTCCCGTCACGGCCACCGGTCTGCCGGGGACGTCCTGGACGCCTCCTGCCGGGCTGGAGCCCGGTACGACGTACCGCTGGTCGGTGACCGCGGTGAACGGCGCGGGCAGCACCGTGGCCACGGGGGGCGGCGCCGGCTTCACGACGCGGTCGCTGCCCACGGCACCCGTCGTCGTCGAGGACTTCTCCGGGCTCGACGACGACGCGGCGGCCCGGGCCGCCGTCACGGTGAACCCCGGCGGCGACCCGGTCGTCGTGTCCCTCGCCCGCGGAGGTCGTCGTGACCCGGCTGCGGCCGACGACCGCGCCCTCGCCCTGCAGGTGCAGCCCGGGAGCGCCGGCTACGCGGGCGTCTCCCGCGACCTGCCGGAGCCGCAGGACTGGTGGGGTCAGCGCGGTCTGCAGCTGTGGGTCGACCCGGAGGACGCCTCGCCGGTCACCGTGCAGCTCGTCGCGGGAGGCGGCTACTGGGAGGCCGTCGTCACCCCGGACGGCACGGGGCCGCAGGTCCTGCAGGTGCCCTTCACCGACCTGGCGCCGCCGTCCTGGGCCTCCGGGGGCGGGGAGCTCGAGCTCGGGTCGGTGACGCAGGTCTCCTTCTACCTCGCCGGGACGTCCACGCCGCGTACGACGGTCGTCGACTCGGTCACCACGTACCTGTGACCCCCCGCACGTCGAGGACGGAGGGCGCCGTCCGTCCACGCGGTGCGCCCTAGGCTCGGCCGGGTGGACGAGGCTCCAGCCGCGGGGCCGCCCGGGGCCCCGCGGCTCGCCTCCTTCCCCGCCGCGGTCCTGCACGCCCTGCGCTGCCCGGTCTGCGGCGGCCCGCTCGGGGCCACCGCCGGCGGCCTGCGCTGCGGGCACGGCCACACCTTCGACCGCGCCCGCCAGGGGCACGTCTCGCTGCGCCGCGGAGGTCCGACGCCGCGCAGCGCGGACACGGCGGCGATGGTGGCCGCCCGCGCCGAGCTGCTCGGCAGCGGCGTCTACGCGCCGGTGCGGGACGCCCTCGCCGCCGCGGTCGTGGACGCCGTCGACGCCGCCCGCCCGGCGGGCCCCGGGGCCGGGTCGGGCGGCGCCGGGGACGACCGGGAGACGCTCGTCGCCGACCTCGCCGGCGGTACGGGCTGGTACCTCGGCGGCGTGCTCGACCGGCTGCCGGACGCCCTCGGCGTCTGCGTCGAGCTGTCGACCCCGGCCCTGCGCCGGGCCGCCCGCGCCCACCCCCGCGCCGTGGCGGTCGGGGCCGACCTGCGCGAGCGGTGGCCCCTGGCCGACGGCTCGGTCGCCGTCGTCACGAGCGTCTTCGGCCCCCGGGACGCCGCCGAGACCGCCCGGGTCCTGGCGATCGGCGGCGCGCTCGTCGTCGTGACGCCGCGCCCGGAGCACCTCGGCGAGCTGGTGGACGCCCTCGGCATGGTCGCCGTCGACGCCGCCAAGGACGAGCGCCTCGCCCGGTCGCTGCCCGGCTTCACGCGCACGACCGCCCACGACGTCACCGAGCACGTCCTCCTCGACCGGCGCCTCGCCCGCGCGGCGGCGGCCATGGGCCCGAGCGCCCATCACACCTCCGAGGCGGAGCTCGACGCGCGGGTCGCCCGCCTCGCGGGCACGACGACGGTCACGCTCGCCGTGACCGTCAGCACCTGGAGCCCGCCGGGCACGACGCCGCGGGCATGATCCTGCGGGCGGGGCCGGCCCCGAGCCCGCGGCCCGACGGGGGCCGTCCCGGCCGCGCCGACGCGGGGAGGTCGCCATGAGCACCGACGAGGTCGCGGACGGGCCCGGGGCCGACGTCCGCACCGCCGACCGGCACGACGTCATCCGGGTCCACGGCGCGCGCGAGAACAACCTGCGCGACGTGAGCCTCGAGATCCCCAAGCGCCGGCTCACGGTCTTCACCGGCGTGTCCGGGTCGGGCAAGAGCTCCCTGGTGTTCGGGACCGTCGCGGCGGAGTCGCAGCGGCTCGTCGACGAGACCTACAGCGCCTTCGTGCAGGGCTTCACGCCGAGCCGCAACCGCCCCGACGTCGACCTGCTGGAGGGTCTCACCGCGGCGATCGTCGTGGACCAGGAGCGGATGGGCTCCGACCCGCGCTCGACCGTCGGCACGGCCACGGACGCCGGCGCGTTGCTGCGCGTCCTGTTCAGCCGTCTCGGGCAGCCGCACGTCGGCCCGCCCGGTGCCTACTCCTTCAACGTCCCCTCGGTCCGGGCCACGGGGGCGATGACGGTCGAGCGCGGCGAGCGGCGCGCCGTCCGCCAGGAGTACTCGCGCACCGGCGGCATGTGCCCCCGCTGCGAGGGCAGGGGCGCCGTCTCCGACGTCGACCTCACGGCGCTGTTCGACGACGCCAAGTCGCTCGACGACGACCCCTTCACCATCCCCGGCTACAGCATGCAGGGCTGGTACGGGCGCATCTACAAGGGCAGCGGCTTCCTCGACCCGGCCAAGCCGATCCGCGACTACACCTCCCACGAGCGGCACGACCTGCTCCACAAGGAGCCGACGAAGGTCGAGGTCGAGGGGGTCAACCTCACCTACGAGGGGCTCATCCCGAAGATCACGAGGTCGATGCTCTCCAAGGACGTCGAGTCGCTCCAGCCGCACGTGCGCGCCTTCGTCGAGCGCGCCGTCACCTTCGCGACCTGCCCGGGGTGCGACGGGACCCGGCTCGCGGCGCCGGCGCGCTCCTCGAGGATCGGCGGGAAGAACATCGCCGATGTCAGCGCGCTGCAGGTCACCGACCTCGTCGCGTGGGTGCGCGACCTCGACGAGCCCTCCGTCGCACCGCTGCTCACCGCGCTGCGGGGCACCCTCGAGGCGCTCGTCGAGATCGGGCTCGGGTACCTCTCTCTCGACCGCCCGCCGGGCACGCTCTCGGGCGGCGAGGCGCAGCGCGTCAAGATGGTCCGCCACCTGTCCTCGCCGCTCTCGGACGTCACCTACGTCTTCGACGAGCCGACCGCCGGCCTGCACCCTCACGACGTCCGGCGCATGGACGACCTGCTGCTCCGGCTGCGCGACAAGGGCAACACCGTGCTCGTCGTCGAGCACGAGCAGGAGGTCGTCGTCGTCGCCGACCACGTCGTCGACCTCGGGCCCGGCGCGGGCAGCGCGGGCGGCCAGGTCGTCTACGCCGGCGACGTCGCCGGGCTGCGCACGAGCGGCACCCTGACCGGGCGCCACCTGGACGACCGCGCCCGGCTCAAGGACGTCGTCCGGGCGCGCACGGGGGCGCTCGAGGTCCGCGGGGCGTCCCTGCACAACCTGCGGGGCGTGGACGTGGACCTGCCGCTGGGCGTCCTCTGCGTCGTCACCGGGGTCGCCGGGTCGGGCAAGAGCTCGCTGGTCCACGGCTGCCTGCCCACGGGACCCGGTGTGCCGGAGGTCGTCGCGGTCGACCAGACGCCGATCCGGGGGTCGCGACGCAGCAGCCCCGCGACGTACACCGGCCTCCTGGAGCCGGTGCGGAAGGCGTTCGCCAAGGCCAACGGCGTGAAGCCCGCCCTGTTCAGCAGCAACTCCGAGGGGGCCTGCCCGACGTGCGGCGGCGCGGGCGTCGTCGAGGTCTCGCTGGGCATGATGACCTCGGTCGCCGTCACGTGCGAGGAGTGCGACGGCCGTCGCTTCGACGCGTCGGTGCTCGAGCACCACCTCGGCGGCAAGGACGTCGCCGAGGTGCTGGCGATGCCGGTCGACGAGGCCCTCGCCTTCTTCGCCGACGGCGAGGCGCGGACCCCGGCGGCGGTGAGGGTGCTGCGGCGGATGGCCGACGTCGGCCTCGGGTACCTCGTGCTCGGCCAGCCGATGACGACCCTGTCCGGCGGTGAGCGGCAGCGGCTGAGGCTCGCCGCGCACATGGCGACGCCGGGCGGCGTCTACGTCCTCGACGAGCCGACCACCGGCCTGCACCCCGCGGACGTCGACGCCCTCCTGGCGCTGCTCGACCGCCTCGTCGACGGCGGCACGTCGCTCGTCGTCGTGGAGCACCACCTCGCCGTCATGGCGCACGCCGACTGGCTGGTCGACCTGGGCCCCGGCGCCGGGCACGACGGCGGGCGCGTGGTCTTCGAGGGCACGCCCGCCGACCTCGTCGCCGCGCGCTCGACGCTGACCGGCGAGCACCTCGCAGCCGCCGTCGGGGGGTGACGAGCGGGCGGACCGGGCATCACGGAAGGATCACGATGCCTCTTCCGCCAGGGCGCTCCCTCGTGGTGACATAAGCACGTCTGGACCAGTCGTCCAGGCCGACCGCGCTCACCGACGACCGCACAGGAGACACCTCCCGCATGCACGACGACCGAGCCGTCCTCCGCCAGCGCGTCGAGCGCACGCTCACCCACCGGCTTCGCCCCGCCGTGCACCGCACCGTGGCGGCGCTGCAGGTCGAGGCGTGGCACGTCGAGGGTGGTCGGGGCGAGCCCGTCCCGCCCGCGGACGCGCTGCCGGGGGACGCGGGCGGCGGGCCGCGGTCGGCGCAGGCGCGGTACGAGCCCATGGCCGTCGGCGAGACGTGGGGACCGGCGTGGGGGACGACCTGGTTCCACGTCACCGGCGAGGTCCCGGCCGACGCCGTCGGGCGACGGGTCGAGCTCGTGCTCGACCTGGGGTGGACGGACTCCTCGCCGGGCTTCCAGGCGGAGGGTCTCGTCTACACCGCCGACGGTGCGCCGGTGAAGGGGCTCAACCCGCGCAACGGGTGGGTCCCCGTGGCGCAGGACGCCGTCGGCGGAGAACGGGTCGACCTCTTCGTCGAGGCCGCCGCGAACCCCCTGGTCCTCGGCGACGAGGGTGACCGCTTCGGGCCGACCGCGCTGGGGGACAAGGACTCCGCGCCGACCGAGCCGCTGTACCGCCTCGCCCGCGCCGACGTCGCGGTGCTCGAGACGGAGGTGTGGGAGCTCGTCGCCGACCTCGAGGTGCTGGGCGGCCTGCTCGCCGAGCTCGGCGACGGCGACCCGCGCGGCTGGCAGGTGGCGCGCGCGCTCGAGCGCAGCCTCGACGTGCTCGACCTGCAGGACGTCACCGGGACGGCGGCGGCCGCGCGCGCCGAGCTGGCCGACGTCCTCGCCGCCCCCGCGACGGCGAGCGCCCACCGCCTGACCGCCGTCGGCCACGCCCACATCGACTCCGCGTGGCTGTGGCCGTTGCGGGAGACGGTCCGCAAGGTCGCGCGGACGACGTCGAACGTCGTCGACCTCATGGACTCCGACGAGGGGCGCGACCTCGTCTACGCCATGAGCTCCGCGCAGCAGTTCGCCTGGATCGAGGAGCACCGCCCCGAGGTCTTCGCCCGCGTGGCCGAGAAGGTGCGCGAGGGCCGGTTCGTGCCCGTCGGCGGGATGTGGGTGGAGTCCGACACGAACATGCCCGGCTCCGAGGCCATGGCGCGCCAGCTCGTCCACGGCAAGCAGTACTTCCTCGACCGGTTCGGCGTGGACACGCAGGAGGTCTGGCTGCCGGACTCCTTCGGGTACTCGGCGGCCCTGCCGCAGCTGGTGCGCCTGTCGGGCTCGCGCTGGTTCCTCACCCAGAAGATCAGCTGGAACACCACCAACGTCTTCCCCCACCACACGTTCTGGTGGGAGGGGATCGACGGCACCCGGGTCCTCACGCACTTCCCGCCCGTCGACTCCTACAACGCCGAGCTGACGGCGGCGGAGCTGGCGCACGCCCAGGCGAACCACCGCGACAAGGCCGGCTCGAACCGGTCGCTCGTGCCCTTCGGGTACGGCGACGGCGGGGGCGGGCCCACCCGCGAGATGCTCCAGCGCGCCCGGCGGACGGCGGACCTCGAGGGCTCGCCGCGGGTCGCCGTGGAGGCGCCGTCGGCCTTCTTCGAGGCCGCCGAGGCCGAGTACCCCCCGACCGGTCGAGGGGCGGGCCCGGTGTGGGTCGGCGAGCTCTACCTCGAGATCCACCGGGGCACGTACACGTCGCAGGCGGCGACCAAGCAGGGCAACCGCCGCAGCGAGCACCTGCTGCGGGAGGCCGAGCTGTGGTCCACCGCCGCTGCTCTGGCGGACGGGTCCTTCGCCTACCCCCACGACGACCTCGACCGGCTCTGGAAGACGGTGCTGCTGCACCAGTTCCACGACATCCTCCCCGGCTCGTCGATCGCCTGGGTGCACCGCGAGGCCCGCGAGACCTACGCCCGCGTGGCCGAGGAGCTCGAGGGGCTGGTCGCGCGGGCGCTCGGCGCCCTGGCGGGCGACGGCGAGGGGACGGTCGTGCTGAACGCCACGCCCCACGCCCGGGGCGCGGCGCCCGCGCTCGGCGGGGCCGTGGCGCCCTCGACCGGCGAGGCCGCCGCCGACGTGCAGGTCGAGGAGGGCGAGGGCGGCTGGGTGCTCGACAACGGGCGCGTGCGCGTCGTCGTGGACGGCCACGGGCTGCTCACCTCCGTCCGCGACCTCGTGGCCGACCGCGAGGTCCTCGCGCCCGGGCAGGCCGGGGCGCTGCTGCAGCTGCACCCCGACACGCCCAACGCCTGGGACGCCTGGGACCTGGACGCCTTCTACCGCAACCGGGTCACCGACCTCACCGGTGCGGACTCCGTCGAGCTCCTGCCCGTCGGCGACGACGGCGCCGCCGGGGTGCGGGTGCGCCGGTCCTTCGGCGCCTCGACCGTCGTGCAGGACCTGTCGCTCGCCCCCGGCGCCGCCCGCGTCGACGTGCGGTGCGAGGTCGACTGGGCCGAGCGCGAAAAGGTCCTCAAGCTCGCCTTCCCGCTCGACGTCCACACCGACTCCGCGGCGTACGAGACGCAGTTCGGGCACCTGCGCCGGCCCACCCACGTGAACACCACCTGGGACGCGGCCCGCTTCGAGGTCTGCGCGCACCGCTTCGTCCACGTCGCCGAGCCCGGCTACGGCGTCGCCGTCGTCAACGACTCCACCTACGGCCACGACGTCGCCCGCCACCCGCGCGAGGGCGGTGGCACGACGTCGACGGTGCGCCTGTCCTTGCTGCGCGCCCCCCGCTTCCCCGACCCGGACACCGACCAGGGCGTGCACGTGCTGCGGGCCGCCCTGGTGGTCGGGGCCGGCGTGGCGGACGCCGTCCGCGAGGGCTACGCCCTCAACCTCCCCGAGCGCCGGGTCCCCGGCGGCCGCGCCGTCGCGCCCGTGGTGCGCGTCGAGGACGAGAGCGCGCCGGGCGCCGTCGTCGTCGAGGCCGTCAAGCTCGCCGACGACGCGAGCGGCGACGTCGTCGTCCGCCTCTACGAGGCGCTCGGCGGCCGCGCCCGGGCCCGGCTCGTCCCCGGCTTCGCGGCCGCGGGGGTCGAGGAGGTGGACCTTCTCGAGCGTCCGGCGCCGGCCGACGTCCGCGGCGCGCTGCACGATGAGCAGCTCGACGACGGCGCCGCCGTCCTGGCGCTGCGCCCCTTCCAGGTGGTCACCCTGCGTCTGCGCCGGGAGGCGCCGTGACGGCCGCCCCGCCCGTGGGCGCGCCGCTGGCGCTGCCCGGAGGCGGCCTGCGGGTCGGGGCCAACTACACGCCGAGTCGCGGGTGGTTCCACTCGTGGATGGACCTGGACCTCGACGAGGTGCGGCGAGACCTGGACTCGGTGGCCGAGATGGGCCTGGACCACGTGCGGGTCTTCCCGCTGTGGCCGCTGCTGCAGCCGGACCGCTCCCTGGTGCGGGCCCGGGCCGTGGAGGACGTCGTCGCCGTCGTGGACCTCGCCGCCGAGCGGGGCCTCGCCACGAGCGTGGACGCGCTGCAGGGGCACCTGTCGAGCTTCGACTTCCTTCCCGCCTGGGTCGTGACCTGGCACCGGCGGTCGCTCTTCACGGACGAGGACGTCGTCGCCGCGCAGGAGCGGCTTGTGACGGCCCTCGCGGCGGCACTCGCCGACCGGCCGGGCTTCCTCGGGCTGGGTCTCGGCAACGAGACGAACCAGTTCGCGCACCCGTACCACCCCGACCCGTCTCCGCTGGGGGCCGAGCAGGCGAGCGTCTGGCTCGCCCGGCTGCTCGCCGCCGCCGACCGCGCCGCCCCCGGCGGGCAGCACACCCACTCCGCGGACGACGACGTCTGGTTCCGCGACTCCAGCGCCGTCACGCCGGCCCACGCGACGGCTCTCGGGGCGGCGACGACGGTCCACTCGTGGGTGTTCCGCGACGGCGTCCGTGACCTCGGCCCCTGCTCCGAGGGGCAGCTGCTGCACGCCCGCTACCTGCTCGAGCTCGCCGCCGGGGCGGCCCAGGACCCGGGGCGGTGCGTGTGGCTCCAGGAGGTGGGCGCACCGGAGCCCCAGGTCCCGCCCGGACGCGCCGGGGACTTCCTCGCCGGCACGCTCGAGCGTGTCGTCGGGGCGCCGGGCCTCGCCGCCGTCACGTGGTGGTGCTCGCACGACGTCGACGCGGGTCTCGCGGACTTCCCACCCCTGGAGCACGGGCTGGGGCTGATGACGAGCGAGCGACGGCGCAAGCCGGCGGCCGACGCGCTGGTCGAGCTGCTGCCGGACCTGCGCCGGCCGTGCGCCCCGCACGCCGGGGACCGCGACGGCCTCCTCGTCCCCGGGCTCGGCGAGCCCGGGGCGCGGTCGGCGACGTCCCCCACCGGGGAGGTCGCCGCCGCCTGGCGGGAGGTGGCGTCGGACGGCGAGCCGCCGGCGCTGGTCACCCCGCAGGACGCCGCCGACCCGGCGCGCCTGCGCGCGCGGGGGGTGCGTCGGCTCGTGGAGGTCGCCGAGGTGGCGGCCGGACGCGGGCACGGCGCCGTGGTCGGGGCGTCAGCGCCCTGAGCACCTGAGCCAGGCGGGCCCGGGACGTCCGGGCCCGGGTCCGACGAGGCGGCGACGGAGCCGTGGAGCGGAGGTCCACCGTGGTGCATGCCATCAGGTCCGGCGGCAGGCCGGGCGAGAGGTCGGCCAGGGCCGGGAGGGCCGGCCCGCGCGTGGCTGCGGCGTCGGCCGCGGTGCTCGCGCTGGCGGCCGCCGTGAGCGGCTGCGGCCAGCAGGACGCGGCGGCGCGGGCCGACACGCTGCGCGTCGCCTACCAGCAGTTCGGCGGCGGGACGAGCGTCCCGGAGTGGTTCGCCGGTGTGGAGGCGCAGTTCGAGGAGGAGAACCCCGGCGTCGACGTGCAGCTGATGCCCGTGGTCGCCGGCGGCAACGACTACTTCACCAAGCTCAACCTCATGCGGGGCTCGGAGCGCACGGCCCCGGACGTCGTCCTGCAGGACACCTTCCAGATCAACTCCGACATCGAGGCGGGCTACCTCCTGCCGCTCGACGACCGGCTCGCGCAGTGGGAGGACTGGCCCCAGTTCGCGGGTTCCGAGGCGGCGACGACCGGCCGCGACGGCTCCGTCTACGGCGTCTCCATGGGCACCGACACCCGCGGCCTCTGGTACAACCGCGACCTGCTCGAGGAGGCCGGCGTCGAGGTGCCGTGGCAGCCGCGGACCTGGGAGGACGTGCTCGACGCCGCCCGCGCCGTCCGGGACGCCGGCCTGCGGTCGCCGGACGGCCAGGACGTCGTCCCCCTCAACGTCTACGGCGGCTCCTCCGTGGGCGAGGTGACGTCGATGCAGGGCGTCCAGATGCTCCTCGCCGGCACGGGCGACACGCTCTACGACGACGAGACGCAGAAGTGGGTCGTCGCGAGCCAGGGGTTCGAGGACTCGATGGGCTTCCTCGACACCGTCTACAGCGAGGACCTGGGCCCCTCCCTGGCCCTGGCCCTGGACCCCCAGATCCAGTACGCCGTGGCGGGCCAGCTCATCCCCGACCAGCGCGTCGCCATCGCCCTCGACGGCTCGTGGCAGGTCAACAACTGGCAGGAGGGCGGGGCCGGTGCCTGGCCGGAGTGGCCCGAGACGCTGGACGTCGCCCCCATGCCGACGCAGGACGGGCAGGAGCCCGGTGCGGTGAGCATGTCCGGCGGCTTCGCGTTCGCCGTCAGCGCGGGGGCACCCGACCCCGACCTGGCGTTCGACTTCGTCACGACGGCGGCGGACGCCGAGAACTCCCTCGGCTACTACCTGGCGGCCCAGCAGATCTCGGTGCGCGCGGACGTGACCGACGACCCGCGGTACGCCGACCAGAACGCGGTGATCGGCAAGCTGACCGACCTCGTCGACGTCACGCGCTACCGCCCCGCCTACCAGGAGTACCCGCGGATCTCCAACGAGATCAGCACCACGGCGGAGTCGGTCATCACGGGTGACCGCACGCCGGCCCAGGCCATGGCCGACTACGGCGACGCCGTCACCGGCATCGTCGGCGAGGACGACGTCGAACGCGCCGACGACGCACCCGCCGCACCCGAGGAGGGCTCGTGAGCGTCCTGGAGACCCGCGGGGGCAGCGCCCCCGCCCCCGCGCCGCAGGCGGCGCCCGAGCGTCCGCCGCGCCGCCGGCCCGCGAGCCGCTGGTTGGTGCCGATGGCCCCGGCCGTCGTCCTGCTGGCCGTCTTCTTCGCAGGCCCCGTCGTGTGGAGCGTCCTGCTCTCCTTCACCGACGCCTCGCTGACCGGCTCCGCCGCGGCGCAGACGTCCTTCGTCGGGCTCGACAACTTCGTCGCCCTGGCGCAGGACCCGGCGGTGTGGAACGCCGTCGTCCTCACCGTGGTCTTCGTCGTCGGCTCGGCGGTCGTCGGGCAGAACGGGCTCGGGCTCTCGCTGGCGCTCATGCTCCGCGGCCGGGGCACCCTCGTCCGCTCGCTCGTGACCCTGCCGGTGATGGCGGCCTACGTCGTCCCGGAGATCGTCGCGGCCTTCGTCTGGTACGCGTTCCTCAACCCGGAGGGCACGCTCAACACGGCCCTCGGGGGGCTCGGCCTCCCGGGGCAGAGCTGGCTGTTCACCGTCCCGATCCTGGCCGTCGTCCTCGCCAACATCTGGCGCGGGACGGCGTTCTCCATGCTCATCTACCTCGCGGCGCTGAGCCAGGTGCCGGCCGACGTCGACGAGCAGGCCCAGATCGACGGCGCGTCGGGCTGGGCGCGGCTGCGCTTCGTCACCATCCCGATGATCCGGCGGGCCATCGGCACGAACCTCGTTCTCGTGACCCTGCAGACGCTGCAGGTCTTCACGCTGATCTTCGTCATGACGGCGGGAGGGCCGGGCGACAAGAGCGAGACGCTGCCGCTGCTCATGTACGAGCAGGCCTTCCAGTACGCCGCCCTCGGCTACGGCACGGCCATCGCGCTCGTGCTGCTCGCCGTCGGCGCCGTCTTCTCGCTCGGCTACATCCGCGCCATCGGCAAGGAGGAGATCTGATGGCCACCGCCACGGCACCCACCCCCGGCACGGCCCCCGGCAGGGGGACGACGGTGCCGCCGACCCGGGCGCCGCGCCCCACCGTCGCGTCGCCGCGGCGAAGGGCGTCCGACGTCATCGTCACGGCGGTGCTCGTCGTGATCGCCGTGCTCTTCGCCGTGCCGCTGCTCTGGCTCGTCCTCGCCGCCCTGGACCCGGGCGCGACGCTGCAGCTCTCGCTGCCGGACGACCCCGGTGCGGACAACTTCGCCGCCGTCCTCACCTACGCGACGACGGTCCGCCCGCTGCTCAACTCGCTGGTCCTGTGCCTGTCGGCGGCGGTCATCACGGTGCTCGTCGCGACGCTCGCCGCGTACCCGCTCTCGCGCTACCAGCTGCGCTACGGGAGGCCGTTCCTCTACACGATCCTCTTCGCGACCGGGCTGCCGCTGACCGCGGTGATGGTGCCCGTCTACAGCCTCTTCGCGCGGCTCGACCTCGTGGACACGCGCTACGGGACCATCCTGTTCATGGCCGCGACGTCGCTGCCCATCGCGGTGTGGCTGCTGAAGTCCTTCATGGACGGCGTCCCGGTCGAGCTGGAGGAGGCCGCCTGGACCGACGGTGCCTCGGCCATGCAGTCGCTGCGGGGGATCGTCGCCCCGCTCATGCTGCCCGGGATGCTCGTCGTCGGGATCTTCACCTTCATCACGGCGTGGGGGAACTTCTTCGTCCCCTTCGTCCTGCTCCTGACGGAGGAGAAGCTGCCCGCCGCGGTGACGATCTACCAGTTCTTCGGCCAGTACGGCGCCGCCGCCTACGGCCAGCTCGCGGCATACTCGCTGCTCTACACGCTGCCCGTGGTCGTGCTCTACGTCGTCGTCTCCCGCTGGCTCGGCGGCGCCTTCACCCTCGGGGGCGGCGTCAAGGGCTGAGGCCCCGCCCCGTCCACCTCTCCCGCACTTCGACGACTTCCTGTCAGGAACGACCGGCGTGTCGTGACAGGAAGTCGTCGAAGTGCGGGAGAGGCGAGCGAAGAGGGACGCGCGACGACGTGTGCCCGGTCGATGACGTCGTCTGGCGGTGGATGCCGTCTGCGCTAGACGGACCCAGAGACGCCGATCGAGGTTCAGAGAGGCCGATCGAGGCTCAGACGTCGGCGCTGCGCCGGCGCCGGATCTTCCCGACGACGGCGAGGACCACGGCGACCACGAGCAGCGCGTAGATGACGACGGTGATGGGGGTGGAGACGAGCGTCGTCACGTCGCCCTCGCTGATGGCGAGGCTCCGGCGGAGGTTCGTCTCGGCGAGCGGGCCGAGGATCACCGCGATGAGGACGGGCGCCAGCGGGACGTCGTGGCGGCGCATGAGGAACCCGAGCAGGCCCAGGCCGAGCAGCAGGGCGAGGTCGACGGCGGAGCCGGCCGTCGCGTAGATGCCGAGGCCCGCGAATACGGTGATGCCGGCGTAGAGGTACTGCCGGGAGATCTTCAGCAGCCTCGCCCACAGCGGCGCGAAGGGCAGGTTGAGCACGACGAGCACGAAGAGCCCGATGAAGAGGCTCGCGATGAGCGCCCACACGAGGTCCCCCTCGCGCTCGAAGAGCAGCGGGCCCGGCGGGATGCCGAACTGCTCGAAGGCGCCGAGCAGGACGGCCGCGGTCGCCGACGTGGGCAGGCCCAGCGCGAGCAGGGCCCCCATCGCCGTGCCGGCCGTCGCGTTGCCGGCGGCCTCGGGCCCCGCGACGCCGCGGATGGCGCCGCGGCCGAACTTCGGGACGCGGAGGCGGGAGTCGAGGCGGCGCTCGGTGCCGTAGGAGAGGAAGGTCGGCACCTCGGAGCCGCCGACCGGGATGACGCCGAAGGGGACGCCGAACGCGGTGCCGCGCAGCCACGCCGGGAGCGCCTCGCGGAACTCGGCCCGGGACAGGAAGGGGCGGCCCTGGACGGCGACGAGCCGGTCGCCGCTGGCGTGCTTCGAGCGGCTGGCGACGTGGAGCACCTCTCCCAGCGCGAGCAGCCCGACGGTGATGACGACGATGCCGACCCCGTCGAAGAGCTGGGGCACACCGAGCGTGTACCGCACCGTGCCGGTCTGGAGGTCGATGCCGACGAGCCCGACGGTGAAGCCGATGACGAGCGCCGCCAGTCCCTTGAGCACCGAGTCGGCGACGACGAACGCCGTCGCGACGAAGGCGAAGACGGTGAGCGCGAAGAACTCCTCGGGGCCGAAGGCGGAGACGAGGTCGGCGAAGGCGGGGGCGCCGAGGGCGACGACCGTCGTCGCGATGAGGCCGCCGACGAACGCGCCGATGGCGGAGGTCGCCAGCGCCTGCGCCGCACGGCCGTCCAGCGCCATGCGGTGCCCCTCGAAGGTCGCGGCGATGGCCGAGGAGTTGCCGGGCGTGTTGAGCAGGATCCCGGTGATCGAGTCGCCGAACAGCCCGCCGTAGTAGACGCCGGCGAGCATGATGAGGGCGCCCGTCGGGTCGAGCGCGAGGGTCACGGGCAGCAGCAGCGCCACCGCCATCGACGAGCCGAGACCGGGCAGGACGCCCACGGCCGTGCCCAGCAGTGCGCCGAGGAAGACCCACAGCAGGTTGATCGGCGTCAGCGCCGTCGCGAAGCCGCCGGCGAGGTCGGCGAGGTTCTCCGCCATCAGAGGTCCTCCGTCGGGGTGGTGGTCGGAGGGGTCACGGCGTCGATCACAGGGCCAGCACGCCGGCGGGCAGGTTGAGCCCGAGCCCGGCGCTGAAGGCGAGCTGGACGACGGCCGCCACGGCCAGCGCGACGCCGACGTCGAAGAGGCGTCGGCGGCTGCCGAGGGACTGCGCGGTGCCCCAGAACAACCACGTGCCGGCGAGCAGCCAGCCCAGCGGCACGAGGACGGCGATGAAGATCGCGAAGGTGACGGCGACGAGCACCATCGCGCGCCAGTCCGTCGGGGCGACGGGGAGGTCGGGCTCCCGCTGCGCGGTGCCCCGGTCGGCGGTGCCCCGGTCGGCGGTGCCCCGGTCGGCGGTGTCCCGGTCGGCGGTGCTCTGGTCCGCGGCGACCGTCGTCGCCAGCCCGGCGCTGCCGGCGGCGGCGTCGTCGGTCGGGGCGCCGGCGGGCCGGGGGCCGGCGTCGGCGAGCCGGCGGTGCGCGGCGCGACGCTCGCGGACCGCGTCGACGACGAGCCCGACCGCGACGACCCAGGCGAGCACGAGCACGATCACGGGGAAGAACTCGGGACCGGGGCCGCCTTCTGCGCTCTCCTCGGGGTCCATGACGACGAGCCCGTAGGTGAGGAAGAGCGCGAAGCCGGTGACGGCGGCCGCCATGGCGAACGAGCCGCGCGACGGCTCGGGGGGCGCCGTCCGTGGGCCCTCCTCCTGCGGAGGGCCGTCGTGGGCGGCGGCGCCTGCGCCCGCGGGGTGGCTGCCTCCGTCCAGGGCGTCCCGCGTGCTGCCGGGGCGACCGCCCCCGGGCGTCGTGGCGCTCACAACCCCGCCTCCTCGAGGATCTGGCGGATGCGGGCGACCTCGTCGTCGACGAAGGCGGCGAAGTCGTCGCCGACGAGCTCGGCGTCCACCCACTGGTTCGTCTCGAGGGTCTGCTGCCACGTCGGGGTCGCGAGCGTCTCGGTGATGATGTCCTCGAGCTCCTGGGTCTCCTCGTCCGTGAGCCCCGGCGGCGCGAGCACGCCGCGCCAGTTGCCCTGGTGGACGTCGTAGCCGAGCTCGTAGAGCGTGGGGATGCCCAGCTCGGGCTGCGGCTCGGGCGCCGAGACGGCCAGGGCGCGCAGCCGGCCCGCCTCGATCTGGTCGGCGAACTCGTTGTACCCGCTGATGCCGACGTCGCTGGCCCCGGACAGCAGGGCCGCGATCGCCTCGCCGCCGCCGGAGTAGGCGATGTAGTTGACGTCGGTCGCGGGGACGTCGACGGCCAGCGCCAGCTGGGCGGCGAGCAGCTGGTCCGTCCCGCCGAGCGACCCGCCGCCGACGGCGACGGCGCCCGGGTCGTCCTGCCAGGCGGCGACGAGGTCGTCGACCGACTCCAGCGGCGAGTCCGCCGGGACGACGATGATCTCGTAGTCGTCCGTGGTCCGGGCGATCGGGGTGACGTCGTCGATGCCCACGGGGCTGTGGTTGATCTCGACGCCACCGACCATGACGGTGCCCGTGACCATGAGGACGTCGCTCTGGCCGTCCATCTCCTGCAGCTGCGCGAGCCCGATCGTGCCGGCGGCGCCGGGGACGTTGACGACCTGCGGGTTCGTGACGACGCCCTCCTCGCGCATCGTCGCCTGGAGCTGGCGGGCGAGGGTGTCCCAGCCGCCGCCGGGGGAGGCGGGGGCGATGATCGTCAGCCCGGTCCGGGCCCCGGACAGGGTGCCGGCGGTGCGGGCGTCGTAGGCCGCCGCGCCGACGAGCGGCACGAGCAGCACCACGCCCAGCACGGCCTTCGCGCGTCGGTGCACGGCGTCCTCCTCGTCGAGCGCGCCGGCCCCGGCGGGCGCGTCGCTGCGGTGACGACGGCCCCGGCAGCGGCCAGTCCCCTCGTCTGGGCGGGCACGGTACCGCCGAGGGAGGACGTCCCGACGCGTACCGGTCGTCCGCAGGCGCGGCTCCTGCGAGGATCCGCCCGTCCTGGGCGTCGGACGGGTGTCCCCGTCCGCCGCCCGTCAGCAGCGGTCGGTCGGACCGACGGGTCAAGGGGTGGTGGCGGTGGCGGTCCTCGTGGGCTGGTCGGGCACGGTCGAGGGCGCGGCGGCGCTCGAGCGCGGGGTCGCCGAGGCGCGGCTGCGGGACCTGCCGCTGGCGGTGCTCGACCTCAGCGCGCACGACGACCACGGCGAGGCCGCGCGTCGCGCCGTCGACGCCCTGGCGGAGCGCCCGTCGTCGGTCGACGTGCTGCCGCGGCCGGAGCACCAGGACCCCGTCGACGCGCTGCTCGACGCCGTGCCCTCGTCGGGGGCGGAGCTCGTCGTCGTCGGGACCCGGCGCCGCTCGCCCGTCGGCAAGTTCCTCACGGGCAGCACCGCCCAGCGCGTGATCCTCGGCGCGGACGTCCCCGTGCTCGTCGTCAAGGCCGGCCGGGAGGGCTGAGGGCGCCCCGTCCCGCCGCTATCCCGCGGCGGGACGTCGGGCAGCGTGTCAGGCGGTGCCTGAGGCGGGGCGTCGGCCCAGCGAGGCGACGAGCAGCCACACGGTCCCGCCGACGACCGTGAGCGAGAGCGGGACGTGCACCGACAGCGGGGCGTGGTCGCCGCTCCACGCCTGGAGGAACGTCAGCGCGAAGGTGGCGACGGCCAGGACCGCGACCCACGTCCGGCCGCCGGAGACGCGCCACCAGATCGCCGCGAGGGCGGCGAGGCCGGTGAGGACGTGCAGCACCACGGCGCCGCCCGAGTGCGCACCGAGCCACGAGCCGTCGGTGAGGTAGTGCCCGGCCGTGACGAACTGCCAGACGACGGACAGGACCCCGAGCAGAGCCCCCACCTGGAGCGCGCGGAGGGCGCCGGCGGACCCGGTGCTGCGACCGGTCGAGCGAGCGGCGGTGGTGGTCATGGCGTCCTCCAGGTGGGGCCCGCGGCGGCGCGGACGCCCCAGCGGAACACCGGGCCCCCGTCGCCGCCAGCCCGTCCGGGGAACTCCCAGGTGGCGGACGGGCATGACCACCCGTCCGGGGGACGCGACCGTGACGGCGCCCGCGAGCGCGGACCTCGAAGGACGGCACGCCGTGCGCCGCCCCTCGAGGTCCGCGCGCGGTGGCTCACCCCTCGAAGTCGGCCTTGCGGATGAGCGCGTGGACGCCGGTCGTGCGGTCGACCACCTGCGAGACGTGGAAGTCCGTGGCGGCCGAGAGGTAGGCGTAGGCCACCGGTCCGGGCATCCCCAGCTCCTCGGTGAGGAACGCCAGGGCGTGCCGCACGGCCTGCTTCATGGCGACGTCGAGGTCGGTGACGTTCCCCCCGCCCTCGGGGCCGTCCTGGTCGGACAGGCCGATGGGGATCCAGTGCTCCGGGGTCTCGGCGAAGGGCTGCTCCGCCGTGAGGAGCGGCGCGCCGTCACCGGGGCGGACGACGGTCAGCCGCAGCCGCGCCCGCAGCGAGCCCTCCATCGCGGTGAGCGCCACCTCGCCGTCGCCCTGCGCCATGTGCGGGTCTCCCGTGAAGAACAGCGCTCCGGGCACGCGGACGGGCAGGTAGAGGCTCGCGCCGACGCCGACGTCCTTCACGTCCATGTTGCCGCCGGCGTCCGTGGGAGGCACGGAGTCCACGAGTGCCCGGGTGTCGCGCGCCACGCCCATGAGCCCGAGGAACGGGTTCAGCGGGAACCGGGCGGTGACCGGGCCCGGCATCGCGCCGACCAGGCCGTCGCCCCGCGCCTGGACCTCGGTGAAGACGCTGACGTTGCCGCCCTCGTTGAAGTAGCGCGCCAGCGACGCGTCGCCCTCCCACGCCTCGGGGTACTCGCCCGGCAGTGCGCCCTTGCCGTGCCGGTTCGAGACGACGCCGTAGGGCACGCGCGGGGCGAGGTCGAGGACGTCGACCTTGAGGACGTCGCCCGGCTGCGCCCCGCGGACGGCGATCGGCCCGGTGACGACGTGCGGTCCCGGGCCGTCGTGGGGCGTGCGGGCGGCGACGCCGATCGCGTCCGTGAGCACGGCGTCCGGGTCGACGCCGAAGGACGTGAAGTACGCGAGCGGGTCCTTGCCCTGGTCCTCCAGGACGCCCTCGTGGGAGACCGTGTCGACCGTCACGACCTGCCCGGAGCGCACCCGCTCGACCGGTGCGGTGGACCGCGTGGGCAGCCGTCCCCACAGCGCCTCCTCGGGGCGGCACGGCAGGTAGACGTCGCGGGAAGGGCGGTCGGGCAGCGGTTGCAGGACGGGCGGGACGACGGCGCCCCCGGCGGCGCGGGCGGGGACGCCCAGCGCACCGCCCGCGAGACCGGCCGCCGCCGCGCCGACACCGGCCGCCGCGCGCACGAACCCGCGGCGTCCGAGGCCGCGCACGAGCAGGTCGGCCGCCTCCGCCGGCTGCGGAACGGGCGTGCGGGTCGGGTCCTGCGGGCGTCCTGCGGTCACGGGGATCTCCTCACCTGGCGCCCCGGCGGGGCGGCTGGGTCGCGACCCTGGTGGCACCGCGTGACGGCGTGGTGACCCCACGTGTCGTCCGTGTTGCGGCGTGCGTCCCCCCACCCGACGTCGTCGCCGACGTCGGGTGGGGGGCCGGGTGCGGGG